>CAKRON010000011.1 GCA_934373455.1 uncultured Marvinbryantia sp.
TCCTCGATAGCTCAATGGTAGAGCACTCGGCTGTTAACCGAGGGGTTGTTGGTTCGAGCCCAACTCGGGGAGTTTTTTCATATAAATGTATATGAGATGACATTTCGGCTCCATGGTCAAGTGGTTAAGACACCGCCCTTTCACGGCGGTAACAGGGGTTCAAATCCCCTTGGAGTCATCAATCTAAAAAATAGATTGACAAACATAGCAATATTTGCTATAATAAATATGTTAAGGCGCAGTAGCCAAGTGGTAAGGCAATGGTCTGCAACACCAGTATCCACCGGTTCAAATCCGGTCTGCGCCTCTTGAGAGTTCGAATTATATTCGGACTCTTTTTTCTATTTCATAGAGAATGAGGCGATCAATAGTTCTTTTTCTTTTCTTGATAACTGTTTGATAGCATATTCGCGTTTCATAGCTTCTTGTTTGGTCGTATAGATTTCATAATATACCAATACAACAGGAAGACGTGAACGAGTATATTTGGCCCCGGCTCCGGCATTATGAGTGTGAATTCTTTTTTGTAAATCATTTGTCCAGCCGGTATAGAAGGTGCCATCGTTACATTTTACAATATAAGTATAGTTATACATAAGAATCTCCTGAATTTATAAGATAAAGCAATCGAGATAGCAGTATATTATTCAAGTAGAACATTTTGTGAAATACGAAAGTAAACAGGATACACGATTGCGGACACATAATTTATTATACGTCGTTTTGAGAAAAATGTGTAGAAGAAGTCTGTCATGCCAAGGCATGATGCGTAACTTACGATAAGAATGATGAGGTATTCCTGAAAAATAGAAAAGCCGCAAAATCAAAATAGTGATTTTGCGGCTTTTAAAATTCCTGAATAATCTTTTATGCAAGATAGAAGAACATAAAAATGTAATGACAAAGACTTCCACCCATGACAAACAGATGGAAAATCTCATGGGATCCAAAGTTCTGATGTTTGGAATTAAAAATTGGCAGTTTCAATGCATAAATGACACCGCCAACGGTATAAATAATACCTCCGGTTAACAGCCAGAAGAAAGCTGCCGGTGTCAGAGATTGTACAATCGTTTTGAAAGCCAGGACGCAAGTCCATCCCATACCGATATATAATAAAGAAGAAAACCACGTTGGACAATAGATCCAAAATGCTTTAATTAAAATACCGGCAATTGCAAGACCCCAGACAACAGATAAAAGAATCACACGCTGGCGACCGTGTAAGATCAGAAGACATACTGGTGTGTAACTTCCTGCAATCAGGATCGATATCATCATATGATCCACTTTTTTCAATAATTTGTTGACAGATGGTGAAATATCAAAAGTATGGTAAGTGGTACTGGCAGCATAAAGAAGAATCATACTGGCCATAAAAATCGCCATGGAAATCATACAAACAGGATTATCATGACGTCCGGCACGAACGATGAGTGGTGCAGTACCGAGAGAAGCCATAATCAATCCGATAAAATGTGTAATAGAGCTGCCAGGATCTTTGATCTCCATTTTACGTATAGATGCTGTGGGAAGTTTCCCATAGGATTTGTTTATTGTTGTATTTTCCATAAATAACCTCCTAAATATCAATAACTATCATATGTAGTTTTAAATACTATGTTATATCGTATGTAAATAATATATCTTTTCTGAGAAAAAAGCAAGGGGGAAATAAATATTCTTAGAATTTTTGTCTACCTTTTTATGTACAGTTATTCCTATTTGCGATATACTTGAGAAGAGCAAGTCTTGAATAAAAAATAGTAAAGGCGGGTAAATATGTCAGATTTAAAATATAGTAACTTAGGGAGTGAGATCAGCGATATGGTTCAAAAAGCCATTGAAAGCCAGGATTTCAGTCAATTAAGTACAGAAATTCAGAAGACAGTAGGAACGATAGCGGAAAACATAGTTTTTTCCGTTACAGATGAAGGAAAAGCAGATTGCAGACCGGATTATATGAAGAATGCCCAGCATAAAATGGAAGCAGCTCAGAATCCATGGAAGGGATCGGCAAGACAGACACAGAGTGTTCAGATGTCTGCAGAATCAACGAGACAGGAATTATATTCTCCGGGAGGCAGCGGAAGATTAAAGGGATATTTTTTATTTACATTAGGCATTGCCGGAATCCTTGGGTGTATGGCGGGTGTATTGACTTTGGTAATAGCAAGTAAAATAACCGGAGTCGTACTGACAGTTCCGGAAGTTGTACTGCTTCTTATGGCGGCCGGATTTGGCTGTATGAGCTGGAAAGGCAGCGGCACACTGAAGCAGATTAAGAAGTTTAAAAATTATGTAAAAAAGATCGGAAAACGCAGCAGCATCCCGTTGGAAGAACTGGCTTCTGCAAGTGGAAGAAGCGAAAAAGAAGTCACAAAGGACATTCAGGATATGCTTCAGAATAATATGTTCTTGCAGGGGCATCTGGATCTGGATGAAAAAAAATTGTTCGTCACAGATTCTGCGTATCAGACATTTTTACAGGAAAAGAAAGAAAAACAGAACCAGCAGGCATTGGAAGCTTCCAAAAGAGCAAGAGAAGAGAAAGAAACAGCAGAGTTACCTCCGGAAGTACGCAAATTGATTACAGATGGGAAGAATTATATAGAAAAGATACGTAAGAGTAATGATGCAATCAGCGATGAGGAAGTATCACAAAAATTATATGATCTTGAAATTGTGACAAGAAAGATTTTTGAATATGTAAAGGATCATCCGGAATGTGCAGATGACACAAAGAAGCTCATGAAATATTACCTTCCGACTACGATCAAACTTCTGGATTCGTATGAAAAGCTGACAGAGGAAGAACTGGAAGGACAGCATCCGGAACAATTGAACAATATTGCAAAATCAAAGAAAGAGATTGAAGATACTCTTGATACGCTGAATCAGGCATTTGCAAAGTTGTTTGATAATTTATATCAGGATACATCAATGGATATTACGGCAGATATTTCTGTATTGCATACATTGCTTGCCCAGGAAGGTCTGACCGGAAAAAAGATAAAGGAGAAGAGCTATGAGTGATGAATTTGAAAAACTGGCGGGAACCGCACCGACATTGACACTGACTCCATTCCCGGAAAAAGAAGAACTGCCTGCGAAGAAAGAGGAAGAGACTGTGGCAGAAACAAAAGAGAAAATGGAAGAAGAAGCTCGTTTTACACCAGAAGAACTGCAGCAAATTCAGGCATTCTCTCAGCAGATCAATTTGTCAGATGGCAACATGATTCTTCAGTATGGTGCAGGTGCCCAACAGAAGCTGGCAGCTTTTTCAGAAAAAGCATTGGCAAATGTAAAGTCACAGGATCTCGGTGAAGTAGGAGATATGCTGACAGATGTGGTAGCAGAATTGAAGAACTTTGATGTGGATAATGAAAAGAAAGGGATTCTTGGATTTTTCCGTAAAGGTGAGAACAAGCTGGATGCCATGAAAGCAAAATACGATAAAGCAGAAGTAAATGTAGACAAGATCTGTGATGGACTGGAAGAGCACCAGGTACAGCTGTTAAAAGACACAGCAATGCTGGATCAGATGTATGCGTTAAATCTTACGTATTATAAAGAATTATCTATGTACATTGCTGCAGGTAAGAAAAAGCTGGATGAGGTGAGAAACACGCAGTTGAAAGAACTGATGGAAAAAGCTCAGGCTGGAAATGATCAGCTTCTTGCCCAGGAAGCAAAAGATCTGTCCAGTTATTGTGACAGATTCGAAAAGAAACTGCATGACCTGGAGTTGAGCCGTATGATTTCCATGCAGACAGCCCCACAGATTCGCCTGATTCAGAACAACAATACCATGATGGTAGAAAAGATTCAGTCGACGCTGGTGAACACCATTCCTTTGTGGAAGAATCAAATGGTTATAGCTCTGGGACTGGAACATGCTCAGCGGGCAGCGAAAGCACAGAATGCAGTGACAGATATGACAAATGAATTGCTGAAGAAGAATGCCAGCGCACTGCACGAGGCTACAGTTTCTACGGCCAAAGCATCGGAAAGAGGCATTGTCGATATGGAAACGCTGACCCAGACAAATGCAGAACTGGTAAAGACTTTTGATGAAGTATTACAGATTCAGAGCGAAGGACGTCAGAAGCGTTTGCAGGCAGAAGCAGATATGTTGAAGATGGAAAATGAATTAAAACAGAAACTGTTGGAAATCAGAAAATAGAATTTGCGAACATTGGAGAAATTTGACGATCATTCGCAGATTGACAGTAATTGATGTCAAGTTTATAATATTTGACGGTGGTGCAAACATATAAGGGAGAAAGTATATGAAGAAATTTTTATAAAGGCAACCAGATGCCCGCATTGTACTTCTGTATTGGAGGAGAAGGCATAAGATAAGAAGATAGGAGAATATTTATGTGCGGAATAGTAGGATTTGTTGGTGACCGTCAGGCAGCACCGATATTATTGGACGGACTTGCAAAATTGGAATACAGAGGATATGACTCTGCCGGGATGGCAGTACGTAACGGCAGTGACCCGGTAGAAGTAGTAAAGGCGAAAGGACGTCTGAGAGTACTGGCAGAGAAAACGAATGAGGGAAAAACTCTTCGCGGCGACTGTGGTATCGGTCATACCAGATGGGCCACTCACGGTGAACCGTCTGTAGATAATGCACACCCACATTGCAGTGATGATCGTAATGTGGTAGCGGTACACAATGGAATCATTGAAAATTATCAGGAACTAAAAGATAAACTGCTCCGCAAGGGATATCAGTTTTATTCAGAAACCGATACAGAAGTTGCAGTAAAACTGATTGATTATTATTATAAAAAGTATGTAGGAACACCAGTGGATGCACTCAATCATGCGATGATTCGTATACGTGGTTCCTATGCACTGGCAGTGATGTTTAAAGATTATCCGGAAGAGATCTATGTGGCAAGAAAAGACAGCCCAATGATTCTTGGTGTAGAGAATGGAGAATGCTATCTCGCATCAGATGTTCCGGCGATTTTGAAATACACAAGAAATGTATATTATATTGGCAATATGGAAATCGGACGCCTTCAGAAAGGTCAGATCACATTCTACAATCTGGATGGCGACGAGATCGAAAAAGAACTGGTAGAGATCGAATGGGATGCAGAAGCTGCAGAAAAAGCAGGATACGAACATTTCATGATGAAAGAAATCCAGGAACAGCCAAAGGCTGTAAAGGATACACTGAATTCTGTTATAAAAGAAAATAATATAGATCTGACTTCGGTAGAACTGTCAACAGAAGATATTCGCCAGATTTCTCAGATTTATATTGTAGCCTGTGGTTCTGCTTACCATGTAGGTGTGGCTGCTCAGTATGTACTGGAAGATTTGGCAAGAATACCGGTACGTGTAGAACTGGCATCCGAATTCCGCTACCGCAAACCGATTCTTGACCCAAATGGTATGGTAATGATCATCAGTCAGTCCGGAGAGACCGCTGACAGCCTTGCAGCACTTCGTGAGGCGAAAAGCAGGGGGATTCGTACCCTGGCGATTGTTAATGTAGTAGGATCTTCTATTGCGAGAGAGGCTGATAATGTATTCTACACTCTTGCAGGTCCGGAGATTGCAGTAGCTACCACAAAAGCTTACAGTACACAGTTGGCAGCAATCTATGCGCTGGCAGTGCAGTTTGCTTTTGTAAGAGAAGAAATTACAAAAGAATATTATGAAGAACTGATAACAGAGATGCTGATGCTTCCGGAGAAGATCAAGAAAGTTCTGGATGACAAGGAGCGAATTCAGTGGTTTGCGGCAAAGCAGGCAAACGCAAAAGACATCTTCTTTATTGGAAGGGGACTGGATTACGCAATTTCCCTGGAAGGCAGTCTGAAGATGAAAGAAATCAGTTATATTCATTCGGAAGCATATGCAGCCGGAGAATTGAAACATGGAACGATTTCTTTACTGGAAGATAATACGTTAGTCATCGGAGTACTGACTCAAGGTGAACTGTATGAAAAGACACTTTCCAACATGGTAGAATGTAAGAGCCGTGGTGCATACCTGTGTGCAGTAACAAGCTATGGCAACTACAGCATGGAAGATACGGCAGATTTTGTAACATACATTCCAAAAACAGATGAACATTTTACAACATCACTGGCCGTGATCCCGCTCCAGTTAATGGGATACTATGTCAGCGTTGCCAAAGGTCTGGACGTGGATAAACCGAGAAATCTGGCGAAGAGTGTGACGGTAGAATAAAGAGAATCTCAGAAAGATTTACGTCACCAGCCAGAATATAGATCAAAAAGGGCTGATAAATGTATGCTTGATAAAGAGCAGTTTTTTAAAGAATATAAAGTAGAACAGGAATTTTTATACTCCGGTCTGAGCTGGGACGTACTTGAGGCAATTTATGACGACTATTGCAAGAGACAGCCAGAGATGGAGGAATATTGCAGTAAATTTGTAGATTATTTTCTGGATGGAATGAAGATGCCGATTCATTCCATCCGTACAAGAGCCAAAGATCCAAAGCATCTGATTGAGAAAATTATTCGAAAGCGCGGAAAATACCAGAATAAAAAGTATTTGAATATCAGTGTAGATAATTATCTGGATATAGTCCAGGATCTGGTAGGCGCGCGAGTGTTGATTTTGGCAAAAGAAGAATGGGAAGGCGTCTTTGACTGGATTATAGAACGGTTTCAGACAAACGCAACACCGCAGAGATATCTGGCAGAGCCGCCGGTAGCTTATACAAGATATGGAGACCGGGATATTTTCGGTGATAAGATTTACAGGGAACATACGGACCGAGGTTATCGTTCCCAGCATTATATTATTCGTTTTGAAAAGTATTTCTGTGAGGTACAGGTACGTACATTAGCAGAAGAAGTATATGGAGAGTTTGACCACAGAGTAAAGTATCCGTACAGAAATGATAATCATTTCCTGCTTCGTTATACCAATACAGTGGCGCAGCTGGCAGATTCTATTGATGAAATTATTTCTACCTGTTTTGAAATGGGTGAGCAGGGATGGGAGAGTTGTGCGCAGTATTACAGTGGAGATACCTATGCAGACTGGAGACATATTTCTCAACCGGATACCCAGGAACGGAAAGCGGAAAATGATTCGACAGGAAAAAACAGAGAAACCGTGATAGACGCGACAGCATACATCAATTCGGTGCTGCTGCGAAAGGAAAAAAAGTATGCAGAGTAGAAAGAATCAGGGACGAAAAAGTCATTTCCGTGAATTACTTTGTGAGGCAAAGAACGGAGAATATGAAATGGAAAAACTGCCAAGTCCGGCCTATGATTTTGCGGAGGAGCGGCAGGCGGTTTATTATTCAAATATGCGATACAATATGGAATCTGACATGAGTGTTATGGTGATGAATCATCATGAGCAGTTAAGTGAGCTGAAGTTATTAAAAGAATGGAAAAGGGAAGCGTAAAAGATGAACTGCGAATACAGTTATGAAGATATGATTGATAAAATCGGGGAAGAAAGACTGCACGAGAAATATACGGAAGTACTGGCTTCTGCCAATCATTTTATAGAAGAAGCCGGATATGAAGGACATGTGGAATGCAATGAGCGCATTTTATTTGCCTTAATTATGGATTATTATGCAGACTTATTCCGTTTGAAAGATTTTCATGGAATCGAATGGATTCGAACAGAAAAAAGTTTTGCCTATCTGATTGCATGGATTGTGAAAAGAAAACCGCTTCAATTTCTGCATTATACAGAGGATGAAAGAGATATTTATATAAATGAAAGATTTGCTACTTTTTTAATGTTAAATGAATGTCTCTTATGTGGAGAAAAAAGATTTGTGGGCAGTGAAAATAAATCCAAACTGGATGAGTACATAAATTTACTGTTTTACTATTTTAAGTATCGCGAATGTAATCCTCAGGTTGTAGAACTTGCAATCGAATCTTTTAAAATGGGAACACTGGTATCCTAAAAGGAAAAGGCTGCTGCATGTAGAAATTGTGCATCAGCCTTCATTTATTGAAAGGAGTAACTATGAAATCGCTTGTAATAGCAGAGAAACCGTCAGTAGGACGGGATATTGCAAGAGTGCTGCATTGCAGCAAGACTTCCGGCGGCGCTCTGGAAGGGGAAAAATATATAGTGACGTGGGCGCTGGGACATTTGGTAACACTGGCAGACCCTGAAGAATATGATAAAAAATATCAGAAATGGGATATGAACACGTTGCCGATGATGCCGGAGAAAATGCAGCTGGTGGTGATTCGTCAGACTGCAAAACAATATCAGACTGTGAAAACGCAGCTGTATCGAAAAGATGTCGGGGAAATTATCATTGCCACAGATGCTGGAAGAGAGGGAGAATTGGTTGCAAGATGGATTTTGGAAAAAGCCAATTGTCATAAACCGATCAAACGTCTGTGGATTTCGTCTGTTACAGATAAAGCGATTCGGGAAGGATTTGCTCACCTGGAAGATGGCAGAAAATATCAGCATTTATATGAAGCAGCAGTATGCCGGGCAGAAGCAGACTGGCTGGTTGGCATGAATGGAACGAGAGCACTGACATGTAAGCACAATGCACAATTGTCCTGTGGAAGAGTACAGACTCCGACTCTGGCAATGATTGCGAAGAGAGAAAAACAGATTAAAGAGTTTCAGCCACAGGAATATTATGGAATCCAAATTTGGGATGGTCAGATTCGCTGGACCTGGCAGGATGAAAAAAGTGGCAGTTATCGTACATTTTCAAGAGAAAAAGTAATAAAGATCCAGGATGCCTTAAAGGGAACGCAGCTGACAGTGACAGATGTAAAGGAGTCAAGAAGCAGTGTGGGAGCTCCGGGATTATATGACCTGACAGAATTACAGCGGGACGCCAGCAAGAAGTTCGGTTATTCGGCAAAGCAGACGTTAAATATTATGCAGCAGCTTTATGAACATCATAAAGTATTGACGTATCCGAGAACAGATTCCAGATACATTTCAGCAGATGTGGCTGAGACAATAAAAGAACGGCTGCGTGCGATCAGTATCGGACCATATAAAAAGCTGGCCGGACCATTGATTATGCAGCCACTGCGTGTGAATAAGAGTTTTGTAGATGACAAAAAAGTGAGTGACCATCATGCGATCATTCCAACAGAACAATTTGTACAGCTGGACAAGATGAGTACACAGGAACGTCGAATCTATGATCTTGTAGTGCGCAGATTTTTAAGTGTCCTGTATCCGCCATGCATCTATATGCAGACTTCACTCAGAGCACAGGCAGCAGGTGAAAACTTTGCCGCAAAAGGCAAAGTAATGCTGGATCAGGGATGGAGAATCGTATACGATGAACAGGAAGAAGCAGAAGAGCAGGAAGATACGTTAAAAGAACAAAACCTTCCATCTGTGAATACAGGAGATCACAGAACCTTAGTGAAAACAGAGCTTACAAAAGGAAAGACAAAGCCGCCTGCCTACTTTACAGAGGCAACGCTATTATCTGCAATGGAGAATCCGGTAAAATATATGGAAAGCCGGGATGCAAAGACGGTGAAAACCCTGGGAGAAACAGGGGGACTTGGAACAGTAGCTACCAGAGCAGACATTATTGAAAAGTTATTTCACAGTTTTCTGATGGAAAAACAGGGAAATGAGATTCATCTGACTGGAAAAGCCCGTCAGCTTTTGACATTGGTTCCGGAAGATTTGAAGAAACCGGAACTTACAGCGGACTGGGAAATGAAGCTTTCACGCATAGCAAAAGGTCAGATGAAGCGTGATACGTTTATGAAAGAAATTGACGTTTATACCAGAGAAATTGTGCAGGAGATAAAAGCAGACGACGGAGTTTTCCGTCATGATAATCTGACGAACCATAAATGCCCGGTATGTGGAAAACGCATGCTGGCTGTGAATGGCAAACAGGCAAAGATGCTGGTCTGCCAGGACCGGGAATGTGGTCATCGAGAAGTGATTTCCAGAGTGACAAATGCACGCTGTCCGAATTGTCATAAAAAGATGGAAATGTATGAAAAAGGCGGAGAAAAAACATTTATCTGTAAATGTGGATACAAAGAAAGACTTTCTGCTTTTCAGGCAAGACGGGAAAAAGAAGGTGCAGGTGTCAGCAAAAAGGATGTGCAGAGATATTTGAATAAGCAGAAAAAAGAGGCACAGGAACCTGTGAATAATGCATTTGCACAGGCACTGGCCGGCATAAAAATAGATTAGATGTGAATATAAAACAGGGGGTAACTACAATGAAGAAAACAGCAGAAGAACTGATCGCGTTTATCAAAGAAAGTCCAGATGCATTTCACGCTGCAGATGCGGTAACGAGAAGGCTTCAGGCAGCAGGATATGAAGAATTAAAAGAAAGGGATCACTGGAATCTGGACTCCGGCAAAGGTTATTATGTAACCAGAAATGATTCTGCAGTGATTGCGTTTCGGATACCGAAAGTGGAGGCGGCAGGATACCAGATCATGGCTTGCCACAGTGATTCACCTTCTTTTAAAATCAAAGAGAATCCAGAGATGGTGGTGGATGGACATTATATAAAACTGAATGTGGAAAAATATGGTGGAATGATAATTGCACCGTGGTTTGATCGTCCACTGTCCATATCCGGAAGGGTAATGGTTCGTGAAACTAATAAATCCGGAAAGAAAATGATTGCATCCAGGTTAATAAATATTGACAGAGATCTTCTGATGATTCCAAATCTGGCAATTCACATGAATCGAGATGTAAACAGCGGATATACATATAATGCCCAGAAAGATGTGCTGCCGCTTATGTCCTGTGGATGTGAACCGGGACAGTTTCGTCAGATCGTGGCAGAGGCAGCCGGTGTGAAGGAAGAAGATATTCTGGCTCAGGAGCTGTTCCTTTACAGCAGATCTCAGGCCAGTATCTGGGGAGCAAATGAAGAATTTGTATCTTGCGGTCGTCTGGATGATCTGCAGTGTGCTTATGCAGGACTGATGGGATTTCTGGAAGCAGGAACATGTAAGATGCAGGATGTGGAAGAGAGCAGATCCATGATTCCGGTATTCTGCATGTTAGATAACGAAGAAGTAGGAAGTGGAACCAAACAGGGAGCTGCGTCCACATTTTTGAAAGATGTATTGCTGCGAATTCAGCTGGCAAATGGAAAAACTCAGGAGGATTATCTGCGCATGCTGGCTGAAAGTTTCATGGTATCGGCAGATAATGCCCATGCATTGCATCCAAATTATGCGGATAAAACAGATCCGACCAATCATCCATATATAAATGCAGGAATTGTTATTAAGCATAGTGCAAATCAAAAATATACCACAGATGCAGTGTCAGCAGCAGTATATCGCACGATCTGTGAGGCGGCAGAAGTGCCGGTACAGGATTTCTTTAACCGCTCTGATATGGCAGGAGGCTCTACGCTTGGAAATATAGCAAATACACAGACACCGATGAATACGGTAGATATTGGCCTGCCACAGCTTGCTATGCATTCGCCTTACGAAACAGCCGGAGTAAAGGATACAGAATATCTGATTCGCGCAACCAGACTTTTCTATCTGAGTAATGTGTCAGAACTTCTGAATTAGGGAGGAGGCAGACAGGCATGATCACAACCGTAACGTTAAATCCTGCGATTGATTGTGTGGTGCGGGTGAAGGAGCTGAAACCAGGCACCCTGAACCGAGTGATGGAAGAGGCGGTTTTTCCGGGAGGAAAAGGGGTAAATGTATCTCTGGTTCTGAATGAACTGGGCGAGGATACCTGTTGTTGTGGATTCCTGGCTGGAGCTACTGGAAAAGCATATGAAGCCATGTTGGAAGAACGAGGGCTGAAGTATGGCTTTCAGTTTCTGGAAAATGGATTTACCAGAATCAACACAAAAGTCAGTGCTGTGGAAGAGACAGAAATTAATGGGGCAGGTCCGGTTCCGGATTGGGAAGACGTGGACAGATTATGCGAGAGGCTGGAACAGCTTGTGGCAGACGATTTTCTGGTCTTATCCGGAAATGTACCGGCCAGTATCAAAGGTGCCTATGCATATATTTTGAATAAATTGTCGTCATGTGGGGTACAGCCTGTGGTGGATGTGACAGGGGAAGAATTGAAAAAGACATTGCCATATCATCCGTTTCTGATTAAACCTAACCGGGAAGAATTGGAAGATTTGTTTAACGTTCGCATAGAAACCAGAGATGAAGTCAAATACTATGCAAAAGAGATGCAAAAAATGGGTGCAAGAAATGTTCTGGTGTCAATGGGTGCAGATGGCATGATTCTGTTGACGCAGGACGATCAGATATTTTATGCAGAAGGAGTAAAGGGAAAGGTGGCCAATACAGTGGGAGCCGGTGATTCGTCAGTAGCCGGTTTTCTGGCTGGATGGAAACAGACACATTCCTGGACTTCTGCATTTCGACTGGCTGCGGCAGCAGGAACCGCAACCGCTTTTACATATGGAACTGCAGATGGCTCTGCTATTCGAAATCTGGAAGAAAAAATTAAAATATGGGGGAATTTATGAGAAACAATGTAAAAAGAATCAGCATAGATGTGCTGGTAGATATTCTGGGTGGAATTTTACTGACCATAGCTACCTACAGCTTTGCAGTTCCGGCAAACTTCCCAATGACAGGCGTATCTGGTGTAGCCTTGATCTTTTATCGTTTACTTGGTTTGCCGGTAGGTACGATGACAGTGATTTTAAATATTCCAATTGTTATTTGCTGTTATAAAACACTTGGAAAACAGTTTTATATAAAATCATTGAGATCCACGCTGATTACATCTGCGGTAATGGATATTATGGGACCACGCCTTCCGCTGTATCAGGGTGACATGATGCTTGCCGCAATCAGTGCCGGAGTGATGCTTGGTATTGGTTATGCAATTATCTTTATGAGAGGATCTTCTACCGGTGGATTTGACTTTATTATGATGGCAGTAAAGTATTATCGTCCACATCTGTCACTTGGAAAAATCGGGTTTGCTATGGATGCCTTTGTCATTGTAGTCAGTGCAGTGAGTATCAGAACAGGTGTCGATTGTGTAATTTACGGACTGGTGTTAAATTACCTTTATTCTACGGTATTGGATCGCATGATTTGTGGCACGAATTCCGGAAAGTTAACGTTGATTATTTCGGATCATCCGCGGGAAATTGTGAATGAGATCGATAAGCTTGTAGAGCGGGGAGCCACTCGGTTGAAAGGCATCGGAGGTTATACCGGGGAGGAAAAAGAGGTCGTTATGTGCGCAAGCAGCAGCAAAGAAATGTATGCCATTCGTAAACGGGTACATGAGATCGATGAGCGGGCATTTGTGATCATAGTGGAATCCAACGAAGTCATCGGAGAAGGGTTCCGCCTTCCGGATGAGACAAATTTGATATAGAGATAGCAGGTGCTATGCCATGCCATTCGGAATCCGCTGCTTTTTTATGCGTGTTATCTATGGTTATGAATGCAGATTATATTTGTTTTGCTGCGCGCCTTTCGAATGTTTGTTATCCGCCCTTCGCTTTAACTCGCTTCGCTCAAACAAGACGCTTGCGGGCGGACATTTTCTCAAAGCTTGCTGACGCAAAACTGCAAAAAATCTGCTTATCATAAGCCATAGATTTTCACGCATTATAAAAGATATCAGCCTTGTATGCTATGTAAAACGCCGAGCCAGCTCGAATAAGCTAGCGCTTTTTCTCGCTGTTGGGCTGTCGCTGCGTCATGCCATTCGGAATCCGCTGCGCTGCTTCCTCATGGACGGCTGTCGCCGTATAAAATAATAAAAATAAATGCCCTTACAAGTAAACTTGCAGGGCATTATTTTTATCATTTTGCATGGCTTGTAGCTTAGCCAAAGTATCTTTCTAAGAGGCCTTTCAGAGCGCGTCCGTGACGAGCTTCGTCTTTAGCCATTTCGTGTACTGTATCATGGATAGCATCCAGGTTGTTCTGTTTTGCACATTTAGCAAGATCGAATTTACCCTGTGTAGCACCAAATTCGCAGTCAACTCTCCATTTCAGGTTATCTTTTGTAGTAGCTTTCATGTTTGGTTCCAGATCTTCACCCAACATTTCAGCAAATTTAGCTGCATGTTCTGCTTCTTCGTAAGCAGCTTTTTCCCAGTAAAGACCGATTTCTGGATATCCTTCACGGTGAGCGATACGAGCCATGCAAAGGTACATACCTACTTCTGAACATTCTCCATTGAAGTTAGCTTTTAACTGATCGAAGATGAACTTCTTATCTTCATCACTGATGTCTTTGTTATCTTTTACAGTTTTAGCGTAGATACCATATTCATGTTCTGCAGCCAGAACCAGTTCTCCTTCTACTTTCTGGAACATATCAGATTTTGCATGACAGACTGGACATTCAGCTGGTGCTGCATCGCCTTCATAGATATAACCACATACTTTACATACAAATTTTGCCATTGTTTTGTTCTCCTTTTCTTTTTGAATTTATATTTTGTTTTATTAAAATCAGTAATTGTTACTGATATTAGATTACCATTTCTTTTGATGTTTGTCAAGATAAAAATGATAATTATTATTAATTTTGTCTAACTTGCTTCTTCAGATTCGTCCATACAGTTTGCGCAAACTCCATAAAAATATGTGCAGTGTCGGTCGATTCTTCCCGGAAAATTCTTCCTTGCTACCTCTACAATATCATCGATGCTGTCCATTTCCAGATCGAGTACACTGTGACATTTAGTACATACAAAATGGTTGTGCGGAGTAGTATTGAAATCGTAGTGGTCACATCCATCTCCGGTTGTCAATCTGGTGATCTCTCCGATATCAGACAGGAGGTTCAGATTACGGTAAATTGTACCCAGGCTGATATTCGGAAATTGTTGTCTAATATTCATATAAATTGTATCAGCAGTAGGATGATCTTTACGTGTACTCAAGAAGTCTTTGATAGATTCTCTCTGACGACTGTAATTCATATAGATCTTCTCCTTTACTAATATAAAAATAATAACTATTACTGTTATTGATATTAGTATAGTATTGAAAGAACTGTTTGTCAAGTGAAAATAAATAAAAACAGATGGAATTCTTGAGTGTATATATTTTTTCAAAAGAGAAATACTGGAAATAAAGATGAAAAGGGAATGGCGCAAATTATGCATAATTTGAAAAAAACATGGATTATAATGGTATTGTTTGCAACGATAGAATTGCTGGCATTTCCGAAAATATTGTTTCCGGATTGCATAAGGAAAAATGAGATTGAATATCAAAATGAAGATACAATGGAAGAAAATTATTGCTTTAAAAGTTATTTTCTTATATTTGTGAATGAAAAAATGCAGAAATCCGAGAAATGTGAGTGACATATGGAGTAGTGATTAGATAAGAGAAGTAAGAAACATATAAAAGCTGTAAAAATTTACGTTGAATTTTACAGCTTTTTGTGTATAATAAAAGCAACAGAAACAATACAAAATCAATGAAAGGAGCTGATAAATATGCCTAATATTTTACCAGTATCTGATTTGAGAAACTATAATGAAGTTCTGAAAAACTGTCATAAAGGAGAGCCGGTATACCTGACTAAAAATGGCAGGGGGCGTTTTGTAGTTATGGATATTGAAGATTATGAGCGTGATCGTGCAGAGAAAAAGCTTTTGATGAAGCTACAGGAAGCCGAGGAAGCAGTGAAAGATGGTGAAGGATGGCTGGATCTTGATGAACTGAAAGTACTTGTGGGGGAATAAGATGTTAAAACTGCGGATCAATCCGATTGTTGCAAAGGATCTGAAAAGTATCCGAGATTATATTGCAGAAGATAATGAAGAATACGCTGCAAAAACTATAAAAGAGATTTACGGTAAATTTGAAAATCTCCAGATGTTTCCTGGAATGGGATCAGATCTTTCAAAACGTGTCAGCTTTCGGACAGACTATAAGTATGCAATATGGGGAGATTATGTGATTATATATAAAGTAGAAGATGAGAATGTAGAGATTTATCGAGTAGTGAATCGATATCAGGATATTACGAGAATCTTTGACTGATAACATAGTTAACATGTATAAGAAAAGACAGTGATTTCATGTTTGCGTGAAATCACTGCCTTTTTTAAATTCTACTGTGCATTCTTTCTTGCGAATGCAGCACGTTTTCTCATAGTTGGATCCAGAATCTTCTTACGGATACGTAAGGACTTTGGAGTAACTTCCAGAAGTTCATCGGTATCGATAAAGTCCAGTGCTTCTTCCAGACTAAGGATCTTCGGTACGGTCAGCTTCAGTGCATCGTCAGATCCTGAAGCACGGGTATTGGTCAGATGCTTGGTCTTGCAGACATTCAGTTCGATATCATCTGTTTTACCATTCATACCGATCACCATTCCGGAGTATACCGCTTCACCAGGTCCGATAAACAAGGTACCACGTTCCTGAGCATTGAACAGACCATAAGTAACAGATTCACCTGTTTCAAAAGAGATCAGAGATCCCTGTTTACGATACTGGATTTCACCTTTAAATGGGCCATAACCGTCAAAAGTAGTATTCAGAATACCATTTCCCTTGGTATCTGTCAGGAAATCACCGCGATAACCAATCAGACCACGGGAAGGAATAGAGAATTCCAGTCTTGTGTAACCACCGCTGGTCTGGCTCATGCCCTGAAGTTCACCCTTACGGATACTCAGCTTGTTAATTACGGTACCGGAAAATTCATCCGGAACGTCTACATAGGCAATCTCCATTGGTTCCAGCTTCTTGCCACGCTCATCCTGTTTGTAAATAACCTCAGCCTTGCTGACTGCGAATTCATAACCTTCACGGCGCATATTTTCAATCAATACAGACAGATGAAGTTCACCACGTCCGGATACCTTGAAGCAGTCCATATCGTCTGTTTCTTCCACGCGAAGGCTGACATCAGTGTTCAGCTCACGGAACAGACGGTCACGCAGATGACGGGAAGTAACGAATTTACCTTCACGACCTGCCAGTGGGCTGTCATTGACACGGAACTGCATAGAAATCGTCGGTTCAGAAATCTTCTGGAAAGGAATTGCTTCTACATGTTCCGGAGAACACAGAGTGTCACCGATGTGAAGATCAGCAATACCGGAGATCGCTACGATAGATCCTGTACCTGCTTCATCTACTTCTACTTTGTTCAGACCGTCAAATTCATATAATTTGCTGATTTTTACTTTCTGACGCTTATCAGGATCATGATGGTTTACCATAATTGCATCCTGATTGACACGAATAGAACCGTTGTCAATTTTTCCGACACCGATACGTCCCACATATTCATTATAATCGATCGTACTGATCAGAACCTGAAGCGGAGCATTCTCATCTCCCTGAGGCGCAGGAATATAATTCACAATTGTCTCAAAAAGAGGTGTCATGTCCTTGTGTTCGTCACTCAACTCAATCACAGCATAACCGGATTTTGCAGATGCATAGATAAATGGGCAGTCAAGCTGTTCATCAGAAGCATCCAGGTCGATAAACAATTCCAGAATTTCATCAATAACTTCTTCCGGGCGGGCTTCCGGACGGTCGATCTTATTGATGCAGACGATAACCGGAAGATCCAAATCAAGGGCTTTTCTCAAAACGAACTTTGTCTGAGGCATAGATCCTTCAAAAGCATCTACAACCAGAATAACACCATCCACCATTTTCAGGACACGTTCTACCTCACCACCAAAATCAGCGTGGCCAGGTGTGTCTACGATGTTAATTTTGTAATCTTTATAATAAACAGCAGTATTTTTAGATAAAATAGTGATTCCACGTTCACGCTCAATGTCATTAGAGTCCATGACACGTTCTGCTACTTCCTGATTGGCACGGAATACACCGCTTTGTTTTAATAATTCATCAACGAGAGTCGTCTTACCGTGGTCAACGTGTGCGATAATCGCAATATTACGGATATTTTCTCGATTCATACAGTACCTTCTTTCCATCATTCTCCGAATTATTCTACCACATTTTATTCATTTTACAAGAATTTTTCTATCAAACACTTTTTAATAAGAAGAATTTTGTCAGATGCGCATAAAAAAAGCTCAAAAAATGCCGGATTCTGCGATATTTTCCTGATAAAACAGAGGGAAAAGATGTTCTAACAGACTGATGGAGGGAATAAACATATGTATGTAACGCAATACGAAAAAATACTTTGCGATGAAGAAGGGAGCATGCATACATATGTCTGACAAAATTATTGAGAATAACCAGGTAGCAATCATAGGAGAAATCGTGTCTGAATTCATGTTCAGCCATGAAGTTTTCGGAGAAGGATTTTATATTGTAGATGTACAGGTAAAGAGACTCAGTGAGTCCTGCGACCGGATTCCGGTAATGGTATCCGAGAGACTGATTGATGTAAATGAAGATTACAGAGGGGAATTCATCAAGGTAACGGGGCAGTTTCGTTCCTATAACCGGCATGAAGAAAAACGGAACAGACTGGTACTGTCCGTATTCGCCAGAGAAATCTGTTTTACGGAGGAGGAGACAGATAAAGTAAAAACGAATCAGATTTTCCTGGATGGCTATATCTGTAAAGTGCCGGTATACCGAAAAACACCTCTGGGAAGAGAAATTTCGGATATGCTGATTGCAGTAAACCGACCATATGGAAAATCAGATTATATACCGTGCATCTGCTGGGGGAGAAATGCCAGATTCACAGCCGGATTTGAAGTGGGAAATCATATTCAGGTCTGGGGCAGAATACAGAGCAGGGAATATGTAAAAAAGACAGAGGGTGACTGTGCAGAGAAAAGGACCGCATATGAAGTATCCGTCAGTAAATTGGAATGGATTCGATAAAGCACAGATGAACAAGATTGCTTGCATTTCTCAGAGAAATGTGATAGAGTGTCTAGGCATTTCAGATATGATAAGAGACACATTTTGAAACAATATAAGGGAGAAATACGAGAAACTCGTAAGTGAAGTACAAATGATAAAAGGTCATACAATGATATTTTGCGGAGATGGAAAAGGGAAAAGTATGGCAGCGTTAGGAAAAGCCATGCTGGCAGCCAGTCACGGGAAGAGTGTGATGATAATTCAGTTTCTCAAAGAAAAAGAAAATGAGAATATTGAATATTTCAAACGACTGGAGCCGGAAATCAAGCTTTTCAGATTTGAAAGATCTGAGAAATGTTATTTGGATATGAATGAAGAGGAACGACAGGAAGAGAAGATGAACATCCGTAACGGTCTGAATTTCGCAAGAAAAGTATTGGGAACGCAAGGATGTGATGTGTTGATTCTGGATGAAGTTCTGGGACTTCTGGAAACAGAGATTGTGTCAGTGGAAGACATCCGTGATCTGATGAATTTGAAAAATGAAGAGATGGATCTGGTTCTGACAGGTCTTTATCAGGCACAGGAACTCTGGGATCAGGCAGATGAAGTTACAGTCATGGAAAAGAAGAAACCTTGATGGGCACTTGATGGGCAACCGGGAAAAACGCATTGACAAGGTATTTTAATAATGATATTATGAGAAAAAGCTGGGGCAAGGTCGGTGGGCCTGGCCCCATTTTAAATAGTGTACCTTTGTGTGCACGTTGTTATGGATAACTTTTTAAGAAGAACGAATTATACGGATTACAAGGAGGATGTTATGGCTATTTTTAAGGGAGCTGGTGTGGCGATCGTTACGCCAATGTTTGAAAATGGAGAGGTCAATTATGACAAACTTGGTGAATTGCTGGAATATCAGATTGCGAACAGCACAGATGCAATTATTATCTGCGGAACGACAGGAGAGGCATCTACACTGTCACATGAAGAACATCTGGATGTAATTAAATATGCAGTAGATAAAGTGGCAAAGAGAGTGCCGGTGATTGCAGGAACAGGTTCCAACAGCACAGAGACAGCCGTTTATCTGTCACAGGAAGCTGAGAAGAGAGGCGCAGATGCCCTTCTTCAGGTAACACCTTATTACAATAAAGCAACACAGAAGGGATTGATCCTTCATTTCACAAAAGTTGCAGAGTCAGTAAATATTCCAATCATTCTGTATAATGTACCGGGAAGAACAGGATGTAACATTCAGCCGGAGACAGCCGTTTATCTGGCTAAGAATGTAAAGAATATCGTAGGAATCAAAGAAGCATCCGGAAATATTGCTCAGGTTGCCAAATTGATGAGTCTGGCAGATGGATGCATTGATCTGTATTCCGGAGAAGATGGACAGGTAGTACCGGCACTTTCCCTTGGAGGACTGGGTGTCATCTCTGTTCTTTCTAATATTGCTCCGAAAGAGACACACGATATGGTAATGTCTTACCTGAACGGAGATGTAGAGACCAGCCGTAAGATTCAGCTGAAAGCGATTCCACTGGTGGATGCACTGTTCTGTGAGGTAAATCCGATTCCGGTAAAAACAGCACTGAACATTATGGGAATGAATGCCGGCGCATTCCGTGGACCTATGTGTGAAATGGAAGAAGCAAATAAACAGAAGCTGATCCAGGCAATGAAAGATTTTGGAATTAAGTGCTGCGAATAGAAAAGATACTGGTAGTGGCGGCGAAACCTGAAAGGGTCACGCCGCCATTCTTGAATTTAAAATGGAGGATAAAAAGATGGTAAAAGTAATTATGCATGGCTGCAACGGACATATGGGACAGGTGATTACAGGTCTGATTGCAAAAGATGAGAATGCGCAGATTGTAGCAGGAATTGATATGGCAGATAACCGTGACAATGGATATCCGGTGTTTACTAATATCAAAGAATGTCAGGTGGAAGCAGATGTAATGATTGATTTTTCATCCTTTAAGGCAACAGACGGTGTTCTGGATTACTGTGTAGAAAGACAGCTTCCGCTGGTGCTTTGTACTACAGGACTGACAGAGGAACAATTAAGTAAGATGAAAGAATGCAGCACAAAAGTAGCGATACTGAAGTCTGCAAATATGTCACTGGGGATTAACACACTGCTGAAACTTCTGCAGGATGCGGCCAAAGTACTGGCAACAGCAGGATTTGATATGGAAATAGTAGAAAAGCACCACAGACTGAAATGCGATGCACCAAGTGGAACAGCACTGGCACTGGCAGATTCTTTAAATGAAGCAATGGATCATCAATATCATTATGTATATGACAGAAGTCAGGTGCATCAGCAGAGAGATGATAAAGAAATTGGTATTTCCGCAGTCAGAGGGGGAACAATTGTAGGAGACCATGATGTGATTTTTGCAGGACCGGATGAAGTGATCACATTCAGTCATCAGGCATATTCCAAGGCAGTATTTGGAAAAGGTGCTGTGGAAGCAGCAAAATATCTGGCAGGAAAACCGGCAGGACTTTATGATATGCAGGATGTAATCGGATAAAAAGAAATGACCGGGAGAATCTTAGGATTTACTTAACAGTATTGATTTCTTATTTTTCAGACGATATAATCAAGAAAAGTAATAAAAAGGAAAAAAACGGGGAACATAATTGATAGGAGGTAACCACATGAAGAAGAGAAGTTTTATAATAGCGGCACTTCTGGCATGCATGGTTTTTACAGGATGCGGTAAGAAGGCAGCAGAGACAGAAGCACCGACAGAGGCACCTACAGAAGCAGTTACGACAGAAGCAGTGACTGAGACAGAAAAAGTGACAGAGCCACAGACAGAAGCTGAGACCGAGAAAGAAGACAGCATGAACCGCACCAGATCTTTAAAAGGATTGGTTGTATCATCGGATCAGAGTAAGCTAACGATTCAGACAGAAAGAGGAAAGAAGCTGGAATTTTCACTGACAGGTGCAGATATTCAGGTGACCGGAGGTATTTCAGCAGGTGGGAATGTTACCGTACTGTATAAAGGATCTATCGAAGATACAGATACAACAAATGCAAAAGTACTTATGGTAAAAGATCTGGCATCCGGAGAGACTCCGGTGACAGAAGGAGAACTGATGACGGAAGCAGAAGAAGCCAATCCGGAAGCAGGAGCAGGCACACTGGAAGGTACAATTTCTGATATCAATGCAGAGAGAATTGTGATTCTTTCCAACGACGGAGATTCTTATTATTTCTCCATCGCAGATGCGGATATGAATCTGAAGAACGGCACACAAGTTGGAAATTACGTGACGGTATCCTACAATGGTGATATTCATGGACCGGATCTTGTTACAGCAACTGCCATCACAGATGCACAGGAAGAGTCTGATAAAGTGCCTTATGGTGGATCAGAAGGAGAGAACTATTCTTACATCGGTGGTTCCATGGTTGACTGCAGTCCGACGACACTGACAATTATGACCGAGAATGAAGAAGAGATCACACTGGATACATCCAATGCAAGACTGGTATATCGCAGTGGCTTGAACTATGGTACTTATGTGTTTGCAGAGTACCAGGGCGATGATCCGACTACGGCCAAAGTGACAGCAGTATACGATTACACAGGAGAAAGTGACAGCAGTTCTTCTGACAGCAGTGCCGACCAGCAAAGTGTTTCTGATGAGGCATCAGATGATGCAGATCAGAATGCGGCATATGATGATCAGAATTCCGGTGTAGAAGTAGAAGGCCAGGGAGACGGACAGGAAGCATAAACAGATGTGAGAGAATAAGAGAGGCGATACTGATAGAAAGGTACCGTCTCTTTTTTTGCTTGTAATATAAAGAGAATTATTTTAAAATAGAAAGGCAAGTATAATTGATGAGAGGTTGGACACATGAAAAAGATAGCAGTTGTAACAGATAGCAACAGTGGAATCACACAAAGCGCTGCAAAAGAACTGGGTGTGTTTGTGCTGCCGATGCCTTTTTATATTAATGAAGAGTTATTTTTGGAAGATATTACACTGACACAGGAAGAGTTTTATAAAAAGCTTTTGGAAGATGCTGACATCAGTACTTCGCAGCCAACACCGCTGGATGTGACAGAGTTGTGGGATAAAGTGCTGAAAGAGTATGATGAACTGGTATACATTCCGATGTCAAGTGGTCTCAGCAATTCCTGTGAGACAGCAATGGCACTGGCGAGAGACTATGAAGGAAAAGTATTTGTGGTAGATAATCAGCGCATTTCCGTGACACAGAGACAGTCTGTGCTGGATGCCTTAAAGCTGATAAAAGAGGGAAAAGAGGGAGCAGAAGTGAAGCAGATTCTGGAAGAAACCAGAATGGGTGCCAGCATCTATATCACTCTTGAGACATTAAAGTATCTGAAAAAAGGCGGACGTATTACACCGGCTGCTGCAGCAATCGGTACCATACTGAATTTGAAGCCGATACTGCAGATTCAGGGTGATAAATTGGATGCTTTTTCAAAATCCAGAGGAAAGATGAAAGCCAAAAAGATTATGCTGGAAGCCATTCACCATGATCTGGAGACCAGATTTGCAAAAGAATGGGAAGAGGGCAGAATGACGATTCAGGCTGCCTATACAGGTAATCCGGAAGAAGCACAGCAGTGGAAGGAAGAGATCGAAGCAGAGTTTCCTGGAATGGATATCCATATGGATCCTTTGTCTTTAAGTGTATCCTGTCATATCGGTCACGGAGCACTGGCAATTGTATGTTGCCTGAAATTATAGGAGGAGCATATGGAACAGAAAAGAGAACCAAATAAAACACTGGGATGGCTGGTTACTGCCCTGTCTATCGGAGAACTGATAGTGGCCCTTGGAATTGTCGCATATGGTCTGTTAAAAGGACAGATGTCCGGGATGATCAGCAATGCTATTATGGGAGGTGCCCTTGCATTATACTGGGTACTGGCAGATATCGTGGAACCATTTGTGATGTATCGGTTTGATGGCATTACACAGGCACAGAAAGAAGCCTATATAAAGTATATTGTGTTAGAGTTTATCGGATACGTGGGAATTGCATGTTTCCTTTTTGGCGTGGGATTAGGAAGTTCCGGAAGCAACAATGGTATTTTGGGAGCTGTGGTTTATGTCGTAGTAATGAAGCCAAAGCGCCAGAACCAGCAGATCTTCTATGGACATATTAAGCCTGAGGAAGAGGAACCGGAAGAGGAAGAACCGGCAGAAGAGGGAGAAGAAAAAGAGGAAGCGGAAAAAGAATAAACGGCAGGGCAGCGGCATATTTTGAAGAGAAGGCTATCCGGAGTGCCGTATGAATAAAAAAAGATGCAGACAGATTATATATTGTATATTTGTGGCAGTGTTGATTTTGATGGGATTATTTATGAAGAAGAAATCTGACAGAGTCAGCAGAGCAGACAGCCGGAGCGTGGAAAGCAGGATTGAGAATATGTCTGAGATACCACCAAGAGTTGCATTGACATTTGATGATGGTCCACATCCGGTATATACAAAGAGTCTGCTGGATGGTTTAAGAGAACGTGGTGTGAAAGCCACGTTCTTTGTAGTAGGTGAGAATATTCCAGGTAATGAAAAGCTGATCGCTCAGATGGAAAAAGACGGACATCTGATTGGAAATCATACTTACGATCATGCAGATATCAGCAAATTAAGTGATGAGAAGAATTGTGAGGAACTGCAGAAAACCAGTGATCTTGTAAAGCAGATTACCGGACATGGGACTGCTTACGTACGACCGCCTTTTGGAAACTGGAAAGACAGCATGGATTGTCAGGTGTCGATGATTGCGGTAAAATGGACTATAGACACATTAGACTGGCAAAGCAGGAATGCAGCAGAGATTGTGAACAAAGTGATGCAGCAGATATCGGATCATGATATGATACTGATGCATGATTATTATGCCACATCTGTGGATGCAGCCCTTCAGATTGTGGATAAATTAAAAGAAGAAGGCTACGAATTTGTTACAGTAGAAGAACTGATATTAGAATAGGATATTTTGGACTGTAAAGGTCAGGAAAACCCGGAAGGGAGAAGAGACAGATGGATTTATTTGATTATATGAGAGCGAACACAATGGAAAAAGAAGCACCGCTGGCATCCAGATTAAGACCACGCACGTTGGAAGAAGTGGTAGGTCAGCAGGAGATCATCGGAAAAGGAAAACTCCTTTATCGTGCAATAAAAGCGGATAAGCTGGGTTCAATCATTTTTTATGGACCTCCGGGAACAGGGAAGACCACACTGGCGAAAGTAATTGCGAACACTACCAGTGCAGAATTTACACAGATTAATGCGACGGTTGCCGGAAAGAAAGATATGGAAGAAGTAGTGCAAAAGGCAAAAGACAGCATGGGAATGTACGGTAAACGGACGATTCTGTTTGTAGATGAGATTCACCGCTTCAATAAAGGACAGCAGGATTATCTGCTTCCATTTGTAGAAGATGGCACATTGACGTTAATCGGAGCAACGACAGAGAATCCATATTTTGAAGTAAATGGAGCGTTGATATCCAGATCTGTAGTTTTTGAATTGAAGCCATTATCTAAAGAAGATATCAAAGTGCTGATTCAGCGCGCTGTATATGATATGGAGCGGGGAATGGGATCCTATGATGCTGTGATCGATGAGGATGCGGCAGATTTTCTGGCAGATATGGCAGATGGAGATGCCAGATCTGCGCTAAATGCAGTGGAACTTGGTGTATTGACGACGGAGCGCAGTGAGGATGGAAAGATTCATCTGACACTGGATGTGGCAGCAGAATGTATTCAGAAAAGAGTCGTGCGATACGATAAAACCGGAGATAATCATTATGATACGATTTCTGCGTTTATCAAAAGCATGCGGGGGTCTGATCCGGATGCGGCAGTATATTATCTGGCACGCATGTTGTATGCAGGAGAAAGCGTGACCTTTATCAGCCGCCGTATCATGATCTGTGCATCCGAAGATGTGGGAAATGCAGATCCGCAGGCACTTCAGGTGGCAGTAGCAGCTGCCCAGGCAGTGGAGCGGGTAGGAATGCCGGAAGCACAGCTGATTCTGTCCCAGGCAGCGCTGTATGTGGCAACTGCACCAAAGAGCAATTCCGCTACGAATGCTATCTTTGAGGCAACTCAGGCCGTGAAAGAATGTAAGGCGACAGTACCGACCCATCTTCAGGATGCACATTACAGAGGCGCGGCGAAACTGGGACATGGCATTGGATATGAATATGCACATGATTTCCCAAAGCATTTTTCCAGACAGCAGTATCTGCCTGATGAAATCAAAGACCGCGTATTTTACCGTGCTTCCGATAATGGATATGAAAAGCAGATCAAAAAACATATGGA
This sequence comes from uncultured Marvinbryantia sp., assembly GCA_934373455.1. Lineage (GTDB taxonomy): Bacteria > Bacillota > Clostridia > Lachnospirales > Lachnospiraceae > Marvinbryantia. Next base: position 26,129 of record CAKRON010000011.1, read on the forward strand.
GTGGCTGCATTCATGAACCATTGGGGACGGAGTTTTCTGGCTTTTTTAAGCCAAAGAACTCCGTCCCCAATGGTTAAAAAAGTTTTAAAACGAATACCGGAATCGGAGGATTATTTGGACGGTTATAATAACAGGACAATAATACCATGTATTGTTTTGGATCTAACTGTTTCAGATAATGAAGGATCGCATCCCGCTCTTCAAAGCCGGTGTCACCGCCACTGTAGATACACAGGCTCATAAGCCCCTGTTTTTTCAGGAGGGAAAGGCCGGTTTGAATGGCGTTTATACTGGTATCGGCATGAGTACAGAGATTATGATCGCCGCCCGGCAGATAGCCAAAATTAAAGGTAATACAGTCTACAGTTCCTTTTCCAGCATACAGATGCATGTTTGTGTGACTTTCTAAAATGGCATTACCGATATCCGCCAGTCCTTTGGTAAAAAGCCGCTCATTGGTGGCATCTATGGCTGCCTGCTGAATGTCAAATGCAAGGACGCGTCCCTGACTGCCCACAAGCTGGCATAAAAATTCTGTGTCATTACCTTTGCCGGCTGTGGCATCTATGCAAAAATCCCCCGGCTGAACATGCTGCACCAGGAAATGATGGCAGAATTCAGTGATCTGATAATTTTTCAAAAAAGCACCTTCTTTCAAATATGTAATATATATTTCAAACGAACGCAGATATTATATGTCATCCAATTAAATTACGTCGATTTTCTGCATCTGCTGCGTCGTCTATGGACAGCCTCATTCTGTGATAGAAGCATTACAGCAATGAGGCTGTCACTAGACTTGCAGATGCTACGAAAATCATCCTATCAATTTAATTCGGATGATCAATAATATCTGCTGTAAATTAATATTGATTGAGTGTATTCCCTTTTTAATTGATCATGTAACTGCTGTATTAGGAAATAGTATTATATATACAGTAACATAAGTGTAGGAAAGATTCAATGAAAGATGATAATGGGATAACACGCTTGCAAGAAAGGTTCAAATACTATATACTCAAAATGATAACGCAATTTTTTAAAATATCTGATTGGCTACCGGGAGAGGTGGCGGACAGATTTGCGGCAGTATTATATAAATTCGAGACAGATGTACATATTTTCATATAACAGCTGTAAACACAGATATTCCTGTCGCAGGATCGGTAGCGCAATTTTCGTTATGGCACAGTGCGCGAATTGTGGCTGTGAAGCTTGTTTGAGCCGCGTAAGCGGCGAGTTTAGCGGAGCAGACACTAATCGATGCGCACGAGGCATAGAAAATAAGCGTGATCTGCGATATGAATACTGCGTTTACAGCGTTAGTTAAAATACAAAATCTGTCTTTAAAGGAGAATAAGAATGCAGAAAATCTGGGGTGAGAAGCCTTATCGTTCTCTTGACTGGCAGTTGAAGAATCAGTTTGGTGAAAAAGTTTATAAGCTTGCTTTAAATGGCGGTATGAGCTGTCCAAATCGCGATGGCACGGTTGGAAGAGGCGGCTGTATTTTCTGTAGTGAAGGTGGAAGCGGTGATTTTGCGGCAGACGGTCATCTGTCAGTGACACAGCAGATAGCCATTCAGAAAGAAGCATTGCGAGAAAAGAAGCCGGCGCGAAAATATATCGCGTATTTTCAGGCTTATACGAATACCTATGCACCGGTGGATTATCTGGAGCGTATCTTTACAGAGGCTATAGAGGATCCGGAAGTGGTTGTATTATCGATAGCCACCAGACCGGATTGTCTCCCAGAAGAAGTGCTGAATCTGCTTGAGAAGCTGAATCAGAAGAAACCGGTATGGGTCGAGCTTGGTTTGCAGACGATTCACGAAGAAACTGCCCGGATGATTCACAGAGGATACGATTTGGCTTGTTTTGAACGAGCGGTAGCAGAACTGAGAAAAAGAAAAATCGACGTGATTGTTCATACCATTTTAGGTCTTCCGGGCGAAGGCGAAAAAGAAGTGCTTGAGACAGTCCGATATTTAAATCATTGTGACATTCAGGGGATAAAACTTCAGCTGCTGCATATTTTAAAAGGAACACAGCTGGGGAAGATGTATCTGGAACCACAGGAGTCGGAATGTGCCATTCAGGTAATGGACATGGATACTTATATAGATCTGGTGATCCGGTGCATAGAAGAATTATCACCGGAGATTACAGTACACCGTCTGACCGGTGACGGTCCGAAAGAACTCCTTCTGGCACCAATGTGGAGCACCAGAAAGCGAACCGTACTAAATGAGATACACAGTCAACTGAAGAAAAGAAATTCCTGGCAGGGAAAGAGATTTGAAAGGAGAAGCGCATCATGAAAGAAGTGCATACACTTTATAAGCTGATCTTATTATATTTGCTGAACAGAGTGGAGATCCCTCTGACAAATGGACAGATCTGTGCATTCGTAGCGGAAGAACAGTATACAGATTATTTTACTGTACAGGAGACACTGGCAGATATGGTAGAGACAAAATTGCTGGAGCCGGAGATTGTCCGTAACAGTACCTTCTATCATCTGACAGAAAGTGGAAAAGAGACATTGAGTTATTTTAAAGATGAGATTTCCACCGCAATCCGTAAGGATATTGAAGCTTATCTGAAAGAAAATAAAATGAAGCTGCGCAATGAAAATGCAGTCCTGGCAGATTACAACAATCTGGAAGAAGGCGGTTTTCTGGTGAAGCTTCAGATAAAAGAAAAAGAGTCGTTCATTGTGGATATGTCCCTGATTGTTCAGGAAGAAAGACGGGCAATCATGATGTGCGACAACTGGAAGAAAAAAAGTTCAGAGATTTATCGTCAATTGATGAAAGAACTGATGTAAGAGGCATATATAAATATGAAAATTTTACTGACAGCAGTCAACGCAAAATATATTCATTCGAATCCGGCTGTTTACAGCCTGCAAAAGTTTGCGGCAGAGCATGCACCGGAATATAAAACAGACATCGAACTTGCAGAATTTACGATCAATCATTATCCGGATAATATTTTGCAGGAAATTTATCGCAGGAAGCCAGACGTGGCTGCGTTTTCCTGTTATATCTGGAATCTGCAGATGATCGAAAAAGTAATGGAAGATTTGCCCAAAGTACTTCCTGATATTCAGATTTGGGTTGGTGGTCCGGAAGTAAGTTATGATGCCCCGGATTTTCTGAGACAGCACCCACAAGTGGCTGGTGTCATGACCGGAGAAGGGGAAGAGACCTTTCTGGAATTGACAGCATTTTATCACGGGAAAGGCCAGCTGGAAGATATACAGGGAATTACATTTCGAAATAAACAAGATGAAATCATCGTGAATCCGGGTCGAGCCTTGCTGGATATGAACCGGATTCCATTTTTATATGATGAACTGGAAGATTTTGAACACAGAATTATCTACTATGAAAGCAGCAGAGGATGTCCTTTTTCCTGTAGTTACTGTCTCTCTTCCATCGATAAAAGTGTGAGGTTTCGAGATGCGCAGACAGTGGTCAGAGAACTGCAGTTTTTCCTGGATCGAAAAGTGCCCCAGGTGAAATTCGTAGACCGTACATTTAACTGTCGTCACAGCCATGCACTGACGATCTGGACATATATAAAAGAGCATGATAACGGCATTACAAATTTTCATTTTGAAATAGCGGCAGATCTGTTAAATGAAGAAGAACTTACATTACTTGGTACGATGAGACCCGGGCTGGTGCAGCTGGAAATCGGCGTGCAGTCCACCAATCTCTATACGATACAGGAGATTGACAGAATCATGGATTTTACCCATTTAAGTAATGTGGTAAAACGGATTCAGTCCGGACACAATATTCATCAGCATCTGGATCTGATTGCCGGACTTCCGGGAGAAGATTTTCACAGTTTTCAGAAGTCATTTAATGATGTATATCATCTGTACCCGGATCAGTTTCAGCTTGGATTTTTAAAAGTGCTCAAGGGTTCCAAGATGCAGGAAAAGGCGAATGAATATGGAATTATCTATCATTCCCAGCCTGTATATGAGGTATTTTCTACCAACTGGATTTCTTATGAAGAGATCTTAAAACTAAAAGAGATTGAAGAAATGGTAGAAGTCTATTATAACAGTGGACAGTTTTCAAATACGATGCGATATCTGGAAAGAGAATTTGCAGATCCGTTTTCCATGTATCAAAGTCTTGCGGCATATTATGGAAAAAGAAAATGGTGGAATCAGAGCCATTCCAGGATGCAGCGTTTTGAAATGCTCCGGGAATTTATCCAGACGGTCAGCAGCAGTCATATATATGACGAATTACTGCTGATGGATCTTTATTTGAGAGAGAACAGCAAGAGTCGTCCGAAATGGGCTGCGGATTTACAAAACGAGAAGAAGCAGTTTCTGGATTGGTTTAAGGAAGAAGCGCAGGAGCATAAAGTGCTGGCCGGTTATGAAGGTTACAGTGCGAAGCAGATGATGAATATGGTGCATCTGGAGAAATTTGACCGGGATATGGCGCAGAATTTTAACTGGATACAAAGTGGTGAGGAACCAAAAGAGGCATATTGGATATTATTTGATTATCGTAACAGAAATGCATTGGATCAGAATGCCGGAATGTATCAGATAGAAGTTTAAAAAATACACGGATTGTTACTTGATAGATGAGGAAAAATGACATAGAATAAATAAGAGTGCCAATGGCATTCTGAAATAAAAGAATGAGGTGAAAGATATGTTAGATATGAGAAATACAAAAACAAAACGTACAATTGCTGCAGTAGTTGCGATTGTTCTTATTATTGCCATGGTTGCTACTATGATTATCGGAGCATTCATGTAAGCAGCCTGAACAGAGATCGGGAGGTAAATATGGTTTTTGGAAAAAGAATCCTGGCAGCGGCAGCTGCTGTGGTCTGTCTCGGTGTAATGGGGAATGTGACACCGGCACAGGCAGAGGACCAGATTGGTCAGGGGGTTTCGATTGAAGGCATCGATGTATCGGGGATGACTTATGAAGAAGCACAGGCTGCAGTAAAGCAGAAAGCTTTTGATATGCAGAACTCTACGATCAAGGTGCTGATCAACGATGAGAGTGTGGAAGCAACTGCAGTGGATTTTGGATTGCAGTGGAAGAATCGAAATGTGGCGAAAGAAGCCATGGATATCGGTAATTCCGGTAATGCGATTAAGCGATATAAAGACAGCAAAGATCTGACACAGGAGAAGAAAGAACTTCATCTGGAATTTTCCGTCAATGAAGATGCAGTCAAGGCTTTTGTGGAGAAATGCAAGCAGTATGATCAGGAGCCGATAGAAGCATCTATCGAATCTGACGGTGCCGGCGGAATCAATATGCAGCCGGGGCAGGCAGGAATTGTAGTGAATGTGGATGAATCTGTAAAGGTTCTGGAAGATTATATAGCTAATGACTGGACAGGAGCGGCTGATTCCAGCGTGGAATTGTCTGTAAAGGTTCAGGAACCAAGTGCAAGTGAAGAAGATCTTGAGACGATTACAGATGTACTTGGAACATATACTACTTATTATGGTTCCACCTATGGAAGAAATACGAATGTAGAACGTGGTGCGGAACTGATCAACGGTCATCTGATCCGCCCGGGTGAGAGTTTTTCCGTATGCGATCATCTGGTTCCGTTTAATGCCGAGAACGGATATGAACTTGGTGGAGCTTATGAGAACGGACGAGTGGTACAGGAATATGGTGGAGGTATTTGTCAGGTATCTACGACATTATACAATGCACTGCTTCTGGCAGAGATAGAGATTGATGAGAGACATAATCATACTATGAGTGTCAGCTATGTGCCGCCATCTATGGATGCAGCTATTGCAGAAGGCAGTATGGACCTGGTATTTACAAATAACCTGGATACGCCTATTTTTATATCCGGTTATGCGTATGGAGGCGAGCTGACTTTTACAGTCTGGGGAAAAGAATATCGCCCGGAAGACCGATATGTATATTATGAAGGTGTGGAGACCAGTACGATCCCGGCACCGACTACGACTTTATTATATGCGGCTGATGATCAGAATGTAGGTTATTTCAGTCAGGTACAGTCTGCAGCACCGGGAAGTACGGCGGTGTGTTATAAGTATGTAAATTACAATGGGGAGACTACACAAGAGCAGATCAACTCCAGTACTTATGAAGCATCTTCCAACATATATGAAGTGGGAACGATTGGTGCATCACCTGCATTATTACAGGCGATAGCAGTGGGGGATCTGGCAGCAGCACAGCTGGCGGCAACCGGTACTGTCACGATTGGAACAGATACGACACAACAGACAGATGCAACACAGCAGACGGAATCGACACAGCAAAGTGAATCCACGGTGGAGACCAACGCACCGGGAGGAAGTTATACAGATACGACAGACGGTGAGGTCTGGATTGACGATGGAACAGCAGGAACGACTTCAGGGGATGGAGTTACGGAATGGTAACAGGAGTAAATAAATGAGGACTGGCAAGATATCAGAGAATGTATTAAAGCGTTCTGTTCTGAAAAGATGTAAGTCCAGGAGTGAGAAAGTGGCGCAGGGACCGGCCGTAGGTCAGGACTGCGCCATTGTCCGCTCAGAGGGACAGATCTATACTGTGTTGCATACACAAAGCTTTACAGCAGAACAGACAGAAAAGATTAGATATGAAATCATAGGCGGTGTCAATAATCTGTGCTGTGCAGGGGCAGATGCGGTATCCATGGTGATGACAGTGATGCTTCCGGCAGCCGCTGAGGAAGAACAGCTGCGGGAAATAATGGATATTGCCGATGCCACGTGTCAGGAGTGTGGAATACAGCTGGCAGGGGGACATACAGAAGTGTCAGATGCAGTACACAGACCAGTGATCACCATAACGGTACAGGGATTTAGTAAAGTGATCAACAGCAAGAAAGAGAATCAAAAAGAACTGGAACTTGTAATGGCAGGCTTCCCGGGACTGGAGGGCACTGCGCTGTTGACCAGAAAAAACGAAGAAGAACTGAAGAGGAGATTCCCATTGGAACTGGTTGACAATGCCATGCATTTTGACAGTTCCCTGTTGATGAAAGATGCTGCTGCGATTGGCTGGGAATGTGGAGCACAGGCCATGCATGACGTATCCCAGGGAGGAATATTCGGTGCATTGTGGGAGTTTTGTGAAAGGGATGGAATCGGTTTGGAAGCAGATTTACGAAAGATCCCGATTCGCCAGGAGACGATAGAGATCTGCGAAGTATTTGGATGGAATCCATATCAGCTATTAAGTGGAGGTTGTCTTCTGATGACAGCACCGGACGGACAGAAGATCGCAGACCGGCTGCAGGCAGCAGGAATCTGTGCCAGAGTAATTGGAAGAACCACGGCAAAGAAAGAAAAAGTGCTCCATAACGGAGAAGAGATGAGATATCTGGACAAACCGGCACAGGACCAGATAATGTTCTTAAATGAATGTGAGGGGAAAGAAAAATGTCAAAGTTAAACATTGTATTATTTGAACCGGAGATTCCGGCAAATACTGGAAATATCGGACGCACCTGTGTGGCTACAGGAACCAGACTGCATTTAATTGAACCACTGGGATTCCATTTAGATGAAAAATCAGTAAAGCGGGCAGGAATGGATTACTGGGAACATCTGGATGTAACAAGATATATCAATTACGAAGATTTTCTTGAAAAAAATCCGGGAGCTAAGATCTATATGGCAAGTACAAAGGCACCGAGATGTTACACAGATGTGCAGTATGAACCAGATTGTTTTATCATGTTTGGAAAGGAAAGTGCCGGGATTCCGGAAGAAATATTGCTTCAGAATCAGGAGACAGCGGTACGGATTCCCATGATGGAAGAGATCAGATCTCTGAATCTTGGCAATTCCGTAGCCATTGTCCTGTATGAAGCACTGCGTCAGAATCACTTTGCGCAGATGCAGATGGAAGGTCATCTGACCAGATATGAATGGAAATAGCTGCGATGTCAGATAGAGAATCATCTCGCATCTGATATCACGGAAAATTTATAACCTACACCCCATACGGTGGATAAAGACCATGTCTCATGGTCTTTTATTTTTTCTCTGAGACGTTTGATATGAACATCTACAGTACGGGGATCCCCTACATAATCATATCCCCAGACATAGTCCAGAAGCTGTTCTCTTGTAAATACCCGGTTCGGCGAGGATGCAAGGCAATAAAGCAGCTCCAGCTCTTTTGGCGGGAGCGTCAGCTGTTCTCCATCCAGCCGCACGGTATAACTGGTCTGACTGATGAAAAGTCCCGGATATTCCACGTAATCACCGACGGCTTCATCCGGAGCTTCAAAATTCATCTCCGGATGATAGCGGCGCAGGACTGCGTGAATACGTGCTTTTAATTCACCCTGGTCAAAAGGCTTTTCCACGTAATCATCCGCACCAAGTTCGAGCATCTGGATTTTATCAGAGATTCTGGTATTGGCAGATAATACGATCAGGGGCGTAGAGGAAATTTTGCGAATTTCCCGGCAGACCTCCGGAGCGTTGATACCGGGCAGAAAATAATCCAAAAGTATCAGGTCTGGTTTGTAGGATGTAAAGTCCGCAAGGGCGGACTCCCCATCCAGATACACTTTTGTTTCATATCCTTCGTTACCCAGAAAGGAAGATACCTGTCTGGCGGTAATCATATTATCTTCGATAATCATAAGTTTTTGTTTCAATGTAAGACTCCTTTCTTAGTCTTGAATCAATTGCTGCAGTCTTACTTTTTAAAAGTTACAATGGTGACACCGGCATCTCCCTCACCGAATTCACCAAGACGATAAGATTCCACATGCTTTTGTTTACGCAGGTAATTGTGCACTGCTTTTCGCAGGGCACCGGTACCTTTTCCGTGAACCACACGAACACTTGGCATATGAGAAATATAGGCATCATCCAGATATTTGTCCAGCTCAGCCAAAGCTTCATCTACCGTTTTTCCCAGCAGATTGATTTCTGTGCTGACGGAAGCCGATTTGGACATCTTGATCTTTCCGGTTCCGGTACGGGTGGTACGTGGATTAACGGTTTCCATATCCGGAATCAGCTCCAGATCACGTAAATTCACCTGGGAACGCATGATACCCATTTGTACAAAGAGATCACCTTTGGCATTTGGCAGAGTGCTGACGGTTCCCTTCAGGTTCATGCTCAGAACCTTAACGCTGTCACCAATATGCAGATCCTTGGCCTGCAGCTGTTTGGAAGCTTTGGAAGCAGCCGGTTTAATGACCAGCTTCTTTTCTACACCGGACATTTTTTCACGGAGTCTGGTTCGTTCCTGCTCCATAGCTCTGGAATCAATGCCTGCCTTTCCGAATTTGTTAAAATTCTTAATGGTAGTATCAGCATATTCTTTGGCGTCTCGAAGAATCTTATGTGCCTGTTCATTAGCTTCTCGCAGAATACGTTCACGGCTGGCATCCAAAGATTCCTGCTTCTGCTCCAGACGGCTCTTCAGCTGTTCAATTTCTTGTTTGTAATGATTAATTTCATCCTGTTCTTTCGAAATAGTGATACGGCTGTTTTCCAGATCAGCAAGGAGGGATTCGAAATCTTCATCTTTCTGACTCAGATTGCCGCGGGCTTCTTCAATAATATAGTCATCCAATCCCAGTTTGGAAGAAATGGCAAAGGCATTACTTTTTCCAGGAATACCGATGAGCAGACGATAAGTCGGGCTTAATGTATCCACATTAAATTCACAGCAGCCATTTTCCACACCCGGAGTTGTCAAAGCAAAAACTTTTAACTCACTATAGTGGGTAGTAGCCATTGTCCGGATACCCTGACGATGCAGGTTAGATAATATGGCAATAGCCAGAGCAGCACCCTCTGTCGGGTCAGTACCGGCACATAATTCATCAAATAAGACAAGAGAATGTGGTGTGGCCTTTGCCAGAATATTTACGATATTGGTCATATGAGAAGAAAAAGTACTCAGACTTTGTTCTATGCTCTGTTCATCCCCGATATCTGCAAAAACATCATCAAATACAGCCAGTTCAGACTGGTCGAAAGCCGGAATGTGAAGACCGGACTGTCCCATTAGAGTAAAAAGTCCTACTGTCTTCAGAGAAACTGTTTTACCACCGGTATTTGGCCCGGTGATGATCAAAAGTTCAAAATCTTTTCCGAGACGAATGTCAATCGGTACAGCCTTTTTCTTATCCAGGAGAGGGTGGCGTCCCTTCTTAATGTTGATGATTCCTTTTTCATTAAAAATCGGCTCACTTCCGTTATAAGAGCGGGAAAGCTGGGCACGGGCAAAGATAAAATCCAGCCGGGTCAGAAGTTCCAGGTTGGTTTCCAAAGGCTCCAGTTCGGCAGCGGCACGGCTGCTTAAAGTAGAAAGAATCACTTCGATTTCTTTTTCTTCCCGGAGTTCCAGCTCATGAAGCTCATTGTTTAATTTTAATACTGCCATTGGCTCAATAAATAAAGTAGAACCGGTAGAAGACTGGTCGTGAATCATACCCTGAACCTGTCCACGGTATTCTGCTTTTACCGGTAAACAGTAGCGACCGTTACGCATGGTAATAACGGCATCCTGCAGATAGGTTCTGGCAGAACCGTTGACCATGGAAGTCAGCTGAGCATGAACTTTATCATTCATCTGATTCATGGAACGGCGGATACTTTTCAAAGTCGGGCTGGCATCATCACTGATCTCATCTTCGGATAAGATACAGCGGCGGATCTCACCAGCCAGAGGTGCCAGAGGCTGTAAAGACTGGAACATGGCATCCAGTGCATCCGGTTCTGTCTCATCATTATCTTTGCGGTCATAAGATTTGGCACGGCTGCATACATCCAGCATCTTACTGATATGAAGCAGTTCCGAAGTACCTAAGATACTGCCGACTTCCAGACGCTTCAGGGAACCGCGGATATCGTAAACACCGGAAAAAGACAGACTTCCTTTCTGATAAATGCGTGCCAGTGCCAGAGATGTCTCATGCTGCATCGTGCGGATTTCTTCAATATCGGAGGAAGGAACGAGATTTTTGCATAAGTCCTTTCCCAAAAGAGAACCGGCACAATTCACCAGCTGATCGATTATTTTTTCATATTCTAAAGTTCTTAAAACCTTGCTATTCATTGAAATACTCCTAAAAATCATTTTGTGGAATTAAGTATATCACAAATACGTTGAAATTCCCATAGAAGATGTTGTAAGATAAATGTTACAGATTAATAGAAAAGAGGAATCGTTATGAAGTTTATCGGACAACTCCGTGAAGGAGACCGTATGAGTGATATTTACCTTTGCAAACACAGACAGGCAGCTGTGACCAAAAATGGAAAGTCTTATGAGAATGTGATTTTGCAGGATAAGACAGGTACCATCGATGCCAAGATCTGGGATCCGAATTCCAGCGGTATTGATGATTTTGATGTACTGGATTATATAGATGTAGTCGGAGATGTAAGTAATTTCCAGGGGGCTTTGCAGGTATCGATTAAAAGAGTACGCAAAGCCGGAGAAGGAGAATATGATCCGGCAGATTATCTTCCGGTATCAGAAAAAGATGTGAATGAGATGTATCAGGAGTTGCTGAATATCCTGGCAACTGTAAAGAATTCATATTTGACAAAGTTAAACGATATGTATTTTCGAAATAATGAATCTTTTGAAAAAGCGTTCAAATTCCATTCCGCAGCAAAATCTGTGCATCATGGTTTTGTAGGAGGGTTACTGGAGCATACATTGAGTGTGGTAAAGCTTTGCGATTACTATTGCACCTGTTATCCGGAAATGAACAGAGATCTTCTTCTGACAGCGGCTGCATTTCATGATGTGGGAAAGATGAAGGAATTGTCAACTTTCCCTGAAAATGATTATACCGATGACGGGCAGCTGCTTGGACATATTTATATGGGAACGGAATTGATTCGTGCAAGTATTCGCCGGATTCCGGAATTTCCAAAGAAGCTTTCCAGTGAACTTTGCCATTGTATTCTGGCACATCATGGAGAACTGGAATACGGTTCCCCGAAGAAACCGGCGCTGATGGAGGCCGTGGCATTGAATCTGGCAGATAACACGGATGCAAAGCTGGAATCATTCAGAGAAGTTTTGAAGACAGCAAAAGATAATGACGGATGGCTGGGATATAACCGATTGTTTGAAAGTAATCTGCGTAGAAGCAGTAATGAATAGATAGTGGAGTGAAGATGAAGAAAGACGATTTGTTACAGGTACAGATAGAAGATATCGGCTCAGATGGACAGGGAATCGGAAAAGTAGACGGAGTGACGATTTTCGTAAAAGATGCGATTATCGGGGATCTGGTGGAAGCCAAGGTGATGAAGATGAAAAAGACATATGGTTTTGCCAGACTGATGAAAGTACTGCAGCCTTCGCCTTATCGTGTCACACCGAAATGTCCGGTGGCTAAGCAGTGTGGAGGATGTCAGATCCAGGAAATGGATTATGCAGAACAGCTTGTTTTTAAAGAAAACAAAGTGAAAAACAACCTGATGCGGATTGGAGGATTGACCGAAGAGCAGATCCCGATGGAACCGATTGTGGGAATGGATGATCCGTGGAGATACCGCAATAAGGCACAGTTTCCGGTAGGAAGAGATAAGCAGGGCAATATTGTAGCCGGATTTTATGCGGGACGAACTCACAGTATTATCAGTAACCGAAACTGTTTTCTTGGTGTGGAAGAGAATAAAGAAATTTTGGACTGTGTCATTGCCCATATGGAACAATATGATATAGAACCATATGATGAAGTCAGCGGAAAAGGATTGGTACGTCACATCCTGATTCGTTACGGATTTACTACAAAAGAGATTATGGTCTGTCTGGTGTGCAACGGCGCGCAGATTCCTTATTCAGAGATCCTGTGTGAAACATTAAGTCAGATACCAGGAATGACCAGTATTTCTCTGAATATCAATCGGGAAAAGACAAATGTGATCCTGGGAAATAAAGTAAAAACGTTGTGGGGACGCAGTTATATTGAAGATTACATTGGCAATGTGAAATATCAGATATCTCCACTTTCTTTTTTCCAGGTTAATCCTGTGCAGACTGAGAAACTTTACGGTCTTGCTCTGGAATATGCAGATTTAAAGGGAGAAGAAACAGTCTGGGATCTGTATTGTGGGATAGGGACCATTTCCCTGTTTCTTGCGCAGAAGGCAAAACAGGTCTATGGTGTGGAAATCATACCGCAGGCTATCGATGATGCAAAGAATAATGCCAGAATTAATGACATTTCTAATGCAGAATTCTATGTAGGAAAATCAGAAGAGATTCTGCCGCAGAAATACAGAGAAGAAGAAATATCTGCCGATGTGATTGTAGTAGATCCTCCGAGAAAGGGATGCGATGAGGCATTGCTGTCTACTATTTTGCAGATCGCACCGAAAAAAGTGGTGTACGTCAGCTGTGACAGTGCCACACTGGCAAGAGATTTGAAATTCCTGTGCAGCCAGGGATATACATTAGAACGCTGCAGAGCAGTCGATCAATTTCCGATGAGCGTGCATGTAGAAACGGTGTGTTGTCTGCAGCGAGCATGATGAGATATATTCGGATGGAAGGTATCTGCAATAGTGCTTCTCATGGTATTGAAGATGAGAAATTCAGTGAATTCCTGGAGAAAAGTATCTGCGACGGTGCTTCTCATGGTGTTGAAGATGAAAAATTTGGTGAATTTCTGGAGAAAAGTATCTGCGACGGTGCTTCTCATGGTGTTGAAGATGAGAAATTCAGAGAATTTTTGGAGAAAAGTATCTGCGACGGTGATTTTCATGGTATTGAAGATGAGAAATTCAGTGAATTTCTGGAGAAAAGTATCTGCGACGGTGATTCTCATGGTGTTGAAGATGAGAAATTCAGTGAATTCTTGGAGAAAAGTATCTGCAATAAGGATTTTCAGAGTTTAAAGATACAATTTATCAGAAGAAAGTATCTTCAAGTTTAAGAATAAGAGAATAGAAGATACTTTTTGCCGTGAAAAGTATCTTTAAGTCTGAGAATAAGCAGGTTGAGGATACAACTGTACGTGGCTGGAAGGTCGAATTGTATCTGCAAGCTTAAGAAGAAGCAAAAGGAAGATACATGAGCATAGAAAATTGTATCTGCAGAAGGTCCAGGAAGAGGAATGAAGATGCTGGCGTTTGAAAAGGGTTGAAATCGTGAGGCAACAGATGATGAATGTTATAAGAATTCTTATATATTTTGGACGATACAGAGCGTATAAACTTACGCTCTGTAATTTTTTAAAATAATACAACATGACAAAATCAGATTGACGAAACACATGCAGCTATTTATAATATAGACAAAACGAGAATGACATGATCGGAGGACAGGGTAATGGAGAAATCTGTAACACTTGAAGAGGCATTGAAAAGAATTGAGAAATTGGAAAACGAGAATGCAGAGCTTCGAGGGGAGTTGGAGTATTACAGAAATCGAAAATTAAGCGGTCGACAGAAGCATAACGCTAAGTGGATGGCAATTTACAATGATTTTGTCATTGGATATGAGAGCGGTATGACGATGGTAGAAATTGCGAAGCGGAATCATGTAAGTGAAAGGACAATTTATAGGTATAAAGCGTATTATGACAAAATGAAGAAAAAAGAGTGAAAACCATTTCTGTTGTTAAAATAGCATGCGTGAGGACTTATTGATGAAAAATGAAATAATATTATTTACGAATGGCGATATTAATATTGAAGTTCAATATTACGAGAACTCAGATATAAAGAGAGAGGTATGGTAAATCATGGATGATTCAAATCGTATCTTGTCTTATTTCAGGCAGGAGAAAGCGGTTCTGTCCATTGTCACGATCACAGGCATTCTTTATAATGTGGGAATGGCGGCGGGACCGTATTTTGAAGGACAGCTTGCACAATGTCTATATGACATTATAAATGGACAAAAAGGCATGGCAGATATGATAAAGATTGGGATGCTTTATGTGCTTGTCATTTTCTGTGTACAGGCTTCCAGAGGGTTTAAGCGCTATTATGTGCGAATATTTGCGAATAATATCAGCCGCAGTATGCGCCATACTCTTTACAACTCACTGGTTCATATGAATGAGAAAGAACTGGATCAGGGAAAACTTGGTTCACTCATGACGAAGGCAGTTGCCGATGTCGATGCCTGTGCCGAAGGAATGCGCAAGTTCACGACAGAAATTTTTGATACCGGTGTGGTTATGCTGGTATATTTTGTGATGCTGGCTGTTCTGGACTGGAAACTGACATTGCTTGCCGTGATGTTTACACCGACTGCATACATAATAGCAAACAGGCTGAAACGGCAGATTTCAGCAGCAAATTTCGCATATAAAGAGAGTGCAGCCAGTCTGAATCAGATGACCATGGACCGGGTAGAAAATGCAATCACATACAGACAGTTCGGACGCGAGGACAACCGCAATGAAGCATATGAAGAAAAACTGTCTGATTACGAGAAAAAAAGCGTCAGAGCCAATATTTTTGAAGGCAGCCTGACACCGATCTATGATGCGATTTCCATGATAGGTGTCATCATCATTCTGTATGTGGGCGCGAAAAATGTAACAGACAGAGGATGGACAACCTGGAACATTGCTTCATTTACAACGTTTCTGGCATGTTTTACCAAGCTTGCGAAAAAAACCAGTCATGCAGCAAAGCTTTTTAATGCCGTACAAAAAGCACAGGTTTCCTGGAAGCGAATAAAACCATTGATGAAACCACTGGCAGGACAAAATGATAAGCTTCCGCAAGCAGAGCCGGCATGTCTGACATTCGATGAGGTAACTTGCGGCTATAATGAGGAAACTACGTTGAAGCATATCAGTTTTACGGCAGTTCCGGGGGAAATCATCGGAGTGACAGGCGTAGTGGCATCCGGTAAAAGTATGCTGGGTAAAGTGCTGCTGGATCAGGTCCCGATGACGGGAGACATACGAATCGGCGATAAAGAATTTGAACAATTATCCAGTTCAGATAAACACGCATATATCAGTTATATGGGACATGAACCAGAGCTGATGAGTATATCCGTGGGGGAAAATATTGCTTTAGGTGATGATGTAGACATTGATAAATGGTTGAAAGTAGTTTGTCTGGACGAGGAAATTGCGGCCATGAAGGATGGAAAAGATACTTTGATTGGTGCCGCCGGGACGCAGTTATCCGGCGGACAGCAGGCAAGACTGGCACTTGCCAGGACACTGGCACATGCAAGATCCATCCTGATACTGGATGATCCACTGGCTGCGGTTGACAAAAATACAGAGACAAAGATTTTGCAGAATATAAAGGAAGAAATGTCAGATCGGGTGATTCTGTGGATCACTCACAGATTGTATCATTTTCCGGAGATGGACCATGTGCTTTTCATACATGATGGAACAGCAGAATATACAACACATGCAGAGCTTATAGAGAAACAGTCCCTTTATCGTCATTTATACCAGATGGAAGGATGTGATCTTGATGACTGACAACAGTCCGTTTATGAAATCGATAAAGAAATCTGTAAAACGCAATCCAGGATCTGCGGTTGTGATGTGCCTCTGTGTCATTGGAGCCGTTGTGACTGCTATGCTTCCACCATTGATTTTGGAACGTGGGGTGAATCTGATCGCCACAGGCAGGAATATTCCCTTCGCCCTTGCAGCGGCATATTTTGGTATGATTGTATTGGCAGATATCTTAGAATCTGCACAAGGAGCATCCATTGTCCTTTTCGGTCAAAAGCTGACACATGGGCTGCGTTCGGATCTTTGCAGGAAATTAAATCGTCTTGGTGCTGGATATTTTACTTCTCATGAAAGCGGACGCATTACTTCTATATTTGTAAATGACGCCGATACGATCGATGCGCTGTATTCCAATGGCATTGTGAGTATGATTGCAGATCTTTTTAAGATAATCAGTATATTGGTGATTATCTTTGCAAAGAGTCCGGGACTTGGAATTCTGTTACTTTTCGTGACACCGTTTTTGTTCTGGATGACAAGAATATTTCAGAAGAATACCCTGAGCGCCCAGCTTGATAACCGTATTGCTGTTGCAAAGGTCAATAATCATATTCCTGAGACGTTACATAATATTCGCATGATCCATGTATTTCGGAAAGAAAGATACATGGAAGAGAAGTATGATGAGTATATATCCGAAAGTTATCATGCGGTTAATCGATCCAATTTCTATGATAGCATTTATTCACCGATTATACTTTTGACTCAGGCTGTAATGATTGCAGGCATGATGATCGGTGCCGCACAGGGCAGCTCCATGCAGCAGTTTTTTGGCATGAACGTGGGATCTGCGGTGGCAGTCATTTCCTATGTGAGAAAGATCTTTGCCCCTTTGGAATCAATCGGTATGGAGATACAGAGCATACAGTCTGCTATGGCAGGCGTGAAAAACATCAATGCATTTTTAAAAGAAGAAGAACTTTCTGAAAGCGATAAGTGCATTCTGCCTGATAAATATCATCAGGATATTGTTTTTCAAAATGTTACATTTGGGTATAAGCCTGAGATGCCTGTTTTTTCAGAATATAGTTTCACGATCAGCGAGGGCGAAAATGTTACGTTCGTTGGCCGGACCGGAGCCGGGAAGAGTACCATATTTCGTTTGTTGACAGGATTGTATACACCGCAGTCAGGGCAGATTAAGGTCGCCGGCATTGATCCGACGGTGTTAGCGCCTGCTGACAGAAGAAAGCTGTTTGGAATTGTAGAACAAAAATTCCATATAGTTCCGGGAAATGTGCGTGATCAGATAACTTTGTATGATTCCGAGATATCTGACCAAATGGTGGAGGATGCATTAAGCAGTGTCCAGATGCTTGATGTGATAGGGAACTTGAAAGATGGTCTGGATACCACTATGCACAGTGATCTGTTCAGTCAGGGACAGCTGCAATTGCTGGCAATTGCAAGAGCCATGGTGACGTCTCCGAGTATTCTTCTGTTGGACGAAATTACAGCCAATTTGGACAGCAATACAGAGACACAGGTGCTGGAGGCCATAAAGAAGGCGGCAGAAAGCCGAACGGTACTTTCTATTTCTCACAGATATTCGAATATCCTGAAAAATGAGCGAATCATACAAATGGATGCTTCCTGAATCAGAAAACTGCATCAGAAAATTAAAATAGAAAAATTAAACAAAAGTGAGTGCAAGTGTGCTATAATAATTCTTTAAAATAGAAAAGAGTTGTACTAAGGGAGGAAAGAGACGTGGAGCATCATGAAAAACGAAGTACATTTTCCGGTAAGCTGGGATTTGTACTGTCAGCAGCAGGAGCATCTGTCGGGCTGGGAAATATTTGGAGATTCCCATATCTTGCTGCAAAATACGGCGGAGGAATATTTCTGCTGATTTATATTATACTGGCACTGACATTTGGATATACCATGATTGTTGCCGAGACAGCATTGGGACGTATGACCAGGAAAAGCCCGGTGGGAGCATATCATTCCTTTGGAAAATCAAAGTGGCTGTCCCTGGGTGGCTGGATCAACGCCATCATTCCGGTATTAATCGTACCATATTATTCTGTAATCGGCGGATGGGTTATTAAATACCTGGCAGGTTATGTTATGGGTCAGGGCAGCGAACTGGCAGCCGATGGATACTTTGGATCATTTATTTCCAACGGTGTATCTACAGAAATCTGCTTTATTGTATTCACCATTTTTACAGTAGGTATTATTTATGCCGGTGTGCAGAATGGAGTAGAGCGTGTATCTAAATTAATGATGCCGATTCTGGTCGTGCTGTCCGTTGTGATCGCAGTATATTCTGTTACAAGACCGGGAGCGATGGAAGGGGTAAAATACCTCCTGATTCCAAGACCGGAGAACTTTTCCTGGATGACAGTTGTAGCGGCAATGGGACAGATGTTTTATTCACTTTCTATTGCTATGGGAATTCTGGTGACATTCGGTTCTTATATGAAAAAAGATGTGTCGATCGAAGAGTCTACGAAGAATGTAGAGATTTTTGACACTGCTATCGCAATTATGGCAGGACTTATGATTATACCTGCAGTATTTGCATTTTCAGGTGGAGAACCAGATACTCTGCAGGCAGGACCGTCACTGATGTTCATTACGATTCCAAAGGTATTTGACAGCATGGGAATGGGAAGAATTGTCGGAATCCTTTTCTTCCTGCTTGTGTTGTGCGCGGCATTGACAAGTTCGATCGCATTAACTGAGAGTGCAGTATCCACATTCCAGGACGAACTGGGATGGGGCAGAAAGAAAGCGACCTTGATTATCGCAGTGATTATGGTGATTCTGGGCAGTCTGTCATCTTTAGGATACGGACCATTGGAATGTGTAAAAGTGATGGGTATGCAGTTCCTGGATTTCTTTGATTTCCTGACAAATTCCATTATGATGCCAATAGCAGCTCTGGCAACCTGTCTGTTGATATCAAAAGTAATCGGAATAAAGAAAATTGAAGAAGAAATGCTTCTGGAAGGCGGTACCTTTAAAAGAAAGAGAGTATTTGACTTCATGATACAATATTTGTGCCCGATATTTGCGGCAATTATATTGTTCAGTTCAGTAGCAAATGCATTAGGCTGGATTTCTATGTAAATCCAGCCCTTTTTTTATCCACCGATATATTCAGTTATGACATTCGTAAGTGCCGGCAGAATCTGCTGCTTTCTGGAGAGAAGATTTTCCTGGAAAGAATGCTCTATTTCATCTTGATTAGGAAAAGCTTCGACAGCCCATGGAGCACGGCTTCCTCCGGCGTAAATTACAGAACCATTTTCCAGTATGCTGGTAAAGACCAAAACTGCCAGATCAATGCGTTTTTTCTGTGCGAAACGATCCAGAACAGCACAGATCTCTCTGGAATCCCTCCGTGTATCCTTAGCAGAAGGTACGATTACCTGAGAGATTGACAGCTTACAGGAATGAATATCATAGATCTTCAAATCCTGATTAATCATATCCGAAAAGCTGACCTTGTCCTGATTGGAAGTAATCGAGAACATTTCACGGGCAAAGTCTTCAATATCCAGATCTGCAATGGCAGCCAGAATATTGGCAGTACTGATATCACGCTGAGTAGTTGTAGGAGAATGGAAGTCCATGGTATCGGACAACACAGCAC
>CAKRON010000012.1 GCA_934373455.1 uncultured Marvinbryantia sp.
CTTCTACACCGCGGATCAGGTTATTACCACCTGTTACTTTCATGATATCATCCAGCGGTCTCTGAATACCATCATAGATGCTGGCAATCAGACCAGGTCCTAATTCTACGGAAAGTGGTTCTTCTGTAGATTCTACCGGTTCTCCCGGTTTCAGTCCGGATGTTTCTTCATATACCTGAATGGAAGCCTCATCACCGTGCATTTCGATGATTTCACCGATCAGTCGCTGGTTGCTTACACGTACCACGTCAAACATGTTAGCATCTCTCATGCCTTCAGCGATAACCAGTGGGCCTGCCACTTTTTTAATCGTTCCTTTACTCATTGGACAAATCACCTTTCTGAAGATTACTTATTGTTTGAAAACAGAATATCGGATCCTACTGCTGTCTCAACAAACTTCTTGACATTTTCCACACCCTTGCCCGTGTTGCCGGACACTCCCGGGATCTGGATAATCGCAGGAAGAACCTGATCTTTATATTTGTCAATGGCGTGAGGGATCTTTGCCGCCCACTCCTCAGTAATATAGATCACTGCGTACTGCGCCAGCACTAACTGATGCAGCTGCTTTTCTGCTTCTTTTTCATCGGATAACGGATATGTGTCCAGTCCTACCGCAGCGAAGCCGTAGATACTGTCGTAATCACCCATAACTGCAATTTTATACATACATTTCCCTTACCCTTTCCCGGATGGAATCTTCCGGCAGGTTGTTGGCCTTTGCGGATAATATGATTCTTACCGTTTTTATCTCATTTTCCCTTGCCAGTACATAGGCAACCAGCGGTTCTACGGAAAATGGGTTATATTTCTGTGGTTTGATCGTCTGGATGATCTTATTGTCACACCAGCGTTCAAATGCGGATGGTGATTCCGCAAGAGCCTCTGCGCCGCCTGCATAAGCAGTTCCTGACAAATACTCACAGATGGCATCTACGCTGTTTAATGCAGCTCTTGCCAGCAGATCAATATTCAGGCTGTCGCATTCCACCATAGCTCTTTTCATAAATTCTAATGACTTTGCGGTTTTCTGTGAACGTACTGCAATTTTGATATCAGCAACCGCAACGGTATCTTCTGCATAACTTTTCAGGATACCATTTTTTGCTTTCTTGCCTGCTGCATAAATAGCTTCCAGTGTAGCTCTGTCGATAATGACATCACACAGCTGTCCGTCTCTGGTATGCATCAGTGTCTCATAAGCTTCCTTCGCTGCTGCTGCCATATAATCAGGCAATTTGGAAAAATCTTTTTCTGCAATGATTTTTTCAATCTCCTCACCTGATGGTTCACAGTCTTCATAATAAATACCAGGATGTTTTCCCTTTCGGCAGGTTTCACGAATTGCTGCCTTGAGATTATGGAATTCATTCGGATAGGATAATACATCAAATACTGACATATCTATTCCCATTTCTCTGATTGTATTCCAGGTCTTTTCTGTCTCACGGTTCAGCATTGCATCTGCTTCCAGAGGAGTATCACTGTCTCCCCAGCCTTTCTCAGCCAGTACCTGCAGACAATTTTCTTCTGTTGGGCAGGCAATCAGCTGTTCAATGGCTGTTGCATTCAAAAGTGACACTTCCAGTGCACGTATTCTCGCGACCGCAAAGGTAAAATCGATATCTGACATGTAAGTCCTCCTTTACTGGTTACGATTATGAAAATAATATTTTCTGTACAAGATCCTGGCAGTCATCTTTTTTTGCATCAAACATTGCTTTAAATGAGCAGTTTTCTTCAATTCCGCCATAAGATAAGATGAATCCTTTTTCTACGTTTGCCGGAGTCTTTGCCAGAGTCAATGCGCCGCCTTTTTTCTTTGCGATTTCATTTACTTCTGTTTCAAAACCTGTCGGTAACTTTGCAAGATCCTGCGCATTCAGTGAAATCTCTCCCTTTTGAGGTGCTGCAAATTTTTCTACCATTTTCTTTAATATCTCAAAATATTCTGCATCATCCTTGTTACAGAATGTTTCGTATGCTTTCTGAATGGTTTCTGAAATCAGCTCCTGCTTCGCAGCAAGAAGTGCTGTTCTACGTTTCAGATCTGCTGAGGATTTCACACGTTCCTGATATCCTGCGCAGTCTGCTGCTGATTTCTGTGCAATTTCTGCAGCTTTTTCTTCTGCTTCAGCTTCAGCTGCTGCCTTGATGCGGTCAGCTTCTGCAGCTGCTACAGCTTTCTTACTGTCGGCGGAGGCATTTGCTTCTTCCAGAATCTGGTTCACCATTTTTTCCAATCCAGTCATTCCTTGTGCTCTCCTTTTCTCTATACTATCATTTTTTGCGCTCACTATACTGGAATGTTTGTGACAGCTAAGATAGAGATCAGCAGTGCCAGGATGGCATATGTTTCTACCATTGCAGGGAACAGCATTGCTTTACCGAACTGATCTGGTTTTTTTGCTACGATACCGATAGCTGCTACAGCAGTTTTTCCCTGATGTCTTCCGGATACAAGACCTACAATACCGATTGGTAAGCAAGCTGCAAGAATCATAAGACCTGTAGGAATATCAATTGCAGGAATAGATCCGCCGAGCAGACCGATCTGTGATAATGTGATAAATGCTACCAGCAGTCCATAAATACCCTGTGTACCAGGAAGCAGCTGTAAAATCAGAACTTTTGCAAACTGTGAAGGATCTTCAGCAACTACTCCAGATGCTGCCTGACCTGCAACACCAACACCATAAGCAGAACCCATACCTGCGAGAATAACAGCTAATGCTGCTCCTAATAATGCAAAAACAACTCCTAAACTCATTCGATTAATCCTCCTTGATTTCTACATATTTTGTATTTTCTTTAAATGGTTCAAAAGGTTTTCCGCCGCCTTCATAGAATTTTCCGAAGAACTCTACAAACTGAAGACGATTTGTGTGCACATAGGCACCTAAAAGATTGATACCAAGATTTAATGTATGTCCGACGATAAATACCAGAATAAACAGGATTGCTCCCAATACTCCTCCACCACACATACTTCCCATCTGATTTACTACAGATGCGATAACACCAGTTGCCAGTCCCAGTGCCAGAAGTCTGGAATAAGAAAGTACATCACTTAACCATCCGGTGATATTGTACAGTTCATATGCTCCCAGCGCCAGACGAAGTCCGATATTCTTCTTGTCTCTTGCTGCAAAAAACAGAAGTCCAAGTGCTCCGATAATCGCCAGTGCTTTTGCCAGCGTACTCATAAACGGAGAGAATGTAACCTGTGTCTGCGCAATGGATGCAAACAGACTGGATGGTATCAGCATCAGAATCAATCCGATCAGAAGCATGTACCAAAATACTACATCACAGATAAATCCTGCCACATCTTTGCTTTTCAGATAACTGTAACCTTTCAGTCCCAGACCAAAGAACAGATGAACTACACCAACTCCCAGTGAAAATACCAGAAGCTTCATTGGATTATTCAAAGGTACAAACCACAGTGCCGGAATCACGGCTGTTGTTGCTGTTCTTCCGAAGAATGTTCTTGCCACAACATCTACCACGTCTCCAAAGTATCCTCCAAAGAGAACACCCCATACAAAAGTGGAAATACCACAATATCCAAATAAGTGCAATGACTTATTCATGCTGTCTGACATACGCGGAAACTTCTTTAATGCGATGAAGCACGCTATGGAAATCAATAATCCATAGGCTGCATCTGACAGCATCATTCCAAATAACACAATATAAAACACGGACATTACCGTTGTCGGATCTACTTCTCCTTTATGCGGCAGACCATAGGACTCCAGAACGCCTTCTACAGACCTGGAAATCTTATTATTCTTCAACAGCACCGGTGGTTCTTCTTCTTCGCCGACCTCTTCAAATTCCACGCAGCAGTCGTAAACTTTTGCGATTTTTTCTTCTAATATTCCTGAAGAAGCTTCCGGAATATAACCACTGATGACAAATGTCTGCTTAGTTTGCGGAATCTGTCCCAGTACCTGATATTTATCTGCACGAAGCCGATAATAATCAGAAACTGCTTTCAGTTCTTCTCTGCTTCCCTCGTAGGATTTGATTCTGTTTTCGGCATCCACACTGTCTGCCTTTAATTTTTCAATTTCCATCTCCAACTCTGCTTTCCACTGAGACGGAATTTTTCCGGATATCTGAGATGGTCTTGCAAATCCGGCTGCCCTAAGCGCATCTTCCAGCTTTGATGCATCTTTTTTCAGGCAAACCGCTGTCAGATAAGTCAAATCCTTATCTGCTGACAA
Organism: uncultured Marvinbryantia sp.; assembly: GCA_934373455.1. Classification (GTDB taxonomy): domain Bacteria; phylum Bacillota; class Clostridia; order Lachnospirales; family Lachnospiraceae; genus Marvinbryantia. The sequence continues at coordinate 4,239 of CAKRON010000012.1, forward strand.
AATCTCCAGATCATATGCTTCCAAATCCGGCTGGCTCTTTGCCACTTCTGTCCGGATCTCTTCCATTGACATAGGCTTTGGCATAGTTCCCAGAATCATCACTGTTTCTGATGTTCCACGATAATTCATTGGTATATCCAAGTTCATCCATGGAATCAGTGATTCGATCTGATTCTCCAGCTTCGCTACATTCGCAGCGTTCTCTGAAATTCTTTTGCTCAGATTCATCAGATCATCTGCTGTCGTCAAAAGTCTTTTTCGTTCAGAACGAATCTTATCCAGCTCTGACTTACGCATCAATGGCTTACCTTCCAGCGAACTGAACATAGAGGTCTTTTCCGGAACATATTTCTGTAATACGGCAAGTGCATGTTCTGCCTGTACAGCATGCTTCTCATAGATCTGACGTCTTTCAGCCGTATTCATCTTTTCCATCTCTGCATCTTCGATGACTGAGTTGTCAATTTCAACGACACCAAGAATCTGAAGTTCTTCCAGAATTGCTTTTCGATCTTTTTTCAGTGCGCAGATACTGAATCTTTGCATCTGCATAACTGCCATATCCGCATCCCTCCTTTGCTTTTCTAAAATAAAAAAACAGGAACACTAAAACAACGCTGCTATTATAGCTTCTGTTGCCTGAGTTTCCTTACCTGCTGCAAGTGTTTTTAATGCAGCAATTTCTTTCTGGATATCTGCATCTACAGACTCCATAAATTTTTCTGCTTCTTTTTTTGAAGCTTCCATGGCTTCCGCAGCTTTCTCATTTGCCTTCTGAAGTCTGGCTTCCTTCAGATTTGCAGCATCTTTTTTAGCCTGTTCCACCATGTCTGTGCACTGCTGTCGACATTCTTTTGCAATCATTTCTGCTTTGCTTTCAGCTTCCTGCACCTTTTTGATTGTCTCCGCTACCATGTTCTCACCACCTTCTTCGCATAGATTGAGTCTATCACAAGCTTTGTTAAATTTCAAACATTTTATAACTAATCAACAATTATTTTTTCTTACAATTTTATAAATTATGCACTATTACTTCCTATTAAAAATATACTCTAAATCTGTTTTCTTACCACGGCATACTCATCGCCATTTCGGTAGTACGGACACTGATAATGACTGTCTGACAAAAAACGGACTAATTCATCTTCATCCAGATCCATATCACAGACATAGCATTCATAATCTTCGTCGTAACTGTAATAGGCACAGGTATCACATGACACCGCCATCTTTTTCCCTCACTTTTTATTTTAATAAAAGTAGTATATCAGAAATTTATCTTTATGTGTTGACAAACCTTCATTTCTATCGTAAAAAATACTTATCAAAAACTGACGCAAAGGAATTACATAATATTATACACTATGAAAAATACAAATAAATCAAGTAAGCATTTTATAAAGAACTTTCCTCATAAATTTTTCCATAAGCGAAATAACAGACATTCTTCAAAAGGCAAATTATCTGCGCTTTGTTACAAGTATCAGAATGACTGTGCTTCCGATGGCTACCTGCTCTGCTATCTGGTTCTGCCGTTGATTCTTGTATTCCTGATTGAATGTATGGCTTATCATTCCCTGATCGGAGGATTTCAGTTTATTATCTTTCATCCTTACTCCTATCTGATCAATGTGATGATCATATCCGCTTCCTTTACTTTCGCACTGGTTTTCCGCAAGCGGATCGGAGTTATTATCCTTCTCAGCCTGTTCTGGCTGACCGGCGGTATTATAAATTTTGTATTACTTTTTTTCCGTGTCACTCCTTTCACCAGCAGCGATCTTCTGCTGATCCGGGACGGACTGGATGTTGCCACGAAATATTTGAATACTTTTCACTATATTGCCATTGGAATTCTGATCGTTGTAGTCATCACCCTGTTTGTCTTATTCTTTTTGAAGACATCACAGGCTGAACGTAAGCCAAAATATATTCACTCTATTCCAATTATTCTCGGTGCACTTTTACTGACCTGGGGCGGTGTTCTTCTCGGTCAGTCCACTGGTCTGCTGGAAACAGCTTTCCGTGAACTTTCTCAGTCTTATCTGAAGAACGGATTTATTTACTGCTTCGGTGCCAGTCTTCTGAATACCGGTATCAGTAAACCAAATGATTATTCCGCAGAAGTCATGGAGCAGCTGACCGAAAATTATGAAGTACAGACAGAGAGTGAAGAAGGTGTCACCTACTATTCTCATAAGCCAAACATTGTTATTGTACAGCTGGAATCTTTCTTTAATGTAAACCGTCTGAAAGACGTGAAATTTTCCAGCAATCCTCTGCCGAATCTGACGAAAATAATGGAAGAATACCCATCGGGAGCTTTCAGCATGCCAGTTGTCGGTGCAGGAACTGTAAATTCTGAGTTCGAAGTATTGACCGGTATGAATATTGACGATTTTGGAATCGGTGAATATCCATACAAGACCATTGTAAAAGAGACAGCATGTGAATCTCTTGCATATAATCTGAAGCCTTATGGTTATCATGCTTTTGCTATTCATAATAATACCGGTGATTTTTATGACCGGAATCTGGTATATCCAAATCTCGGTTTTGACACCTTTACTTCTGTGGAATATATGTGGCCGGACAGTTATACACCGATGGATTGGGCAAAAGATTCCATCCTGACTGAGGAAATCGAAACAGCTCTGGACAGCACCAACGGACAGGATTTTGTCTTCACCGTTTCTGTACAGGGACACGGCAGTTATCCTTCAGATTCCAGTGTCAAATATACTCACCATGTGACGGTCTCCAGTGACACCATCACGGATGAAGCATATATGGATCAGCTGAATTACTACGTAAATCAGCTCTACGAAATGGATCAGTTTATCGGCGATCTCATGGATATGCTGCGAAACCGTCATGAGCCGACCATTCTGGTCATGTACGGTGATCACTGTCCGAGCCTTGACCTGACTGATGAAAAGCTGACTTCCGGCACTATTTATGACACAGAGTACTTTATCTGGAATAATATCGGACTGACTTTTGACTGGCAGGACATGCAGGCTTATGAAATCAGTTCCACAATTTTAAGTGCTTTGGAAATTCCTGACGGTGCCATCAACGCTTACCATCAGAATTCCGGACGGCAGCTGAAAAATGGTGAAATCACCGAAGAAGAGTACCTAAGTGGCTTAAAAGAGCTGGAGTATGATGTCCTTTACGGCGATAAAATCACTTATGGCGGTGAGAATCCTTACATTCCGACAAATTTGCAGATGGGCTTCTTCCCAATCACCATCAGTGATGCAACTTATACCAAGGATCATGTGCTGATTGTCCGCGGCGAAAATTTCACCAGATACAGCACGGTACATGTCAATGGAACATCCTGCGATACTTTATACCTTGATCCAAATACACTTGTAGTCGCCAATGTCGATCTGTCTGGTCGAACCGAGATTACCGTAGCACAGTCCACTTTAAGTGAAACGGATACTTACTCATTTTATCCAAAAACTCATTAAAGTAAAAGGTCATATCAGTTTTCACGCTGATATGACCTTTTTGTCATTCCAATTTATTTATTGTCTGCTACCAGTTTCTTAAATCCATTTACCATTACACTGGCGTCCATGCCAAATGTAACCATATCAAATCCCATCTTATAGTAATCCTGAATCCAGTCTTCTCTTGCTGTGAAGATGATAGACAGCTTTCCTGCGGCTTTGCAGGCTTTGACGATACGTTCAAATGCAGCAATCATCTTTGGATTCTGGAAATCTCCAGGCATTCCCATCGTAATAGATAAATCAAATGGTCCTACAAAGATACCATCTACGCCTTCTAGCGCAGTGATCTCTTCAATATGCTCCAGGCAGCCTACTGTCTCACACTGAGGAATCAAAAGAGTCTCTTCATTCCAGTATTTCATCTGCTGATCAAGTGGCAATTCTCCTGGTTTTCCGAAGCACCAGCGATCCTTACGGCTTCCGCTGTAACCACGTTTTCCTACAGGCGCGTATTTTCCAAACTCAATCAGTTTCTGAACCTGTTCTACTGTCTCAATATAAGGTACAATCAGTCCTGCTGCTCCCTGATCCAGAAGCTTTAAAATAGCCGGTCTTGCAATTTCACGTACACGGCATAATGGAACCAGTCCGGAACTTTCAGCTGCACGGATGCACTCCAGAGAAGATTCCACATCAAATGGACCATGCTCATTATCTACAATGATAAAGTCCAGTCCGGTCTGTCCCAGAGCTTCTACTACATTCGCTCCGCCCAGTTCTACGAATGTTCCAAGGGATTTTTCACCTTTATTTGCTATTTCTCTTAATTTATTCATCGATTTTTCTCCTACACTCCAGAATATGCTGCAAATCCCGCATCAATCGGAAGTACTACTCCTGTTACGGCGCTTGCTGCCTTGTCATCGCAGAGGAAGAAGGTTCCTCCGATGAGTTCTTCGCTATCCACAAAACGATGTGTTGGTGTTCCATTTAAGATCTTTGCAGAACGTGCTGTTGGTGTTCCATCTTCGTTGAATAACAGAGCACGGTTCTGATTTGTTACCAGAAATCCTGGTGCAATTGCATTGCATCTGATGCCTGTTCCTGCAAAATGAGTAGCCAGCCACTGAGTCAGATTGCTGACTGCTGCTTTGGCTCCTGAGTATGCAGGGATCTTGGTCAGTGGAATATACGCATTCATAGATGAAATATTCAGGATACATCCTGATTTTCTCTCAACCATATCTTTTGCAAAAATCTGTGTCGGAAGCAATGTTCCCTGGAAATTCAGGCTGAACAGATCATTGACACCTTCCATATCCAGATCGAAGAATGTCTTCTGGCCCGGTTTTGCTTCATGCTGATATTCATTATCTGTGGTTGCACGAGGATTGTTTCCACCTGCTCCATTGATCAGAATATCGCATGGACCAAAATCAGCCAGAATCTGTTCATGAATTTTCTTCATGCCCTCTTCATCCAGTACATTTCCTTCATATCCATTGCAGATAAATCCTTCTGCTCTTAATTCTTCTGCCAACTTTTCTACTTTGATTCCGGTACGGTTAATGGCTGCTACTTTCGCTCCTGCCTGTGCAAATGCACGTGCCATCGTGCTGCAGATGACTCCGCCTGCTCCGGTAATTACGACTACTTTTCCTGTAAAGTCTACATTTAAAGGTAAATCCATCATCTTCGTATCCTTCTTTCTTTTAATCCAGATTTCCGCCATTTGCTTCAATCAGTCCGTTAATATAAGCTGTTCCAAGGGCACGGTCATATAATCCGTATCCAGGTTTTGCGTCAGATCCTACTTCATCCCAGATCATTCTTCCATGGTCAGGTCTGAAATATCCGGTAAATCCTGTATCTACCAAAGCTTTTACGATCGCATTCATATCCAGCGAACCATCCTGTGTCAGATGTCCGGATTCTTCAAAAGAAGTGTCCGGAAGGATTTTCACATTGCGGATATGCATGAATCCGATTCTTCCCATTGCAGAATACTTACGAACCATCTTTGGAATATCATTCTTCGGTGAGCATCCAAGAGATCCTGTACACAGACACAGACTGTTTGCAGGGCTGTCCACAATACTTAAATATCTGTCCAGATTTTCTTCACAGGTAATTACCCTTGGAAGGCCAAAGATCGGATATGGCGGATCATCCGGATGAAGTGCCATCACTACATCGCACTCTTCTGCAACCGGAATCACACGTTTCAGGAAATATTCAATATTTGCCCACAGACCTTCTTCTCCCAGTTCTCCATAAGCACGAATCAGATCACGCACTTCTTCCTGCGTATAACTGGAATCCCAGCCTGGAAGATGAATATCATCTTTCAAAGGATCCAGTCCTTTTAGCTGATCCCAGTACATAACAAGACTGGTAGATCCATCTTCTGCTGCTTTATCCAGCTGTGTTCTGGTCCAGTCAAATACCGGCATAAAATTGTATGTAATACATTTTATTCCGTATTTTGCACAACGACGAATATTTTCACAATAATGTTCAATATGAAGATCTCTTTCTGGTTTTCCCAGTTTGATTTCTTCTGTAACCGGAATGGATTCTACTACATCGAATACCAATCCGTTTGCCGCACATTCATCTACCAGATGTTTGATGCTTTCTTCCGGCCATACTTCTCCCGGTTTTACATCATATACGGCAGATACAATGGAACGCATGCCAGGAATCTGACGAATCTGTTCCAGTTTGACAGGATCACTGTCTCCATACCAACGAAAAGAACTTTTCATGTTTATCTCCTTTTTATCTCTGTACACGGGCACCTGCTCCGCCCATGATTGCTTCTACTTCTTTCTTGCTTGCCATTGTGGTATCACCTGGTGTTGTCATGGCAAGAGCACCATGGGCTGCACCATAGTTCACAGCTAATTCTGCATCTCCTGTCGTCATCAGACCATAAATCAGTCCAGATGCAAAAGAATCGCCACCACCTACACGGTCCATAATTTCCAGACCTTTGTAATCTTTAGCTTTGTGGATTTCTCCATCTGCCCAGCAGATTGCACTCCAGTCATTTACTGTAGCAGTCTTTACTGTACGCAGTGTCGTTGCCACTGCTTTGAAGTTCGGGTAAGTCTTAGCTGCTTCGTTAATCATCTTCTTGTAGCCATCCAGGTTCAGTTCCTTCAGATTTGCATCATTTCCTTCAATTTCAAATCCAAGGCATGCAGTAAAGTCTTCTTCATTACCGATCATTACATCCACATATTTTGCAATCTCTTTATTGATTTCCTGAGCCTTAGCCTGTCCGCCAATAGCACTCCACATAGATGGACGATAGTTCAAATCATATGATACAACTGTACCATACTTCTTTGCAGTCTTAATCGCTGCCAGGACTGTCTCACAGGACTGTTCAGAAAGTGCAGCGTAGATTCCGCCTGTATGCAGCCAGCGCGCGCCCAGTTCTCCAAAAATATAATCAAAATCAAAATCTTCCGGAGTTGCTTTTGAAATAGCAGTATTCGCACGGTCTGAGCATCCAACTGCTCCACGGATACCAAATCCTCTTTCTGTAAAATTAATTCCGTTTCTGCAGATTCTTCCGATTCCGTCTGTCTTCATCCATTTAATCAGAGAAGTATCTACTCCACCCTGGCAGATAAAATCTTCCATCAGCATACCGACTTCGTTATCTGCAAATGCCGTAATCACACCGGTATTCAGTCCAAAACATCTGCGAAGTCCACGTACTACGTTGTATTCTCCGCCGCCTTCCCATGCACGGAAAGATCTTGCAGTACGAATACGTCCTTCTCCCGGATCCAGGCGAAGCATAACTTCGCCTAAGGATACCGCATCATATTTACATTCATTTGCTGGTCTTAAATTTAAATTCATAACGAAACTCTCCTTTCAAAAATGCCCTGGCATTTTTGCTACATTCTCTTACTTCTGATCGTAATCCAGATATGCACCCTTCATTGGAGATGCTGCCAGATCTGAAAACAGTCTCAGTGCGCCACGTGTATATTTTGGCGGTTTTGGCTGCCAGTGTTTCTTGCGTTCTGCGAGGATGGCATCCATCTCTTCCGGAGTCTTGCGTTCTCCCTTCACACCAACGATTTCCAGTACACGTTCCTTCACATCCAGATGAATCAGATCGCCTTCTTCTACAAGAGCGATTGGTCCACCCGCCTGGGCTTCCGGACTGCAGTGTCCGATTACAGGACCTGTAGAGGCTCCTGAGAATCGACCATCTGTGATCAGTGCAATACTCTTTCCAAGTTCTTTATCGGAAGAAATTGCTTCAGATGTATAGAACATTTCAGGCATACCAGTTCCCTTTGGTCCCTCATAAATGATAAATACAGCATCACCTGGTTTTACTCTGTGATGAAGCACTGCATCGATACATTCTTCTTCGGAGTCAAATGGACGTGCATTTAATACTGCACTGAACATCTCCTTCGGGCATGCGGTGTGTTTGATTACAGCGCCTTCCGGTGCCAGATTTCCTTTTAACACTGCCACTGATCCATCTGTTCCGATGGCTTTATCATACGGGCGAATGATGTCTTCTTTTGTCATATGGATACCATATTTTTCATTGGCCTGATCCAGCCACTTCTGACATCTCTCATAGAAACCGTTCTGCTTCAGTTCTTCCAGGTTTTCTCCAAGAGTTTTGCCTGTCACGGTCATTACATCCAGATGAAGTACGCTCTTAATCTCTTCCATAATTGCCGGAACACCACCTGCATAATAGAAGAATTCTGCCGGCCAGCGTCCTGCAGGACGAAGATCCAGAAGATAATGTGCCCCTCTGTGAAGACGGTCAAAAGTATCTCCATCAATTTCAATACCAAATTCATGAGCAATTGCAGGCAGATGCAGTAATGAGTTGGTAGAACCTGAGATTGCTGCATGAACCATAATCGCATTTTCAAAACTCTCCAGAGTAACAATATCAGATGGTCTCATGTTTTCCATCTGAGCCAGTTTTACTGCCTGTTCTCCTGATTTTCTCGCATATTCGATCAGATCCGGGCTGGTTGCAGGAAGCAGTGCACTTCCCGGAAGTGTCAGACCCAGTGCTTCTGCCATGATCTGCATAGTGGATGCAGTTCCGATAAAAGAGCATGCTCCGCAGCTCGGGCAGGCATTACATTTTGCCCAGTTCAGTTTTGCTTCATCAATCTCTCCACGTTCAAACATTGCTGAGTACATTCCCAGCTGTTCCAGTGTCAGCATTTCCGGTCCGGCAGCCATCGTACCACCTGTAACCATAACAGATGGAATATTTACTCTTGCCATACCCATCAGATTGCCCGGCATTCCTTTGTCACAGCTTGCAATATAGACTCCACCGTCAAATGGTGTTGCATTTGCCTGAATCTCGATCATATTGGCGATCATTTCACGGCTGACCAGGGAATAGTTGATTCCGTCATTTCCCTGACTTTCTCCATCACACATATCTGTTGTAAAATATCTTGCACCAAATCCACCGGCAGCTGCCACACCTTCTCTTGCAGCTTCTACCAGTTTATCCAGATGTCCGGATCCCGGATGACTGTCTCCAAAGGTACTTTCAATAAAAATCTGTACCTTTCCCAGATCTTCTTCTTTCCATCCTGTACCAATACGAAGCGGATCTAACTCCGGTGCATTTGCACGAAACTTCTGACTTGCTAATTCCATAATTTTTTCCTTTCTTCTACCAGATTTCTTCCAAACAACACATGATTACATGGATCATTTCATGCTTCACGCTCCCACAATCCATCTCCTGTAATCAGTCCACTTTCCACAAACCAAGTGCCGGTGTTCCAACAAAGTAAACTTCTTCACCATCCGGTAATACATTCCATCCTTCTTTCAGTGTTTCAGGATTATAACGCTTGGTAATTTCGTTATAATCTGCCCACTGATATCCCACACTCTCAATTTCTTCTTTGGACAGATTCTCTGGCTTTGTTGCATACGTTATGGTAAAACGACCTTCTGAAGAACCCTGCATCAGATGTGCGGCACTCATCAGTCTTCCTTCAAATACGCCCTGGCGATACAGTTCAAGAATATGTTCTGTTCCTGTGTAACCATACTTTCTGGTCATTTTATCCATTTCTTCATTCTCACCAAAAGCAATCACACCAGGTGCAAGAACAATCAGTTCTCCGCCGTCAGCCACTGTCATACGAGTACGATAAATACCTTTATTACCTACCCAAGTTGTTTTCAGTTCTTCCGGATCCAGATAAGTAACTACTTTCTTTGCGCGACGTTCTACATGAACAATATTCAGTTTCTGTGCCAGTTCAGCTGCCAGTTCAAATGGCTTTCTGGAATCACCGATATAAAGACCATGAAGCTTCAATGTCTCATTTTCTCTGGTTGTTACGGTCTGAAGATATACCAGAGGCAGTTTGCCATCAATAAAATGCTGCTGTGCATAATCATATACTTTTCTTGCCGGGCTGTCTGTCACTCCCAGAGCTTTTTCCATTCCGCAGATGGCACTGAGCATGTGAGACTTATTGATCATCTCACGTCCGCCGGTGCCCACGAAAATATTCTTAGAATAATTCGCCATACCAACTACTTCGTGAGGTACTACCTGTCCAACTGAAAGAATCAAATCATAACCGCCATCTACCAGAAGATGATTTACTTCTACATCGATCTGTTCCGGAAACAGTCCATCACTGATTTCTGAACAAACCTCTGCCGGAACGTATCCAAGGCAAACGGTATCTGTCTGCCAGTGATGAACGATGATACGTTCTCTTGGCACCACGTCCCCAAAGAATTTCTGCATCTCTTCTTCATTCATTGCCATATGTGTTCCCAGTGCAGGGATCACATCCACTTCTGCAGACTGGCTCAGCTTTTTATAAAGAAGCTGAGTAATCTCACCTGCATAAGAATAACATCTTGTATAATCCGGAGGAATGATCAACACTTTTTTGGCATTCGGATACTGAACGAGCAGATCATCTATCATTTTCTCCAGCTGCTCGCCGGAAATACCTTTTTCCTCTTCTGTCAAATAGAGTTCTTTCATTATAATAGAGTCCTCCTTTTTATCTTAAATCAACAACAACCTTCATATAATCTCCAGGATTCTTTTCGATATCGATAATTGTTTCCGGAGCTTCTTCCATAGTAACGGTCTTTGTCAGAATCTTCTTCACATCTACTTTACCGGATACGATCAGTTCGATTGCTTCTTCGAATTCACCTGCAGAAGTACGTGCACCACGAATATCAATTTCTTTCTTTGTAAAGAGATCTGTAGGAAGGGATGTTTCTTTCTTTGGCCATCCTGTAAATGTAATACGACCTGCATTAGATACCAGATCCAGTGTTCCACGAATACATACATTTGCACCGGTACATTCCATAACCAGCTGAGCCATTGTTCCATCTGTGATCTTTGCAACTGCTGCTACAGGATCTTCATTTGCAGAGTTAATGATATATTCTACTCCCAGTTCTTTACCAAAGTCCAGACGTTCCTGTACCACGTCGATCAGGATCGCATGTGCACCATAAGCTTCTGCTACCATTGCTGCAAGAAGACCAATTGGACCTGCTCCGTAAATTGCGCAGAATTCTCCGGCTTTTAATCCTCCTCTGTGTACTCCGTGAAGAGAAATTGTAAGTGGTTCAGCCATAGCAGCCAGTACCCAGTCCATTCCTTCCGGCATCTTAACCAGCATATCAGCAGGATGACAGAAATATTCAGCCATACCTCCATCTACATGAACACCCAGAACATGAAGATCTGTACAGCAGTTCGTACGTCCGATAGAGCATGGATAGCAATGTCCGCAATACAGATATGGGTCAACGATCACATGATCTCCTACTTTAAATCCCTTTGGATTATCTTCATCGATTTCTTCAATGATACCTGCCAGCTCATGTCCGATGACTCTAGGATAAGAAACAAGTCCGTTTGTTCCACGGAAAGCTCCTATATCACTTCCACATATACCTGCAGTCACGATCTTTATCAGGGCTTCACCATTCTTTCTTACTGGTTTCTCCATTTCCACACAAGCTACATCCCATGGTTTTTCTAATTTAATTGCTTTCATTTCTTACATCCTCCTGTAATATCTTTTAATATGCTATCATTTGTTTTCGTCTACTTCCGGTTTGCAGGAACCGTCACAGCCATTTCAAGTCGAACACACGTGAGACTGTGGAACACAGATATCTGACTGCGACTCAAACCAGATGCTAACTGTAATATACCATACGACGTCATATGTTTCAATCATCATAATGAATAAATTTCAAATTATTTTTTTATGAAAAAGTTCTGATCGTATCGTCATTTTTTTAACATTTTCAATCTTCTGCATTCTCCTATTCTGTTGATATGTTTTTCTTTCTCAATATTGCTATTATTCTATTGTTAATATTGCACAATTTTGCTTTTCATTTCTGTGCACCATTCCGATTTTGCAAAATCTTTTTGACGTGTGACGTCTCACGTGTTATAGTCATAGGTGTGGGATACATATGTAAGTACTTCAGGAACGGTATTTACATTGTTGTTTTATAGATGTGCGGTATGGCGCCACCGTTCATCTTTCCGATTTTAATATCATTATGAATGAAATCGGGCTTTTTTATCCAAACTATTTTTATTATTAAGTTATTATTTAAGGAACAATTAGGAACGGAGGAAAATTATTATGATGATTCTTATTTTTATCATCTCCATTGCAGTTCTCCTGCTCTGCATCATGAAATTTAAATTAAATCCATTTGTTGCTCTGCTGGTTGTAGCTGCTCTGACCGGTCTTGCTACCGGAATGCCGCTGGCTACCAAGACGCTGGAAGACGGCAGTCAGGTACTGGGCATCGGTACTGTTATTCAGAACAACTTTGGTTCTACACTTGGTTCTATCGGTATGGTAACCGGTCTCGGTGTTATGCTGGGTATGTTCATGTATGAATCCGGCGGTATCAACAATATCTGTAACGCTATCCTGAAGGTTCTCGGCGAAGAGAAATCTCAGTATGCTGTAGCATGTGCAGGTTTCATTACCGGTATTCCTGTATTCGGTGATGTTGTTTATATCATGTTTGCTCCAATGCTTCGTGCACTTTCTAAAAAAACAGGTTACTCCATGGCTGCTTACGCAGGAGCAATCTCTGTAGCAACTACATGTACATTCGCACTGGTACTTCCTACTGCACCGCCTCTGGCTGTAGCAGCTAACATGGGAATTAACGTAGGTCTGTTCTTCCCATACGCACTGATCAGTGCATTTGTTGGTATGCTTGTCGGTGGTATTGTATATGGTGGTTTTATCAACAAAATTGACCGTAAAAATGGTAAAACATGGGATTTCTCAGATCTTGAAGAAGAAGAAAAAGAAGAAGCTGACGGTAAGAGCATGAGCGGTATGATGGCTCTGTCTATCCTGCTCGTACCTATCGTACTGATCCTTCTGGGAAGCTTTTCATCCTTCTTCTTAAAAGAAGGTACTGTTCTGACAGTTCTTACTTTCCTTGGTGATAAGAATATCGCTATGCTGCTTGGCGTACTGTACGGAGCATTTATTTCCAGACCTTACCTGAAACGTTCTATCACAACTATTATGTCTGAAGGTGCTGACGCTGTTGGTAGTATCCTTCTGATCACAGGTGCCGGCGGAGCTTACGGCGGAATCCTGAAAGCTTGTGGTATTTCAGACGTCGTAACCAGCACTCTTATGGGATTCCATATGCCAATGCTGCTGATGTGCTTCGTAATTGCACAGGTACTTCGTATTGCTACAGGTTCTACCACTACAGCACTTACCGTTACTTCCTCTATCGTTGCAACAGCTGTTGCATCCAGCGGAGTTTCACCTATCCTGTGTGCTATCGCTGTATGTGCAGGTGGTATCGGTCTTTCCCTTCCAAACGACTCTGGATTCTGGGCAATCAACAGATTCTTCCATATTGACTTCAGAGATACTATCGTTGGATGGTCACTGGGTGGTTTCGTAGCAGGTGTAACAATCCTGATTTTCGTAGCAATCCTGAGCATCTTCCAGGGTGCATTACCTGGTTTAATGTAATGATTTCAAACCGGCAGATCGGAATTCTATCCGGTCTGCCGGTTTTTATCTTACAAGGAAATCATAAAACAAATCGTTTTGTGATTTCCTTGTAAGATAATTAATAATTTTCCAGAAAGGACTGCATATGGACACAACTGATTTAAAACTTGTACACGACAGTGACAAGTCTCTTCCTGAACAGGTTGCAGATCAAATCATGAATCTGATCCGTACCCGTGAACTCCAGACAGGGGATAAACTTCCAAATGAATTTGAGCTTGCCTCCCAGCTGCAGGTCGGACGCGGCAGTGTACGGGAAGCTGTAAAGCTGCTCGTTGCCCGCAATATTCTGACCATCAAACGGGGAAAAGGCACTTTTATTGCAAGACATACCGGAGAAACCGACGATCCTCTCGGCTTTGCATTTTGCAGTGATCAATTTCAGCTTGCCATGGACCTTCTGGATGTTCGTTTTCATTTGGAGACCTGGGTTGCAGAAAACGCCGCAATTCACGCAACAGAAGAAGACTGTAAAAAACTTCTGGAGAAATGTCAGGCAGTAGAAAACAATATACTCCAGGGAGAAAATCATTTAAACAGTGATAAAGATTTTCATCGTGCCATTGCCAGCTGCACTCATAATATGGTGATGCCAAAACTGATCCCAGTCATTGTATACTCGGTAGATCTCTTCGGTTCACTGACCAAGCGGTCATTAAAGCAAGAAACCATTCTTCAGCACCGCAAAATCGCCAAGGCCATTTGTCAGCACGATGCAGCTGCCGCAAAAGAAGCTATGCTGCTTCATCTTCAGCAAAATCGCGACGCTTTAAGCCAGGCTAGAAATGCTTCTGACGTTCCTGACCCGGTAAAAATAAAAACAGCTCAAAAAGAGGAAAAGGAGAACATATTACTATGAGACAAAAAAGTGAAAAAGAACGTTTATGGTGGGCTCAGTTTAATGCCCTTGAAATGGGAAGCGGTTGGGACGATACCGATATCAACAAACCGCAGATTATGATCGAAGATGTATATGGTGATTCCCATCCAGGAAGTGTTCATCTCCATCAGTTATCCACTCAGGCAGGCTATGGTGTCTATGAAAAAGGCGGTTTCCCGGCTCACTACCATACCACTGACGTATGCGACGGATGTGCCCAGGGACACGACGGCATGAATATCGTACTCGCTTCCAGAGAAGCTATTGCCGATATGGTGGAAGTACATGCAAGCGCTGTACCATGGGACGGCATGATTCTCTCCAGCAGCTGTGACAAATCCATTCCTGCACATTTAAAGGCTGCTGCCCGCATGGATATCCCTACTATCTTCATGCCAGGCGGAAGCATGCGTCCAGGTCCAAATATGACCACCAGTCTGGTTGCCGGAGATATCTCCCTGCGCCAGAAACGTAAAGATGCTGTAACCAAGCAGGAAATCCGTGATTATTACCTTACCGGATGCCCTTCCGTTGGTGCATGTACCTTCCTCGGTACTGCCAGTACCATGCAGTGCATGGCAGAATCTTTAGGTCTGGCTCTTCCAGGTTCTGCACTGGCTCCTGCTACCATGACCGATATTCTCCGTTATGCCCGTCAGGCAGGCCGCAAAATTATGGAACTGGTGGAGCGTGATATTAAGGTATCCGATATTCTCACCCCGGCTGCTTTTAAAAATGCCATTATTATACATAGTGCTATCGGTGGAAGTACGAATGCAACACTTCATCTTCCAAGCATCGCAAGAGAATTAGGATATGATCTTCCAATTGAAATGTTTGATGAAATCAATCATCAGGTACCTCATATCGGAAATATTTTCCCTAGCGGCCAGTATCTGACAGAATGTTTCTGGTTCGCAGGCGGTATCCCATATGTACAGCTGCTCTTAAAAGATATGCTGGATCTGGATGTCATGACAGTAACCGGAAAAACGCTTGGCGAAAATCTGGAAGACCTGCAGAAAGACAATTTCTTTGAACGTAATGTAGGATACCTGAATAATTATCACATTGACCGTGACGATGTCATCATTCCGGTTGAAAAAGTAACCGAAAAAGGAAGCGTTGCCATTCTGAAAGGTAATATCGCACCGGAAGGAAGCGTGGTAAAATACTCCGCTGTTGCGCAGTCTCAGCGTGTATTCACAGGTCCTGCAAGAGTCTTTAATGAAGAAGAAGATGCTTATCAGGCTGTTGTCGATAAAAAAATTAAACCAGGTGATATTGTGGTTATCCGCTATGAAGGTCCAAGAGGCTGTGGTATGCCGGAAATGCTTATGACTACAGAAGCTATTGTCTGTGACGAAGAACTGAACGGTCATGTAGCCCTCATCACTGACGGTCGTTTCTCCGGTGCAACAAGAGGTGCTGCTATCGGTCACATCAGTCCGGAAGCTGCCGCAGGTGGTCCAATTGCCTTTATTGAAGAAGGCGATCTGATTCGTTACGATATCGAAAACCGCCGTCTGGATCTGGTAGGAATTGCCGGCAAAGAAGTAACACCAGATGAAGCTAACGCTATCTTAAAAGAAAGAAGCAAAAAAGGGATCATCCCAAGACCTGCAAGAAAGGGATTCTACAAGAGATATACCGACCATGCCCTCAGTGCTATGCAAGGTGCCGGTCTGAACTAAGATCAAGTCCTCAGGAGGAAAATCATTCATGAAGAAAAAGAAAAATATTGCAGGAACTGCCTATTGGGCAGTTCTGATCGCAGGAAGTATTCTTCTTATATTATACTGCCTGATGCAGGCAGTTCCGAAAAACCTTATATTCCAGTATGTAACCATCTGGATACTTCTCCTGCTGCTGGGTGCTATTCTTGTCTTTTTTCTTCCTTATGGAAAGAACGGAAAAAAGATGGATGCCTTCATGCCGCTTCTGGATACGAATCCAGACCAGTACATCAGAGAACTTTCAGCTTTTCTGGAACAGACTTCTTCTGGAATGATTTTCCAGGTAGGACTGTTAAATCTGTCTGTTGCCTGGTGCCGGAAACGTAATTATAAAAAAGCTCAGGAAACTTTAAATCAGGTTCAGCCAGGGAGTCTTTCCCTGGCAAACAAAGCAGTGTACTGGTCAACTTTTGCTCTCACCTGCTTCTATCTCGGTCAGAATGTAGAAGGATGTCGTATCATCGATAAACGCGGAAAATCTTTTATGGATAATCCACGTTTAAACCATCTCGGCGCTGTTCCTTCTATATTAATGATCTTCTATTATCTGGAAAAACACCAGAAAAAAGAGGCAAGAGAACTCTATGCAAAGGCAAGAAAAAAATGGTATACCGGTACTTATAAAGCAGATTTTGATTATTTAGAAAAACAGTTACAGAAAAAATAATATAAAAACAGAGACCGCACATGACATAACATCATGTGCGGCCTTTGTTATTATATAAGGAAATTGAGTAATGGGCTTATTTTAGAGGCAGCTTGCGTAAGCAGCTTTTGCGCCTTCTGTGCGGATTTTTTTCAGATCCGCTACAACTGTTTCTTCTAAATCTTTGATCTGGGTCAGATCCTGATCCCACATCTTTTCATTTGTCAGTACTGCGTGTACCAGTTCTTCTGCGCTGTCATTTCTGTGGTCATAATAGAATTCCAGTGCCCAGCGGTCATCGCTTACGGTATATTCATTTCCGGCTGGTCTCTTGCATACCAGTCCTGCATCTGTCAGTGCCTGGATATCATTGCTGTAGAATGCAATGTACGCAGCCAGTGACATGGTCAGGCATACCGGAAGCTCGCCTTTTTCTTTGATATATTCCAGGAAAGACGGCATATTTCTTGCTTTCCACTTGGATGTGGAGTTCAGGGAAATGCTCATCAGTTCATGGTTTACAAACGGGTTGTTGAAACGGTCTGACACAGCTGCTGCAAAGTTCAGCAGATCCTGTTTGTCTAATGGGAGGGTTGGGATCACTTCATCATACAGCATCTTGTTCATGAATCCTTTGATGGTTTCATCCTGCATACAGTCACGTACAATATTTTCTCCTGCCAGGTAAGCACCGAGAACAAATCCGGTGTGCGCACCATTCAGGATACGTACTTTTCTCTTCTTATATGGGCTCATATCAGGTACTACAAATACCTTATCTTCCAGTCCAGCTTTTTTGAATGGGAGAACATCATTCAGCTTTGGATCTCCTTCGATAACCCATACACCGAAGACTTCACCGACATCCAGAAGTGGATCGGCATAGCCGTGTTTCTGTTCCAGTTCTGCCACTTCTTTTTCATCACGGATACGTCCAGGCACGATACGGTCTACCAGAGATCCGCAGAATGTACAGTCTTCATTTACATATTTTTTGAACCCTTCTTCCAGTCCCCACTGGTCAATGTACTGGTTTACGCATTTCAGCAGTTCTTTTCCATTGTTGTCAATCAGCTCACAGGCAAGCATGATGATTCCTTTTTTGCCTGCTTTGTAACGGTGGTACAGAACCTGGGTCAGTTTTGCAGGAAAGCTGGATGGCGGGCAGTCATCCTGCTGGCAGGAAGGATCGTACTGGATACCTGCTTCAGTTGTGTTGGAAACGATGATTTCCAGATCATCACTTGCCGCAACTTCCATCATTGCTTCATAGTCTGCTTTTTCATATGGATTCAGGCAGTTTTTTACGCTGGAAATCACACGCTTTGCATCTACCTTCTGTCCATTTTCGCTTCCACGAAGGTATAATGTATACAAACCTTCCTGTTCATTGATCATCTTTGCCAGACCTGGCGCAATCGGCTGTACCAGGCAGCATTTGCCGTTCCAGTCTGCCTTTTCATTTGCCAGGTCAAACCAGTAATCTACGAATGCTCGCAGGAAGTTTCCTTCCCCAAACTGCATTACTTTTACCGGTGCATCTTTTAATACATATCCGTCATTTCCGGATTTTTCTAATACTTCATAATTCAGTCGTTCCATTGTGATCTCCTCCTTTTTATACTGTTTTTAAATCAAATCCAAAATACTGAACTGCATTGTTATAAGAAATTCCCTTTACGATCTTCTCTAATGCTTTGTAATCATCTGGATATTCTCCATTTTCTACCCAGCCGCCAATCAGTTCGCAAAGAATGCGGCGGAAATATTCATGTCTTGTGTAGGACAAGAAACTTCTGGAATCTGTCAGCATACCTACAAAGTTGCTGAGAAGACCAAGGTTTGCCAGAGAAATCATCTGGTTCATCATACCTACTTTGTGATCATTGAACCACCATGCACTACCCTGCTGGATCTTACCAACTGTTTCCGGTCCCTGGAAGCATCCAAGAATGGTTCCGATGAACTCGTTATCATTTGGATTCAGAGAGTAAAGAATGGTCTTCGACAGTTCATCTGTAGCGCTTAATGCATTCAGAAAATCTGCCATTTGTGCGCTTGGTGCATAGTTATTGATGCAGTCAAATCCTGTATCCGGTCCCAACTGATTGTAACGGAATACATTGTTGTCACGTTTGCATCCATAATGAAGCTGCATTACCCAGTTACGTTTGTGATATTCTTTTCCAACTGCAATCATGTAAGCAGTCTTAAACTTCATTTCATCTTCTCTGGATACTGCGTCTCCATTCATTCTTCCGCTGAAGATCTTTTCGATTTCGTCTTCAGAAGCCGGTGCATACATCACATATTCCAGTGCATGGTCAGATACACAGCACCCCATGGATCCGAAGAAGTCCATACGAAGTGAAAGTGCTTTCATCAGATCTTTGAAGCTATGAATTTCCACACCACTTACTTCACTCAAAGTCTTCAGATAATCCAGATATTCTGGTTTTTCAAGATTCATAGCTTTGTCGGGTCTCCATGCCGGCAGAACCTGCACGTCAAAGCTGTCATCTTCTGTTATCACTTTATGCCATTCCAAAGTGTCTACAGGATCATCTGTGGTGCAAATCAGTTTTACATTAGACTGTTTGATCAGATTACGAACTGTCATCGTGTCTTCCTGAAGTTTCGCATTACACAGATTCCATACTTCCTCAGCTGTTTCACTATTTAAATATCCTTCGTATCCGAAGTATTTTCTCAGTTCCAGATGACTCCAGTGATACAGAGGATTACCAATTGCTTTTTCCAGTGTCTCCGCCCATTTCTGGAATTTTTCACGGTCACTTGCTCCACCAGTGATATAATATTCATCAATTCCATTCGATCTCATCTGACGCCATTTATAATGATCGCCGCCCAGCCATACCTGTGTGATATTCTCAAACTTTCTGTCCTGTGCGATTTCCTTTGGATTAATATGGCAATGATAATCCAGAATCGGTGTATTTTCTGCATAATCGTGATACAGCTTCTGTGCTGTCGGTGTACTCAACAGAAACTCCTTGTCCATAAATGCTTTCATGTTACATTCCTCCCGTAAAGAATCTGTTATATTTTTATATGGCATCTCTGCTCTGTTATAAATCGATGGTAGTGTCTCGAAGAACTACTTCGCCATCTACTACTGTCTTACTGCTTACTTCTTCTTTCTGTAAAATTTTCATCAGAAGATCAACTACCAGAATACTTGCATCCCGCATGTGATTATCTACTGTACTGATTTCCGGTTCACTGCAGATACTGATCTTAGAATTGTTGTATCCAAGAATCTGCAAATCCTGTGGAATTTTTAATTTTCTGGTTTTTGCGAACTTACAGGCTCCCACAGCCAGCTCATCATCCGATGTCATAATTACATCCCAGCGTTCACCTTTTTCCCACAGTTCTTCCAGTTTTTTCCTGGTGTCCTCTATTGTCCCATTTATTAAAAGAATTTGTCCTTCTTCCGGTTTTATTCCCACATTTTCAAAAGCATCTCTGACACCTTGTATCTTTTGTCTTCCACTGTATGACAGTGAACGGTATAAATAGAGAACTCTTCTTTTATTCTTAAGGAACTTTTCTGTTGCCTGGCGCATCATTGCCCGGTCATCACAAACTGCACAAAACACATTTGGCGCATCCAGATATGCATTCACCAACATTACCGGTATTTCTTTTGCTGTTTCTATGATATATTGGTTCTGTTTCATATCTTCTTCTATAAAATTTGAACCAACGAGAATTACAGCATCCACTCGTTTCGAACGAAGCAGATTCATATATTTTTCTTTTTCCTTCGTCTCATATCCGGTACAACACAACAACACATCATATTGATACTTATGTAATTCCTGTTCTACATGATATACTGCTGCCGCCAGAACCAAGTCAGAACTGTCAGCACACATCACACCAATAGTGTTCATTGTATTCAAGCCAAGACCTCTTGCAAAAATATTCGGCTGATAACCTGTCTCCTCCATCACATCCAGAATTTTCTGTCTTGTCTTCTCACTAACCTTACTATTTCCATTTAGTACACGAGACACGGTCGCTATCGATACACCAGCCTTCTCTGAAATATCATAAATATTCATGTCTACCCCCTAATTTGTTTCTCGCCACCCATCTGTTCTCTCATTTTACATGTAATGTAAGTGCTTACATTTAGTCTACTATCTCTTTTTCAAAATGTCAAATATAAGAACGTGAAAAAATTACCAAAATTATGTAAGCGCTTTCATTTACTTTTCACAAAAATACTTCAGACACATTCTTCAATGTTCAAAATATGTATGATAGAAAAAATCCCACGCATTTTTCAGCGTGGGACTCTTTCTTTATCAGGATATTGTTACGACTACACTTATAAATTTTTACAATACAACGCCATCTTTAAAAATGGAAATACTTCTGTATCCACGGCGTTCTGTCTGAGTTTCTTTTCCATTTGCAGTTTCAATTACCAGATCCATAAGGCGTTTTGCAGCATCATCAATGGATTCTCCGTTTACGATAGAGCCTGCGTCAAAATCAATCCAGCCCTTCTTATTTCCTGCCAGCTGGCTGTTCGTTGCCAGTTTCAGTGTTGGTGCCGGAGCTCCGAATGGTGTTCCGCGGCCCGTTGTAAACAAAATCATATGTGCACCTGCTGCTGTCATAGCTGTTGCAGATACCAGGTCATTTCCCGGGCCATACAGCATGTTCAGACCTTTTGTTACCACCGGATCACCATATCCAATGACATCCATGATCGGAGCACTTCCACCTTTCTGTACACATCCACAGGACTTATCTTCCAGTGTTGTGATACCACCCTGGCGGTTTCCAGGACTTGGATTATCATACACTACTTCATGATGACTGATAAAATAATTTTTAAATCCGTTAATCATATTTACAGCTTTATCAAAAATATCTTTGTTGATACAACGATTCATCAAAAAGCCTTCTGCTCCAAACATCTCCGGAACTTCTGTCAGGACAGTTGATCCGCCTCTTGCTACCATCATATCACTGAAACGGCCAACTGTCGGATTTGCTGTAATACCGGAAAGTCCATCAGAACCACCACATTTCATACCGATAACCAGTTCACTTACCGGAATTGGCTCTCTTTTGAACTGTCCTGCATATTCTGCACATTCTTCCAGAAGCTTTCTTCCTGCTTCAAATTCATCTTCTACTTCCTGACAGGTAAGGAACTTTACTCTGTCCTGATCGTAATCACCAAGTTCTTCCAGAAACTGTTCATGAGTCAGGTTCTCGCATCCCAGACCTAATACCAGCACAGCTGCTGCATTTGGATGACGAACCAGTGCTGCCAGAAGCTTTCTGGTCTGTGCATGGTCAGCACCTGTCTGGCTGCATCCAAATGGATGATCGAACGTATACAATCCATCGATACTGCCCTTTACCAGATCCTGATTCAAAGATACCATACGTTTTGCCACATCATTGACGCATCCTACTGTCGGAATGATCCAGATTTCGTTACGAATTGCTGCTCTTCCATCTTTTCTGCGAAATCCGTTAAATGTTTCCGGTTCCACCGGGGTAACTGGTGTGATAGCTGGCTGATAAGTATATTCTACTTCTCCTTCCAGATTGGTAACCATGTTATGGCTGTGTACCCAGTCTCCAGCTTCGATTTCTTCTGTTGCATGTCCGATTGGGAAACCATACTTTGTTACATTCGTGTCTTTGTCAATCTTTTTCAGGGCAATCTTATGTCCCTGTGGAATATCGCATCTTGCAGTCACGGTATATTCACCTGCTGTAATTGTTTCTCCTTTTGCGATTGGACTAAGCGCTACCGCAACATTATCCAGGCTATTAATCTGTATTGTTCTCATATATTCTTACAGGCAGCTTGCGTAAGCAGCCTTTGCTCCTTCCTCACGGATCTTCTTTAAGTCAGCTACAACTGTTTCTTCTAAATCTTTGATCTGGGTCAGATCCTGATCCCACATTTTTTCATTTGTCAGTACTGCGTGTACCAGTTCTTCTGCGCTGTCATTTCTATGGTCATAATAGAATTCCAGTGCCCAGCGGTCATCGCTTACGGTATATTCATTTCCGGCTGGTCTCTTGCATACCAGTCCTGCATCTGTCAGTGCCTGGATATCATTGCTGTAGAATGCAATGTACGCAGCCAGTGACATGGTCAGGCATACCGGAAGCTCGCCTTTTTCTTTGATATATTCCAGGAAAGACGGCATATTTCTTGCTTTCCACTTGGATGTGGAGTTCAGGGAAATGCTCATCAGTTCATGGTTTACAAACGGGTTGTTGAAACGGTCTGACACAGCTGCTGCAAAGTTCAGCAGATCCTGTTTGTCTAATGGGAGGGTTGGGATCACTTCATCATACAGCATCTTGTTCATGAATCCTTTGATGGTTTCATCCTGCATACAGTCACGTACAATATTTTCTCCTGCCAGGTAAGCACCGAGAACAAATCCGGTGTGCGCACCATTCAGGATACGTACTTTTCTCTTCTTATATGGGCTCATATCAGGTACTACAAATACCTTATCTTCCAGTCCAGCTTTTTTGAATGGGAGAACATCATTCAGCTTTGGATCTCCTTCGATAACCCATACACCGAAGACTTCACCGACATCCAGAAGTGGATCGGCATAGCCGTGTTTCTGTTCCAGTTCTGCCACTTCTTTTTCATCACGGATACGTCCAGGCACGATACGGTCTACCAGAGATCCGCAGAATGTACAGTCTTCATTTACATATTTTTTGAACCCTTCTTCCAGTCCCCACTGGTCAATGTACTGGTTTACGCATTTCAGCAGTTCTTTTCCATTGTTGTCAATCAGCTCACAGGCAAGCATGATGATTCCTTTTTTGCCTGCTTTGTAACGGTGGTACAGAACCTGGGTCAGTTTTGCAGGAAAGCTGGATGGCGGGCAGTCATCCTGCTGGCAGGAAGGATCGTACTGGATACCTGCTTCAGTTGTGTTGGAAACGATGATTTCCAGATCATCACTTGCCGCAACTTCCATCATTGCTTCATAGTCTGCTTTTTCATATGGATTCAGGCAGTTTTTTACGCTGGAAATCACACGCTTTGCATCTACCTTCTGTCCATTCTCACTTCCACGAAGGTATAATGTATACAAACCTTCCTGTTCATTGATCATCTTTGCCAGACCTGGAGCAATCGGCTGTACCAGGCAGCATTTACCGTTCCAGTCTGCCTTTTCATTTGCCAGGTCAAACCAGTAATCAACGAATGCACGCAGGAAGTTTCCTTCTCCGAACTGCATTACTTTTACCGGTGCATCTTTTAATACATATCCGTCATATCCGGATTTTTCTAATACTTCATAATTCAGTCGTTCCATTTTCTCATCCTCCACATTTTTATTAAAACACAAGGCTTCCGTCTTTCATTGGCAGATCACCATTTTCGTCAAAGTTCCATTCTTCTGGTTCTGAAATAATTTCAAGTTTTCCTTTATATTCTTCATTATCTTTAATTTCTTCCAAATAAGCTTCTGACAATAATATTTCACCAATATTCAAACTGTTCGGTATACGGACAATCCGTGCATGTTCTTTGTCGATTTCATTACAGGTCTGCAGGCAGCACTGGATACATTCTTTATCACTTTCCATGACAATTGGGATACGAACACCACCAAGAACGGTACATGTAATCGCATTTGGATACATAGATTTCAGATCAAGCTGCTTGTATACTCGTGCTGTGGTTGCACTGGAATATCCCAGTCCAATTCCATTCCCGTGAGTCTCAGGACTTAAGTTCAGAACAGCTACTCTCTGCGCATCAATTCCACCGCTGGCACAGTTGGTACAAAAAGTTCCGGTGATATTTGGATCCATACCGTCTCCGCTGAAATTCTTACCAATCTGATCTACAACCAGCACATCACAGGAATCCACCCAGATACGTGGCATCAGCGATTTGGCATATTCCAGAAGAGCCGGCTCTTTATCATTGATCTCTTCTGCTGCAACTGCTCCGATCCAACAGGTCTCTTCAAATGCATTTTCAATAGTTGGCACAGCAAACAATATCGGTGCATTTGCAATAATTGCACGTCCAAAAGACGGCACATTCTTGTGCATATTCTGAAATCCAGCTGCATGACAGATAGTTGCTCCATACTGCTTTCCCAGACCGATTGCCATCATCTTCATCATACCACTCTCATAAGGTCCTCTGAATGCAGTATGTGGCTTGATACGACATCCGAGAATAATTCCGTCTGCTTCGGCTGCATTCTTGTCGATGTAAACATCTACGCCCTCTGCATTCTTACCGATACATTTTACTTCCATTGAGGAAACAATCGGGCATCCACAATATTCTTCTGTAATACCATATCC
Source organism: uncultured Marvinbryantia sp. (assembly GCA_934373455.1). Lineage (GTDB taxonomy): Bacteria > Bacillota > Clostridia > Lachnospirales > Lachnospiraceae > Marvinbryantia. The sequence continues at coordinate 29,441 of CAKRON010000012.1, forward strand.
AGTCAGGATCTCTTTCTGTCCTTCTGCTGTTGCTCCACCGTGACTACCCATTGCAGGTACAATAAACGGCTGTGCGCCCTGTTCCTTACAGAAATCTACAATGCATTTTGTAGTCAATGCCACATTTGAAATTCCTCTGGAACCTGCAGTTATCGCAATACGCATCCCAGATTTTACTCTGTCTTTAAATTTCGGTTCAGATAACAGATCATGAATGATCTCAGGTATTTTTTCTACTTCAATCTTGTCATGTGGAAATATCTGTTTTACACGAAACATCTTTGGTAATTTTGTTCCGCTTACAATATCTGCAACAAATTGTCTTTCTCTCATATTTCACCCTTCCTTACCTGTTGAACAATTTTTTTGCATTTTCCTCCCGTTCCATATGTATTACCTGTTGTATACATCAGATTATATATCCTGTTTTCCTAAGTGTCAATTGTACATTACTATCATATTTCCATTATGCTTTTTATGCACTTTTCACCAATCTATTCTTCAGTCCACTTTTGAACACACAATGTCAAAATTGCTGCTGCTAAACATATCCCTGCAAACACTCTATATGCTATTCTCATAGATGCATTCTGCACAACTGTGCCTCCCAGCATTGGAAGTACGGTCATTCCAACTGCATATATAGTCTGATACAGTCCCATTGCTGTGGATTTTACTTCTGATGCTATTCCTTTCATTGCTTCAGCAGTAAGACTGGAAAACAGCAGCCCTGTTGCCATACCAGGCAGGATCTGCAATACGTAAATCTGACTGATCTGATTTACTTCCGGCATCAGCAGTAAATAAACTGCATTCATAACAAAAACAGTCGATATCAATTCCTTTACCGGAATCTTTTCGCACTGTTTCGTAGATGAAAATTTTGCCCACAGCACTGCTGAAATCATATAGATTGTAGATGCAATCCCCACTTCTTTCAGACTTCCGCCAAGGCTGGTAACAATTTGCATAGAAAAAGACATGGCTGTTGCCGCCTGTATTCCCTGCTGAACCAACGCCAGCAACGAAAACAAAAGCAATCGTTTGCGATGGCATAAAGCCAGTTGTGCACTTAATTCCACTTTTTTCTGCTTTCTATCCTTTGCGGCTGTCAGTGATAATGCAAATCCCAGACAGATCAATCCTGCAAGTACACTAAAACCACAGATTATCTGCATCCCCACTGCTTGATACAGTAACGTACTGATTACAAATCCTCCAAGCATGCCAATATTATTGGCAAACACTATTTTTCCTGTTGCTTTCCTCTGTTCCTCATCTGGATAATAACTCATGTACAGCACCATAAAAGAAATCCACATGGCACTTGCCAGGCCGGAAAAAATATTTCCGATAAAAAATCCCAGACTGTTATTTAGAAAAATACGAAATACAGATGCTATTGCCGCTGCTCCCCCGCCTGTTAATATAAAAATTTTATGATAGTTTTGGCGGTCAGCAAGAATTCCTACCGGGAATCTTAAAAGCATCTGTGAAATACCATAGGCTCCTACAATGATTCCGATCTGATTGCTTGCAGCACCGATTACTTTCAGATAGGTTGTCTGATATGGGATATACACATACATGGCAATCCAGAAAAATATAACTGCAATAAAAAGTTTATCTCTGTTCTGCATTTTCATTTTTACCCTCATTTTACATTGCATTTGTTATTGTATACAAAATTAATTATTTTTTTAGCCTTTAAAATCAGATTTACTGCATATGCATAAAGCTGACATTAAAGGCTAATTTTTTACAAAAACATATCACTATTCTGAAAAATTGCATCAAATGAAGCTCTTTTTGAAAACAACAGATGCTCTTTCATCGCACTTGCTGCCTGCTCCCAGCTTCCGTAGATACAATAATCTACGATTTTCAGATGTTCATCCTGTGTTTCTGTCATACGGTTCTTTCCCCTTGCCCCTGACAATATCCGCAGTCTGAGATTCTGATTATAGATCTGCTCATACATGGAAAGAAAATACTCATTTTCCATTGCATTAATAAACTCAATATGAAACTGGTCATCGATCTCATACAGATTCTCCGGCATTCCCCTTCCATTCTTCACAGCGTCTTTTATTTTCTGGAAGGTTTCTTTATACTCAACAAACTTTTCTCTGCTGATCTTACTTCCATAATACTCAATTGCATATGGCTCAATCAGCATTCGCGCTTCATACACTGCATTGATATCTCTGATCGATAACGGTGCAACCATGATTCCTTTCTTCGGTAAAATATGTACCAGCCGTTCCTGTTCCAGTCGGCTTAAGGCATCTCGAATAGGAGTCCTGCTTGCACCAATCTCTTCTTTTAACTTTTCTTCATTCAGTAAATCATTCGGTGCATATTCACAGTTAATGATTTTTTCTTTGATAATGTTATACGCCTGTTGTTTTAAAGATTCTTTTTTCATACTTATCCACCATTACAATATTTCTATTATATTTTCTGTTCTTTCGCTTCTGATAGTAAAATGTAAGTGAAAGAAATAACATTTTGCATAATATGATATCATACTTTGGCAGAAAAGTAGTCAAAATATTTAATAAATCTTACACTTTTTTTGTTTCATTCAGCGATTTTCCATTCCAGAGTATCATTTCTCCCTGACACATAAAATAATATGGACTGTCTTTTGCTTCCAGATGCATTTCCCGGTCAAATAAATACGGATCACTTCCGTGCCGAATAAATGTCCAAAAATGACTCGGTATAGTCAGTTTTGGTTTTACCAGATTCACCAGATCCACTGCTTCACAGGAATTCATATTCCCATATTCCCCATTAATAGGCACAATCAGTACATCCACATCTTTAGATGCTGCATACTGCATTCTCGTACACTGATAGGACGTGTCGCCTGAAAAATAGAGCAAATGTCCTTCTGTACGGATCAACATCCCAATTGCATCCGGTGCATGATCTCCATGGTCTGCAAAAACTGCCTCCATTTCAAATCCTTTGTACTCTCCCTTCGTTCCCTCATCAAAGAGTACAAGCTGTTCCTGGGATATCCCCGCCTTTACACACATGTCATATGCTGTCTTTGGTGCAAAGAGCTTTGTTTCCGGATTGCGTTTCATCATATCCGGTATAATATCCATGTCCAGATGATCTTCATCATGATGACTGATCACCAATACATCCGGATTCAAGTCTTCCGGTTCCATGACTGCCATCATAAGCCTTTTTAACCCGCAGATCCGCTCCACTGCATCTGACAAATACGGATCAACTGCAAGTACTTCATTCTTACTGTTTTTTAACAGGAAGCCTGCCTGTCCCAACCAGAATATAGCCACCTCGCCTTTTTGTGGATGACAGTTTTTTAATTTATCAACAAAATACATTTTTTTACCCCCAGTATGTGTTTTTTAAAATTGATAAACTCTCATCGCATTTTCATAAAACATCTTTTCCAGATCAGACTGACAGAATTGTCCGCTCTCTATGATATAATCTGTGAGTTTCTCATAGCTATTCTTTATCAAAACTGACGGAATATCTGTTCCCCAGAGTAAATGTTCTGTTCCCACAATCTCTGCTGCCTTTTTAATATAATCCAGCCCTGTCGGGAACGGATATTCTTCCGGCTGTACATTAAACGGTACTGCAGCAAGGTCAAAATATACATTGTCCAGCTTCAGGCAATTGATACTTTCTTCAAATATCCCTGTTGTGTGATCCTTTAAGGTCGGTGCCAGTAAATGGCAAACCACAATCTTCATTTTCTGACATTCCTGCGCAATCTTTCTGACTGCTTCCGGCTGAAAGCTTTCCATACCCGGACTTCCGATATCTAATACCATCACAATACCCTGTTCCTCACATTTTTTTGCAATTGGAAGGAACACTTCATCTAATTTATACGGGTGGTGATAGGACATCAAACCACCTCCAGAACTGGTCTCAAATTTCAGAATCTTAAATCCCAGTTCATTCACCAGTCTCTCATGGATCTTGTCTGCATATCTGCTCATCGGGTCATAGGTTCCTGCCCCGATAAACATATCAGAATGGGTCTTTATCGCTTCTGCCACATATTCATTGGCAAATCCATAAAAGCTTCCCTGAAGCAATACTGCTTTTTCTACCCCTTTTGATTTTAAGAACTCATAACAGGTCTCATAAGTAAACGCGTCTTCACCGAGATGAGGTGGGATCATTTCCACCTCATCTCCATTTGCCCATCTTGCTTTTCCACCTCCAATTGGATACAACTCACCTTCTCCGCGGAATCCCTGAAGATTTTTAAATACATGAACATGTGCATCTACGATTTTCATTCCAAATCACCCCGTCTTTATGTTTATCATTCCAATTTTATGCTTCTGCTTTTACTTTCTTCTTAAAGAGCCCGCCCTTCTGTAAACCGCTCTTCTTATAACGAACCTGTGCATCCAGTGCAACTGCTGCAATAATTACGATACATTTAAAAATTCCGTGGTAATCGGAAGTGACACCCATCAGTCGTAAGCCATTCTGGACCACACCTACCAGAAATGCCCCCCAGATAGCAGCCAGTACGGAACCTTCTCCACCCATCAGAGAAGCTCCTCCAACTACCAGTGCCGTCAGCACATAGTTATCATATCCCTGTGCCGCTTTTGCAATTGCCTGACGGTTCATACTTGCCAGTACAATTCCTGCCAGTGCAGCAGTAAAGCCAGATGCCACATAAGCAATGATAGTAACCAGCCGGCTCTTTACACCGGATAAACGGCATGCTTCTGAGTTACCGCCAACTGCATAAATATTTCTTCCAAGTACTGTTTTATTCAATACAATATAGGAAAGGAGTGTCATAAATGCCATAATGAAAATGGAAAATGGAATTCCAAATAAACGTCCGCCTCCAAGGAATGCGAAGAAGTCTGGTTTCATACAGGCAATTACATTATTGCCGGTTAATAACTGTGCGATTCCATATACAATATTCTGTGTTGCCAGTGTGATCAAAAATGCAGGTACTCCAAACTGTGTTACAATCAGACCATGAATCAGTCCTACCACACATCCAAGAAGCAGTCCTCCGACAATACCGATCAGTACACCTGTCATGGAATAATCATGTGCCACAATCTGTGTAACTGCCAGTGCACCTGCAGCAGCTGCAACCGCTCCTACAGACAGGTCAATTCCTCCAAGAAGAATTGGAAAAATTGTACCACATACCATAATGCCATAAATGGATATGGATAATAAAATACTTTTCATATTTGCCGCGGTCAGGAATACTCCCGGCTGAAGTATGGTCAATACAAGCATAATCACTACAAGAATCCATAACTTCTGTGATCTGCCAAGAACTTTTTTGATTTTATCCTTATTCATTCTTTTCGCCCTCCTTCGCAAGAATTCCGGACTCTGCCATCAGGATATCTTCCTGGGTAATGGTTCCGCTTGAAAATTCTGTAAAGATTTCACCTTTTCGCATAACAATGATTCGATGTGACACTCTTAAAAGTTCCTGTAAATCTGATGATACCATGATAACAGAAGTTCCTTTTGCTGCCAGTTCTTCCAGAATCTTATAGATCTCATCCTTTGCTCCGATATCAATTCCTGCCGTAGGTTCATCAATAATCAGAAGCTTCAGATCGCGGCTCAGCCATTTTGCAAGAACTGCTTTCTGCTGATTACCACCGGAAAGATTTCCAACCGGTACCTGTGAGTTATTTGGTCTGATCCTCAGACGGTCTACCATATCATTTCCCAGTTTCTTCTCTCCCGGTCTGTCAACAAAATTATACTTGGATAATGTGTCATAATTCGTAAGCGCCACATTTTTTTCAATAGACAGAAGTGGTGTAAATCCCTGATTTCTACGGTCTTCCGGGACAAATCCAAATCCGTCTTTGATGCTCTTGCCAATTTTACGGTCTAATGGTTTTCCTTCAAATTCCACCGTACCGCCATCACACGGATCTGCACCGTAAATGCATCTCATAACCTCTGTACGGCCGGCTCCCACCAGTCCGGCAAATCCTACAATTTCACCTTCATGAATATCAAAGCTGATGTTCTTAAATACACCTTTTCTTGTCAAATTCTTTACACTCAGTCTGACTGGTTCATCTGAAACTCTCAGATTATTGGATGCGGTTGCTTCACTTAATTCTTTTCCGATCATAAGACGTACGACATCTGCCGGAATGATCTGATCTTTATTCAATACCGCTTCTGTTACACCATCTCTTAAAACAGTCAGTCTGTCTGATAAACGATATACTTCTTCCAGACGATGAGAAATATAAATAACACTTACACCATCCGCACGAAGCTGCTCTACAATTCCAAACAAAGCATTGGATTCTTTTGCACTTAAGGATGCAGTAGGTTCATCCATGATGATCAGTTTTGATTCTTTGCTCAGCGCCTTTAAAATCTCAACGGTCTGTCGCTGTGCAATCGTCAATGTCTCAACAATAGAATCCGGATTAATGCCAAATCCATATTTGTCAATCAGATCTTTCACCTGCTTACGCATTTTACGTGCATTGACAAATCCCAATTTGCTTTCTTCATTTCCCAACATGACATTCTGCATGACTGTCAGTGTCGGAATCAGACTCAGTTCCTGATATACAACACCAATACCAAGCTTGGTTGCATCATTTCTGTTATTAATCTCAACCGGTTTGCCGCACCAGTAAATCTGTCCGCCATCTTTAGGATAGATACCTGTCAGGATTTTAATCAGCGTAGATTTTCCTGCACCATTTTCCCCCATCAGAGCATGCACTTCTCCTGCATCTACAGAAAAATTAACTTTCTTTAATACAGCGGTTCCGTTGAAGCTTTTTTCGATCTCTTTCATTTCCAGTAATGCTGACATTATGCTTCACCTCCTGTTGCTGCATCCAGTTCACGTGCTTTCTGCTGAATCCGCTTCTGCATCATCTTGTTATATACTGCATCAAACACAATCATGATAACAATTACAACACCTTTTACAATTAACTGTGCTGCTGTCGGTAAGTTGTATTTTAAGATACCGTTCTGTAATACTGCCATGAACACAGCTCCGATTGCAGATCCGAATACGTCTCCACGTCCGCCGGAGAATGCACATCCTCCAATTACTACAGATGCGATAATTTCAAATTCCATTCCAGTTCCCAGGTCTGTCGTTACGCTTCCAACTCGTCCAATCTGGAAAATTGCTGCCAGTCCGCATAACGCTCCTGTGATGACATATACTGCCATACGCACTTTATCTGTGTTGATTCCAGATAATTCTGCTGATTTTCTGTTAGCTCCTGTTGCATATATATAAGTACCAAACTTTGTTTTCTTTAAAACGATCTGTCCAATAATAGCCAATACAATAAAGGCTATGGTTACCAGATAAATTCCATCAATACTTCCTCCCCAAATCAGGATTCCAGGATTTGAGATTTTTTTGTTTGTGATAACTCCCGCTTCACGGATTGCAAATACAAATACCATAGAACGGAATAAATACTGTGTTGACAGTGTTCCGATAAATTCCGGAACTCTTAATTTTGTAATAATAAATCCATTTAATGCTCCACAGACAAGACCTGTTAAAATAGAAATCAGGACTATAATTCCTGCGGACATATTATAATTGTACAGGAGATTTGCGCAAAGCATACCGGCAAATCCCACTGCTGCTCCAGTTGACAAATCAATTCCTGCTGTAATAATTACGTATGTAACACCAACCGCAATAATTCCATTTACTGAGCATTCACGAAGAATGCTCAGTAAATTACCCTGGGTAAAGAAGGAATTACTGGTTAAACCAAACACTAACATGATCACAATTAGTGAGGCAATAGATATTAAACGTCTCATCTGTTCCTGTCTCATATGATTTTCCACCTTCTTATTGCTGACTTTATTTACCAGAATGCCTTACTAAATTACCAGCGCATGCTGTCTGTAATCTCAGACAATGTATCTTTTGTTACAATGATTGGAGCCATTTTTACAACTGGTGTTTCAGATACGGAGCTTGCTGTAATTCCAGACTCAATTGCATACATTGCAAACTGTGCGCAGGAACTTCCCTGTGAACGGCAGTCTGTGAATACAGTACCTGTGCAAAGTCCCTGTTCAATATAGTCAAGCATCTTGGATTCTCCATCTACACCCCAGATCTGCATATCTCTTCCGGCTGCTTTTGCTGCTTCTGCTGCACCTTCTGCCATTGCATCATTGTGACAGAGAACTGCATCGATTTCAGGATATTTTGTTAAGAAATCTGTCATAACAGTATTGGCATTTTCTGTCAACCATTCACCAGACTGTTCATCCAGGATTTCGATATCTGGATAACTTTCTTCCATAACTGCTTTAAATCCTTTATCAATATTTTCACCCTTTGTAGCTCCAGGTGTAGCAGAAATGATTACTACCTTTCCTTTTCCACCAAGACTTTCTCCGATAGAATCTGCGATCTGCTGTCCTGCTTCTACATCAACTGCAGCTACCAGTCCTGTATGTACTGTATCTGCATCCAGGTTACATGTGATAACCGGAATACCTGCTGCTTCTGCTTTATCTACAGATGCTGCAAGTCCTGCTGCGTCTGTTGCCTGAAGAATGATTGCATCATACTTCTGATTGATTAACTCGTCCATGATCTGTACTTCAGTATCAACAGATGCTTCTCCATCGTATACATCAAATGTTACATTTGAAAAACTTGACAGATATGTTTTCATGCCATCAGCCCATGCAGCTGCACAGGAATCTCCAATTACGTTTGGTAAGAAAGCAATTTTTACGTCTTCTGAATACGCATCCTTTCCAGTTGCTGCTGTAGCTGTTGTTGTTCCTTCTGCTGATGTCTCTGCACTCTTCTGGTTATCTGTCTGAACCTTTCCACATCCAACCATTGCTGTAGCTGCTACCAGTCCTACCATTGCTAATGCTACCATTCTCTTTTTCATACCCTTTTCTCTCCTTTGTTTATTATATTTGTTTTTGCTACCTATTGCATGCATTTGGTATTTTATATTGTATACAATAGCGTATTATATAATTTATGTCAATATTTCAACCAATCTTTCTATTTTTTAGTTTATTTTGTATATATATCCAAATTTCCAAATTTATTTTTCGTTCTGTTTTTGTGCATTATGCCTATTTTGAAATATTTGAGAAATCAAAAACAACTTTTAACATATCCCCTGGATTGTGTGCAAAATCATAAAATGCTTTTGCTGCGTCATCGAATGGATATACATTGGTGATTACCTTCTCAAGTGGTGCCATACCTGCATTTACCAGCTCAATTAACTCTAAGAAATCTTTTTTCAATGCATTTCTTGATCCGAAAACATTTAATTCCTTTTTCTGGATTAACGTGAAATTGAAATCCAGATTTTTCTTTCCAACACCGATTAATACCATACGTCCGCCAAAGCAGCACGCATCGATACAATTCTGGAATGTGGAAGGAAGGCCAACTGCCTCAATTGTCACATCAAAGCCATTTCCATCTGTCAGGTCACTGACTTTCTTTTCAAAATTTTCAGGAGAATCATTTAAGACGGTACCGTCTACGCCAAAATCTTCTGCCATCTTCAGTTTTCCTTCAGATACATCAGAAATATATACCGTTGCTCCTTTTGCTTTTGCTGCAATCGCTGCCAGTACACCAATTGTTCCGGCTCCGACTACAAGCACTTTATCTCCCTCTTTTACATTCGCTCTGCTTACCCCATGGTAACTGATGCAAAACGGTTCGATGGCTGCCAATGTTTTTGCATCCATGCCTTTACCGTCATAGACTCTTTCAATCGGCATAGTAAAATATTCACGAAAAGCACCATCTCTCTGACATCCTAATGTTTGATTATCCATACATGCATTTACAATTCCATGCTCGCAGGAATAGCAGTGTCCACAGTTAAAATATGGATTACAGGTAACAATCATCCCCTGTTTAATTCCATATTCATTATTTTCATCTACTTCTACCACTTCCGCTGAAAATTCATGCCCCGGAATTCTTGGATAATCAAAATATGCAAATGTTCCACGATAAGATCCAAGATCACTTCCACAAATGCCACCATATAACAGTTTTAATAATACTTCTCCTTCTTTACGTACTGGCATTTCAATGTCACGAATCTCCACCTCACCAGGTGCGTTAATGTACATTGCTTTCATCGTTTTTTCCTCCTGCTTTGTCGTATATATCTATTTTGTGTTATCTATTGTATACAACAGATTATACTTCCAGTCTTTAGTTATGTCAATTGTGTGAAATAGTTATATTTTGCAATTAATTTTTGTGCATTATTACCAATACCATTTTCATATGTCGTAGCTGCAAATACCGATGACTAAGTACATGCTACACGACCATCGAGAGTTCTTCCTCAATTATTCGTAAATATAATTGAAACAAATGAAAGATACTTTTGATTTACAAAAATTTTACCCAGAAGAACCAAACATCTCAAAAGTAACTTGGTAAAACAACAAAATTTCTTATCAATGCAATAAAATATTGAACTTTTTCGATTTATAGAAAAACTCATGTATAAACTGCATGCAAAAATCCGGAAGATTTCCTACAAGGATTTCTTCCGGATTTTTGTATGATACTATTTCAATTATCATTTCACAGTATATGTAATTGCTTTATTTATTTTTTGTCATTCATTCCCATATATTTTCATCATCTGCTCCAGCTTTTCTTTTAATTTTCGATTTTCTTCTTCCGCAACATTCGCTCTCAAATATTCTTTCTCTGCTCGTTTACATTCTTTCTCTGCTCGTTCTCGCTCTCTTTCTGTATTTTTTCTTTCTTCCTCTCGTCCTTCTTCATACATGAGCATATCTCGTTCAAAACCTTTCATATAAGCCAACGACACCTCCCCATCCTGTTTCACTGTGTCTACCATTTCCTGGATTTCTTTCAGTTCTTCGTTCACAGCATTTTCTTTTGTTGTATTTTCCATATATATTAGAAACTGGCGCAATTCTTCTGATATATTTCCATTTTTTCCTTTGGTATATAACACTATCGTCTGTGCTCCATCTTCATAAGGCATTTCCGGTGCTTCTATACATGTATTCTTGATCGTATATTTTATTCGGTCATACCCGAATGGATCATAATTGCATATAAATATCACATATACATTCTTCAGTTTTCCAAAATCTTCTCCGGCTTTCAGGCTCCGGCTGTCAATAATTGCATGATAAAATCGTACTCTTTTGGGAAATGCCATAATACTTTTGCTCTTGTTATTCTGATCTGGTTCCAGATCATATATGTCTGATACTTCCGAAGAATTGATTTCTGCGCTCCTTTCATCCTCTACATATACATCAAGCCTTGCTCCACGCAGATCCGTATTCCTGCCTCCGTATACTTTTTGTGTTACGATTTTCAGATTTTCAAACTTTTTCTGAAACAAAAGTTCCAGTATCTTTTTGGCAAACGCTTCTCCTATATACGGATATGCCATCATTGAATAAAACAAAAAATCGTCCATCAGATTCAGCTCTTCCAGTTTCCTTCTTTCTGCCATCTATGTGCTCCTCTCCTTTTGATGCGGAAAGGAGCCTTTTGAAAAATGCTCTCATCGGCTCCACTTCCGTCATATTTTTACTTTCATATGGGGAATGTGTTAACCGAATGGTTTAGAATTTTCCCAGATATGTATTTTAAATATATCATTAATATTTATTTTTGTCAACTCTTATTATTTTTCGAAATCACATAATATATTTGTTGTTTGATCTATCTTAAGTATCTGCCGCCATTTTGCTTTAACCATCTTTGACGAACCTGGTAATCTGGCAATACTTTTTCTACTTCCATCCAAAACAATCTGGAATGGTTCATCTGCTTTCGATGACATAGTTCATGTACCACCACATAATCCAGTATTTCGGTCGGAATTTCCATCAAATGACAGTTAAAGTTCAGATTTCCAATCTGACTGCAGGAACCCCATCTGGTTTTTTGATTCCGAATCGTAATCTTTCCGTAAGTTACTCCCATTTGTTCTGCAAAATACTTTACACGTACAGGTATCTCTCGGCGGGCGAGAACCATCAGCCTCTGAAGATCTTCCGGTGTTAATGTTGCCCGCTGAGTATCTGTCATTTCTTTTTCCTGCATTTTTTGTAATTGAATCATCTTCGCCAAATGCAGCCGAATCCATTGCTCTTTTTCTTTCACAAACCGCATGATCTGGTTTTGGTTCATCCGCTGTGGTGCACGCACTTTGATCTTAAGATCCCTGTCTATTTCAATTGCAATACTTTTTCGGCTACTGCGAATCAATTCTATGTCAAAATCTTTATAGATTAATTGTTTACTGTTTATTGATCTGTTTTTCATTTTCCATCAAATGATTTTTTATGTAAATCTTTTTTCTTTTTTTCTTTTTTTTGTAATTCTAATATCATCTGTCTGTTATAGTTTAAATGCATAATCATCGCATTTCTTGCACCAATACTATCACCATTTACGATGGAATCTGTGATTGTCCGATGGGTCAATACTGTTTCATCACGTAATTTACGGTTTGCCACATCTGTAAATGCGTATACTGCCGAATAAATGATCGGCAACAATACTTCTGTCACTTTATTCTTGCTGCATTTTTCTATATGTGTATGGAATTCAATATCTTTTTTCAGATGATTTTTCCCTGCATAAAACAGTTTTTCTACTTCGTCACAAAGTTTTATCAGTTCTTCTTTTTCTTCCGGTGTCGCTTTTACACTTGCCAGCGCCGCAATCTCCGGTTCAAACATCAAACGTGTTTCAAACAACTGTAATGCCAGCTCGTACTGATCATCCAGCACATTTGCCAGTCCCAAAGGATCTTCTTCTAATGTACTGGTACTAATCACATAAGTTCCAAGTCCTCTTCTAACTTCCAGTATTCCTTTGGATACAAGACTTTTTACTGCCTCACGTATCGTTCCTCTTCCCACTCCAAACATTTCTGCAAGAGTAAATTCATTCGGAATCTTTTCTCCTATCTCTATCGGCTCTTCAAGAATATAATTCTTCAGTCTGGCCTCCACCTGTGTCGCCAAAAGGCCACTGTTTATCTTTTCCAGTCCATCCATATTTCTTTTTCCCCCATCACACTAGCTGTCTAATCCGCATCTCCAGCATTTCTTTTAAGAATGTATCGCCATTTTCACCGCAAATATCATCATCTCACATCTGATATTTAAAAAACTGCCACAGATATTTCGTAACAAGACATACCTCTTTCGTCCCTTACTCCATATTTTGTGGCAGTTTTCTATTTCATTCTATAATTCAGGAATTCATCTTATCTCTGAACTCTTGCTCCTGCACCACCCATAATAGCTTCTACTTCTTTCTTGCTTGCCATTGTAGTGTCACCTGGTGTTGTCATAGCGAGAGCACCATGCGCTGCACCATAATTTACAGCAAGTTCAGCATCACCAGTTGTCATCAATCCGTATACCAGACCTGATGCAAAGGAATCTCCACCGCCTACACGGTCCATGATTTCCAGTCCCTTATAATCTTTTGCTTTATAGATTTCTCCATCTGCCCAGCAGATTGCACTCCAATCATTTACTGTAGCAGTCTTTACTGTACGCAGTGTAGTTGCCACTGCTTTAAAGTTCGGGTATGTCTTAGCAGCTTCGTTGATCATCTTCTTGTAGCCATCCAGATTCAGTTCTTTCAGGTTAGCGTCATTTCCTTCGATCTCAAATCCAAGGCATGCCGTAAAGTCTTCTTCGTTACCGATCATAACATCCACATATTTTGCTACTTCTTTGTTTACTTCCTGAGCTTTTGCCTGTCCACCAATTGCGCTCCACATGGATGGACGATAGTTCAGGTCGTAAGATACGATGGTGCCATATTTCTTTGCAGTCTTAATCGCTGCCAGTACAGTCTCACAAGTCTGCTCTGAAATAGCTGCATAGATACCGCCTGTGTGCAGCCAGCGAACACCCAGTTCACCAAAAATATAATCAAAATCGAAATCTGCAGGTGTTGCTTTGGAGATTGCAGTGTTTGCACGGTCTGAGCATCCAACTGCTCCACGGATACCAAATCCTCTCTCAGTAAAGTTGATACCGTTTCTGCAGATTCTGCCAATACCATCTGTAGGCATCCATTTGATCAGAGATGTATCTACGCCACCCTGGCAGATAAAGTCTTCCATCAGCATACCTACTTCGTTATCAGCGAATGCGGTAATCACAGCAGTATCCATCTTAAAGCATTTTCTCAAACCACGGATTACATTGTATTCTCCGCCGCCTTCCCATGCACGGAAAGATCTTGCTGTACGGATTCTTCCTTCACCCGGATCCAGACGCAGCATAACTTCTCCAAGAGAAACTGCATCAAATTTACATTCGCTTTTTGGTCTTACATTTAAATTCATTTTATTCTTCTCCTATTTGTAACAACATTAACCTCTGATTTCTTTTGCAAGTGCAACTGCATCTTTTGCCATTTCACTGATCTTGTCAAATTCACCTGCTTTAATCATATCACCTTTTACCATCCAGCTTCCGCCACAGCAAAGGATCTTATCACAGCTTAAGTAATCTTTCAGATTCTTTAAGCTGACACCGCCTGTCGGCATGAATTTTAACATTGTATATGGTGCTGCCATTGCTTTAATGGTAGCTACTCCACCGAACTGCTCTGCCGGGAAGAATTTTACAACCTTCAGTCCTCTCTTTACAGCCTGTGCTGCTTCTGAAGGAGTAATAATACCTGGGAAAATAGGAATTTCTTTTTCAATACAGTAATCTACTACTTCCGGATCAAATCCAGGGCTAACGATAAACTTAGCTCCTGCTGCCACTGCTCTGTCCACCTGTTCAATCGTCAGAACTGTTCCTGCTCCAACTAACATATCCGGATGTTTCTCTGCCATGATACGAATAGATTCTTCTGCTGCGTCTGTACGGAATGTTACTTCAGCGCAAGGAAGTCCACCTTTTACCAGTGCATCTGCCAATGGTTCTGCATCCTTTACATCATTTAATACTACTACTGGTACGACGCCCAGTGCTGCAAACTGTTCTGCAATATTCATTT
>CAKRON010000013.1 GCA_934373455.1 uncultured Marvinbryantia sp.
GCCCTGGTCGCTGTAAAACAGATCCTGTTTTATCATATTCAGTCAACTGCCGGAATATCCATGGATTTCCTCTGCTAGCCCGGCCGATCATCACACCGTCACACCCTGTTTCTTCCATCATTTTATGTGCAGAGACAGGATCTGTTACATCTCCATTTCCTATGACCGGTACACTGACTGCTTCTTTTACCTGACGAATGATATCCCAGTCCGCCCATCCGGAGTAATATTGTTCTCTGGTTCTTCCATGCACTGCAATTGCAGCTGCGCCTGCATCTTCCAGGTATTTTGCCATCTCCACGGCATTTATATGCGCATCATCAAAACCTTTGCGAATTTTCACTGTCAAAGGTTTTTGAATTGCCCTGGATGTTTTTCTTACAATCTCTGCTGCCAGATGTGGATTCTTCATCAATGCAGAACCTTCTCCATTATTTACAACTTTAGGTACCGGGCATCCCATATTCAGATCCAGAATATCAAATGGACGTTCTTCAATCTGTGCCGCCATCTCTGCAATCAAATCCGGTTCACTCCCAAATAACTGCATCGATACCGGGCGCTCCCTTTCTTCGATTTCCATTAATTTTTCAGTATTTTTATTATGAAAAGAAATGGCCTTTGCGCTGACCATCTCCATACAGATCAGTCCCGCTCCCATTTCTTTGCAAAGCAAACGAAATGGCAGGTCCGTTACACCTGCCATAGGAGCTAAAATATAAGGATTATCCAGTTTTACATTCCCGATTTTTAATTCCATTCTTACTCCTCATCCGTCGCCAGAGCAGCTACATCCATTCCAAGAATTGCCACTTTATAATATAATTCCAATGACTGCAGAAATTCTGATTTGGTTCTCTGAAGTTCACGAATTTTGAGAACGCTTCCGATTTCATCATAGCTGAAATCATTTTCTTCCGCTTCTGTGTGAAAGCAAAGCTCCCCTTCTTCATTAAATTCCAATGTCAGCACGCCTCCCACATCATTTGTGTAAAGCACACACATAATCTTCAGTTCATCTTTTATCTGATCCGGCAGAGCCTGAAATTCATCATTTAAATAGAATTTCTCTGTGTAGGCACTTGCTCCGCAAAGTACTGTCTTTTCCTGCTTTTTCTGTTCCATATTCTAACCTCATCTATACATAATTATAAACGCCTCTGACCGATACTTCTCCGGCATAAACCTTTACTACGCTGCCGTCTTCTTTCTCTACCAGAAGTTGTCCCATTTCATCGATTCCACGGGCAATTCCTGTATATTCATGTCCCGGTTCCAGGACACGTACCGCTTTGTCCTGATTTACCAGGAGCTCCTGATAATCTTCCCGCAGTAATGTCATATCTCCATACTCCATAAAACGGTCATAAAAATCTTCAAATGCCTCCATATAAGCACAGATGATGGCTGCCCGGTCTACTTTTTCTCCTTTTTCGAGGATCAGTGATGTCGCTGTATCTTTGATCTCATCTGGAAATTCTGTCACATTTGCATTGATACCTGTTCCAATTACAATATAATGAATGGCACCAAGCTCCATACTCATCTCTGTCAAGGTTCCGGAAATCTTTTTTCCATCTATGACCACATCATTTGGCCATTTGATCTTCACATCCAGTCCGGTGACTTCTTTAACACTTCTTGCCACAGCCATCCCTGCTACCAGTGTCATCATGGATGCCTTCTCCGGTGCAAGTGTCGGACGTACCAGAATACTCATTGCGATCGCTGTTCCATGAGGTGTTACCCAACTCCGTCCTCTCCTGCCCTTTCCTCCGGACTGATAATCTGCAACAGCAAGTGTTCCGTGAGGTGCACCGTCTTCTGCCAGTTTTTTTATATAATCATTCGTAGAATCGACTGTGTCCAGACAGAATAAATTCCTGCCTGCCCACTTCGTGTGCATCCGGCTCTCCAACTCTATTTTCGAAATACTGTCCGGATACCCGCAAAGGCGGTACCCTTTATTCTGTACCGCCTCTATCTGATATCCTTCATTCTTTAACTGATTGATACCTTTCCAGACCGCCGTTCTGCTTACGCCAAAACGCTCACAGAGTTCCTGTCCGGATATATGCCCTTCTGTATCTCGAAGGGCACTTAGAATTTCACTTTTCATGCTTCTTCACCCAATGTTGCTACCATAACCGCTTTGATTGTATGCATTCTATTCTCTGCTTCATCGAATACTTTGGACTGTGGAGATTCAAATACTTCGTCTGTCACTTCCATCTCAGTCAGCTGATACTTTTCGCCCATCTGCTTTCCGATTTTTGTCTTCAGGTCATGAAATGCCGGCAGACAATGCAGGAAGATTGCTTTTTCTCCTGCGTTTTCCATTACTTCTTTCGTTACTCTGTATGGGGAAAGATCTTTAATACGTTTCTCCCATACTTCATCCGGCTCGCCCATGGATACCCATACATCGGTGTAGATCACATCTGCATCCTTTGTTCCGGCTTTCACATCTTCAGTCAGTGTGATGGTTGCGCCTGATTCTTTTGCATATCCTTCACAGGTCTTTACCAGTTCTTCATTCGGGAAATATTCTTTGGTAGTGCATGCTACAAAATCGAGTCCCAGTTTTGCGCAGACAATCATCAGTGAATTGCCCATGTTATATCTGGCATCCCCCATGTAAACCAGCTTTCTGCCTTTCAGGTCTCCAAAATGCTCTCTGATTGTCAGCATGTCTGCTAGCATCTGTGTCGGATGATATTCATTGGTCAGTCCGTTCCATACCGGAACACCTGCATATTTAGCCAGTTCTTCTACGATCTCCTGACCATAACCACGATATTCAATTCCTTCAAACATTCTGCCAAGAACACGTGCTGTATCGGCAATGCTTTCTTTTTTGCCAATCTGAGATCCGGTCGGATCCAGATAGGTGCAGCCCATTCCAAGATCGTGTGCCGCTACTTCAAACGCACAGCGGGTACGAGTACTTGTTTTTTCGAAAATCAAAGCAATATTTTTTCCTCTGTAGTGATCTACCGGAATTCCTTTTTTCTTTTTATCTTTTAAATCTGCTGCCAGATCCAGCATATAGGTAATCTCTTCTGGTGTAAAATCTTTCAGTGTTAAAAAATTACGTCCTTTTAAATTCATCTTTCCTAACCTTCTATTATCGTACTATTCTATGCTTCTTTTGCCACTTCTACTGCTGCCTTGATACTTCCTGCCAAGTTCTGCATCTCAGATGGAATGATAATCTTGGTTGCCTGTCCATCTGCAATCTTCGCCATTGCTTCAAAGCTCTTTAATGTCAATACACTTTCATCTGCACCTGCTTCTTTCAGGAATCGGATACCGTCTGCATTCGCTTTCTGCACTTTCATAATTGCTTCAGCCTGACCTTCTGCTTCCTGGATCATCTTTTCCTTCTCTGCTTCCGCTCTTAAAATCGCAGATTCTTTTGCAGCCTGCGCATCCAGAATCATCGCTTCTTTTTTACCTTCAGCTACAAGAATGGCTGACTTCTTTTCACCTTCTGCTACCAGGATGGTTTCACGTCTTTCACGCTCTGCCTTCATCTGTTTTTCCATAGCTTCCTGAATAGCTGCCGGAGGGATAATATTTTTCAGTTCAACACGATTTACTTTAATGCCCCAAGGGTCTGTTGCCACGTCCAAAGATGATCTCATCTTTGTATTAATCGTCTCTCTGGAAGTAAGGGTCTCATCCAGTTCCAAATCACCGATGATATTTCTCAGCGTTGTTGCTGTCAGATTCTCAATCGCCATGATCGGATTCTCTACACCGTATGTGTATAACTTTGGATCTGTAATCTGGAAAAATACAACCGTATCAATCTGCATGGTAACATTATCTTTTGTAATCACTGGCTGTGGAGGGAAATCCACTACCTGTTCTTTCAATACAACTTTCTTGGCTACGCGGTCAAGAATCGGGACCTTAAAATGCAGTCCTACATTCCATGTCGCTTTGTATCCTCCAAGACGTTCTACTACCATCGCCTGAGCCTGTGGTACAACTCTGATATTTCTTGCCAGTAATAATAATATAACGATAAGAATGATTATTGCAATTCCCATATTAATTGTTCTCCTTTTCTTTTACAATTAGTTTCACGCCTTCAATTGCACATATTTCGACAATTTTATCCTTTGCAATTCTCTCTTCCTGATTCCTGGATCTTGCTGTCCACTCCATTCCTCTGACCAGTACTTTACCGGCTGCTCTGAGATTATCTATCTCTTCCAGAACAATCCCTTCCATTCCAATCAGTTCGTCCACATTCGTAGATACACGGCCTTTATTCACATATTTTACCGCAAACGGTCTTGTGAAAAACAGTAATAAAAAGGAAACTGCAACAAATGCCATCATCTGGGGCCAGAAACCCAGTCCACATACATTTGCAATCAGCCCTGCCAATGCTCCGCCTGCAAACCATATCGTAGTCAGTCCCATTGTCAGTAATTCTATTACCAGCAGCAGAATAAACAATATCATCCAGTAAACCGGTAACATTACAAAATCCATTTTTATCCCCCTTTCTTCAGCCGATTATATCATATCAATAAAAAAAATACCATACCTATGTATCAGGTATGGTATTCATATGATCTGTATTTTTTAATAGAACTGATGATCTCCGATCTTTGTTCCTTTTCCGGAACCTGTATTGAAGTAAAGTGCTCCTCCAACCGTTCCTTCTCCGTTCATAGCTGCAAGCGCTGCATCATAACAGTCACTTGGCGCACTTCCGATCACGCCTGCCAGCTGTCCACTGTATGCCGGTGTAAACTGACCGCTTTCATAAATAACGTCATGAATTGAATTTGCAAAAGATCCGCTTGCTACACGATTCATAACTACCTGTCCAACTGCAATCTTACCTTCCATCGGCTGATTACCTGCTTCGCAATAAATCAGTGCTGCAAGGAGATCCAGATCACTGCTGCTGATATCAGATGAACTGCTCTCTGTGCTCTCAGTCTCTGGTGCTGTGTATTCTGTCTCTGGTTCGGTATATTCTGTCTCTGGTGCATAATACTCTGTCTCTTCTGGATAATAATCCGTCTCTGGAACAGTATATTCGCTCTCTTCTGTGTAATATCCATTATCCGGTGTCGTGTACTCGGTCTCTGGTGCATAGTATTCTGTTTCTGATGTGTAGTCTGTTTCAGGTGCGTAATACTCTGTCTCTGGTGCATAATACTCAGTATCTGATACCGTATATTCTGTCTCCGGAACAGTATATTCTACGTCAGATGCACTGTTATCGTATCCTGTATCTGCTGCACTGCTGCTTTCTTCTGCTGATGCGTAATATGTATTCTGAGCTGAGCTGTCGTCTACAGACACTGCTCCATCTACTACCATCGTTGTTTCCACATCTTCTGCAGCCACATAAGCTTTCTCACCATCGTCTAACTGAATCTCTACCCAGTTGTCTGTGCTTCCGAGAATCTCGTATCCTTCTCCTTCATCCATATCTCCGATAATGGATGAAGTATCTTCATGATCTGCAAAAATCTTTACATCATCCCAGGCTGCTACGGCACCCTGTACACCATACACATTCTTCAGTTCGTCTGCTTTCTCATCAAAGGCAAGATATTCTGTCTTCACATAACCTGTCTTATTTCCGACTTCTACCTTCGTCCAGTCAGAATTCATGCTTTCTACAATGACTCCACCAGCACTTGGTACATATCCAATAACAGCACTGTTATCGTCTGCGCTTTCGCGAATCAGTAACTCACTGCTTACATTGGCAACTGCTACATTCTTTCCACCACATCTGTTGCTGTCAACAGCCATAACTGCTGAAGATGACATCATAGAAAGTGTCAGGACTGTGGCAGTACTACAAATTGCTGCTTTTGTTCTGTTTTTCATTACATAACCTCCGTATGTGCTTCTGTATTGGCTGCCCCCTGGCTGTTATTTTGCAACTCTTATTTATCGCCTCCGGCATTCTTTACATTTATTCGCACATATTATTACAATTTTGTTAAGAAATTTTACAGTCCTATTTTACGATAGTTAATATTCTTTGTCAACCCCTAAAAATATACGAAAAAAAGCAGCTAATTCCGCTGCTTTTTTGCTTCATACATTAAGATTGCTGCTGCCACAGCTGCATTTAACGATTCCACCTGTCCATCCATTGGAATACGGATATAGATGTCTGCCTGCTGTGCCAGTTCATCTGTCAGACCATTTCCTTCATTTCCTATCAGGAATGCACAGCCTTTGCTGTAATCTTCCTGATAATATGCATTTTCCCCTTTCAAATGAGCTGCATACACCTGAATTCCCCGGTCTTTGATCTGTCTTAGAATCCCTGTTAAATCTTTTTCATAGATAAACGGCATACGATACAGGGAGCCCATAGTCGAGCGTACTGTCTTGGGATTGTAAATATCTACTGTGTCAGAACTCATAATAATACCGTCCACACCTGCGCCCTCTGCAGTACGGAAAATTGTTCCCAGATTTCCGGGATCCTGAAGATTTTCCAGAATCATTAAAAGAGGTCTGTCTTTCTTCAAAATCGTTTCTAAAGAATATTCCTGCTGTCTTACGATGCAAAGTATTCCCTGAGGAGTCTGGGTATCTGACACTGACGCAAATACCTTATCCGTCATAATCTCATAATGTACCTCTTTCACGGCATCTCTGTTTTCCTGCTTCTCCAGAAAACTTTCTGAAACATATGTCTGCATAAGCCGTTCTTTCGGTACTTCACGAAACATCCGAATGCCTTCTACCACAAACGTCCCGGATTCACGACGAAGTTTTGCCTTCTTCATCAATTGAATCAGGTTCTTTACCTGTTTATTTGCTGTACTTTCTATCATATCTTATACGGATAATGCTTTTGCTACCTCCCACATATATTCCGGCAGATCCTTCTGCATTGCCAGTGCTTCATCGATATCAAAATCAGTAAAGTCACCATGGCGATAACCGACTACTCGATTGGTTTTTCCTGCACAGAGCAGATCTGCTGCATACGCTCCCATCATGGATGCATATACACGGTCTTTACAAGTCGGACTTCCGCCTCGCTGCATATGACCAAGAATCGTTGCTCTGGTCTCTACACCTGTTGCAGCCTGGATACGTCTTGCCATTGATGTAGAATGTCCGATACCTTCTGCGTTGATAATGATATGATGCTTCTTTCCACGCTTTCTGTTGCGAATGATATTATTAATCAGCTCCTGTTCATCATAATTATAACGTTCCGGAACCAGAATATCTTCTGCCCCATTGGCAATACCACAATATAACGCAATGTATCCTGCATGTCTTCCCATAACTTCGATAATACTGCATCTCTCGTGAGAAGTGGATGTATCACGTACTTTATCGATTGCTTCCATGGCCGTATTAATGGCTGTATCAAAACCGATCGTATATTCTGTACACGCAATATCAAGGTCAATTGTTCCCGGTACACCAATCGTATTGACGCCAAGGGCTGCCAGCTTCTGTGCTCCGGCAAAAGATCCGTCGCCTCCGATTACTACCAGACCGTCAATACCGTGCTTTTTACAAATTTCTGCACCTAATTTCTGACCTTCCTCAGTACGAAACTCTGTACATCTGGCAGTTCCAAGAATTGTACCGCCACGAGCGATGGTATCTGATACATCTCTGGCTGTCAGATCTCTGATTTCTTCATTTAACAGCCCGCTGTATCCCCGGTAAATGCCTTTTACTTTCTTGCCATTATAGATTGCCTTTCTGACTACCGCACGAATTGCTGCGTTCATTCCTGATGCATCACCGCCGCTGGTCAGCACACCAATTGTATTTATTTCTTTTTCCATGGTATCTCCTCCTCAAAAGGCTTTGCAGATTTTCACATTTTCCTATAGTGTAATTCATTTTTTTTGTATTTTCAAATAGTTTTTATATTTTCTGCGCCAAACTTGTCTGATAGTTTTTGAATCAGATTTTCATCTGCCTGAACGGTCCAATTCTCAGACAATCGTTTGATCGCTTTTGGAGATCTTACATAAATTACTACTCTGTCTTTTCCATCTGATTCCCGAAGGATATTATACAAAGTTCTCTCATTTTCCTGATACGTGTTCATATCAGGAAATTGTATCCAGAGTTCTCTGTTCAACTCTTTAAAGTTCTTTATTTTTTCACAGATCAACTTGCTTGGCTTGTCTTCTTCTACAGAAACTCTTCCTGTAATAAACACTTTTTCTTCTTCCACCAGCTGATTCTTATTCTTTTCATAATCCCTTGGGAACACCACTACTTCCACTGTTCCAAGAAGATCTTCCAGTGTCAGAAACGCCATCGTCTGATTTGTCCGGGTATACTTGATGGTCTTATCTACAATCATTCCCCCGATTGTCGTTTTCATGCCATCTGTAACTTTTGAACGTCCGGTTTCTTCATCCAACGCAAAATCTGACGTCACATTCGTAATGTGTTTTTTCCATATACCTTCATATTTTTCCAGTGGATGTCCGCTGACATAAAAACCAAGTACTTCTTTCTCGTAAGCAAGAAGCTGTTCTTTTTCATATTCGTCCACGTCCGGCAAAGTGATTTCAAATTCTTTCTTTTGTTCCTCGCCCACAAAATCAAAGAGAGACATCTGCCCGGTCATAGAATTCTTTCTTTCCTGATTCACAGAATCCATAAGCTGGGCGTACACTAGCATAAACTGGTGTCTATTGGCTCCAAAACTGTCAAATGCTCCCGATTTGATAAAGTTTTCCACTGTACGCTTATTGATTTCTTTACCAGACAGGCGTTCCATGAAATTTTTCAGAGATGTATATACCCCATTTCGTTTCCGTTCATCCACGATTGCCGCAATCACCGGTTTTCCTACACTTTTTATTGCAGAAAGGCCATAACGGATGTTGTTGCCATCTACCGTAAATCCACTTTCTCCCAAATTGATATCCGGCGGAAGAATCTGGATTCCCATTTGCCTGCAGGTCATATGGTACTCCGCCACTTTCGAAGAATTATCGATGACAGACGTCATCAGTGCTGCCATAAATTCCACCGGATAATAATACTTCAAATACGCTGTCTGATACGATACCACTGCATAGGCCGCTGCATGAGATTTATTAAAAGCATATTTGGCAAAGTCTATCATATCATCGTAAATCTTATTGGCAACTTCTTCAGATATACCATTTTTGATACATCCCGGAACCCCCTCTTCTTCATTTCCATATACAAAGTTCCGGCGTTCTTTTTCCATCACCGCAGCCTTTTTCTTTGACATGGCGCGGCGAAGCAAATCACTTCGTCCAAGCGTATAGCCGCCCAGATCACGCACAATCTGCATAACCTGTTCCTGATACACAATACATCCATAGGTTGCTTCCAGAATCGGTTTTAACTGTGGACAGTCATATGTGATACTTTCTGCATGATTCTTTCCTTTGATATACTGAGGAATGAAGTCCATTGGACCTGGACGGTATAATGCAATCCCGGCGATGATATCCTCCAGACTTTCCGGTTTCAGCTCCTTCATAAAGTTTTTCATTCCGGCACTTTCCAGCTGGAACACGCCATCTGTCTTTCCTGTGCTCAAAGATGCCAGAACCTGTGGATCATTGTAATCAATGTGATCCATATCCAGTACTACACCGGCATTTTGTTCCACAAATTTTACCGCATTCTGAATCACCGTTAAAGTTCGCAGTCCCAGAAAGTCCATCTTTAAAAGGCCCAGTTCTTCCAACGTTGTCATCGTAAACTGGGTAACCGGTGATCCATCTGATCCAAGTGCCAACGGCACATATTCATCTGCTGCTTTCTGACAGATCACCACGCCTGCTGCATGCATGGAGGTATGTCTTGGCAGACCTTCCAGTCTTCTGGACATATCAATCAGACGCTTCATCTGCATATCCTCGTCATACAACTTCTTCAAGTCTGGATTCATCTTTAACGCTTTATCTATGGTAATATTCAATTCCTGTGGAATCATCTTGGCTACGCTGTCCACCAACGCATACGGGATATCCATCACACGTCCCACATCGCGGATAACTCCACGGGCAGCCAGGGTACCAAAGGTGACAATCTGCACTACCTTTTCTTTTCCATATTTCCGGACAACATAATCAATGACTTCCTGCCTTCTTTCAAAGCAAAAGTCCACGTCAATATCCGGCATGGATACTCGCTCCGGATTCAGGAAACGTTCAAACAGTAAGTTGTATTTGATCGGGTCCAGTTTCGTAATTCCCAGTGTATAAGAAACCAGACTTCCGGCAGCCGATCCACGCCCCGGTCCTACCATGATATCATGCTCTCTTGCATAATGTATAAAATCCCACACAATCAGGAAATAATCCACATAGCCCATTTTCTGAATAATACTTAATTCATAATTCAGTCTTGCTTTTAATTCTTCTGCCTGCTCCTCGCTGT
Source organism: uncultured Marvinbryantia sp. (assembly GCA_934373455.1). Lineage (GTDB taxonomy): Bacteria > Bacillota > Clostridia > Lachnospirales > Lachnospiraceae > Marvinbryantia. The sequence goes on from CAKRON010000013.1 coordinate 10,411, forward strand.
AGCGCTCGGCAAGTCCGTCAAAACATAATTTATTTAAATATTCCCATGATGTATATCCATCCGGAACATCGAATTTTGGCAATTTTGTTACGCCAAATTCAATCTCCACATGACATCGATCTGCTATTTTCTGTGTATTTTCTAATGCCTGCAGTGCATACGGAAATAGCTGTGCCATTTCTTCCGGCGATTTTACATAATATTGTCCGCCTTCATAGCGCATGCGGTCTTCATCATCCAGCTTTTTGCCGGTCTGAATACATAGAAGAATATCATGAGAATCTGCATCTTCTGCATAAGTATAATGCACATCATTCGTGGCAACCAGTTCAATTCCAGTCTCTCTGCTCAGCCGCAATAACTGCTGATTCACCAGTTTCTGTTCCGGAATTCCATGATCCTGCAATTCCAGAAAATAGTTCCCTTTTCCAAAAATCTGTTCATGTTCCAGTGCTGCTTTTTTTGCTTCTTCATAAAGACCTCTTGCCAGATACTTCTGCACTTCTCCTGCAAGACACGCACTTAATGCAATAATACCTTCATGGTATTCTTCCAGAACCGAGCGGTCCACACGGGGTTTATAATAGTATCCTTCTGTATATCCAATCGATACGATCTTCATCAGATTACTGTATCCCTTATTATTCTCTGCTAAAAGAACCAGATGATAATACCGGTCATCTCCACTGGATTTTTCTCTGTCAAACCTGGATCCAGGAGCCACATAAACCTCACATCCGAGAATCGGATTAATTCCTTCTGCCCTTGCGGCCCGATAAAAATCAATCACTCCAAACATCACTCCATGATCTGTAATGGCTGCGCTGTTCATTCCAAGTTCTTTCACTCTGCTTACATATTCTTTTATCTTATTGGAGCCGTCCAGCAGACTGTACTCCGTATGCACATGCAAATGTGTAAAATTCAAAATTGAAACCTCATTTCTTATTTAGGAATTAAAAAAGACCGTTGTAAAATGTCTTTTTAAGTATAACATTTTACAACGGTCTTTGACAGTCCAATTTTATATGTATATCTGTAAATTAGCCATTGATCATGAAATTGATCAGTTTATCTACATCTTCTTTTTCGTATGCGATTACTTCCATCTCTGGAATCTCACCATTAGAGAAAATGTTTGCCAGAGAAACATACTGGCACAGTTTAGACTTCAGATTCAGTCTGTCGCCTTCGCCTGTTACTAATTCAACCTTTCCTTTGCAGCTATCAATTACTTCAAAAAACTTATTAATATCTGTAATATTCTGTACCTTCATCTTATACTCCTTTCACCGCGTCATCCTTCGCGGTCACTCTTTTAATCTCTTTCTTCGTTACAACCATACTATATGCTTTTTAAGCAGAAATTACAAGTGGTTTTCTTGCTTTCTCCCTTATGCCTATTAGTTTAGAATCTGTACTTTGACTATTTTATAGCAATTGCCTCAATCTCCAGCATTACATCCTTCGGAAGTCGTGCAACTTCCACACAGGAACGTGCCGGATAGGTGCCTGTAAAGTATTCAGCATAGATCTCATTGATCTTTCCGAAATCTTCCATATTCTTAATAAATACGGTTGTCTTTATAACTTTTTCAATTGAAGATCCTGCTTCTGCAAGAAGATTCGTGAGATTGGTAAGTGCCTGCTTAGCCTGCGCCTCTACTCCTTCCGGAATCTCTCCTGTTGCAGGATTCACCGGAATCTGACCGGATGCATATACCATTCCATTTACTTCAATTGCCTGTGAATATGGTCCGATCGCTGCCGGTGCCTTGTCTGTACTAATTACTTTCATGTCTTTTTCCTCCCTGATATGATTATTTTATCTTTCGTATTGCACGTTCTGTAATCTCAATACGACCTTCTTTTAACAAATGGCCTACCGCACGTTTGAATGCATTTTTACTTAATCCCATCTCTCTTTTGATAACTTCCGGAGATGCTTTATCTGTAAATGGCAACACGCCTGAAAATTCTTCAATTGCCAGCATAACTGCTTCTGCATCTTCATTGATCTGAAGATATGCTTTTTCTCTTGATGACAGATCCAGCTTGCCATCCTCTTTCACACCTGTCACTCTGGCTTCTACTTTATCTCCGATCTGATATCTTCCCGCTGCTTCTTTCTGCGGAATCAATCCGGAATACCGATTGTCAACTGCCACAAATACACCAAAGCGTTCACTGATCTGATAAATGGTTCCTTTTACATGATCATCTTTTTTATATGGGGAATCTGTCTGAAGATACTCATATACATTCATAGTTGCACACAGACGGCTGCTTTTATCTACATATAATGCCACCAGACATTCTTCACCTTCCCGCACTCTTCTGGTCTGCTGCTTAAATGGAAGAAGAAGATCCTTTTCCAGTCCCCAGTCCAGAAATGCTCCGATTTTTGCCACTTCTTTCACTCTTAACATGCTGACCTGACCAAGTTCTATCTTCGGCTGTCTGGTTGTTGCAATCAGACGGTCTTTGGAATCTTTATATAAAAAGACATCCAGTTCATCTCCGATGACTGCCTGCTGCGGTACTTCTTTTTTCGGAAGAAGCACTCGTTCTTCTGCTTCTTCAGTGTCTGACAGATATACTCCAAAGTCTGTCTTTTTCACAATCTTCAGTACCTGTCTTTTTCCCAATTCTAACATATTTTCACCTAATCTATCTTTCTTCTTTCCTTTTAAATTCTACAATTGCATAAGATTTTTCTTCCGGGCTGCGCAGATCTACAATGATACGATTCTCTTCTCTGCAGACCACCGGATGTATCATATCTCCAAGCACTGCCTGATTCTTATATTCAGCTCTTACCCTTTCCAGTCTCCATTCCTTCGGCAGATACTCCTGCGCCATGTCAACATACTGTGCATTATTCACATGATGATTGGTATCTAAATGATGTCGGCACACCTTAAACGGTACCTCCTGTATGCCGCCTTCCGGAACTTTGATCTTCCTGGACGTTGCTTCTATCTCCAATGCCGGTTCGATCGGATATCTTTCCTGTACCTCTTTATTCACCCTTACCGGATGTCCTGACTTCAGATCCACGTAAATCCACAGAGAATTCGCCAGAGCAATTCTCTGTCCTGCTTCATCCAACATACAGTAATTTCGTTCTCCCTGAAATCCTTTAAATGCATGTGCCCAGGTCTGTATCGCAACGCGTTCACCAAGAACCGGAAATCTTTCTACTTCTATCTGCCAATATGCCAGCACCCATACTCTTTCATTGGCATACATGGCATCCAGACCATTTCCCAGCTCCTCGGACTGAAAAGTACTACAGTCCTGAAAATAATTAATCAACCCCGGCAGGGTCAGCTTCTGATCTTCTCCTATTTCACTGTAACGTATACGGCTCTGAAACTGATATGGCATATGTATCTCCTTATGAATTTAACCTGTTGTCATCACATGGATTATAACAAAAAATAAAGTGTATGCAAAGTGAATTTTTAGAAAAAAAAAGAGATGCTCAACCGAGTATCTCTTAAAAGCTGGGCTACAAGGATTCGAACCTTGAAATGACGGAGTCAGAGTCCGTTGCCTTACCATTTGGCGATAGCCCAATATCACAACACAATGTATTCTATAACAACTTTTTCAAAAAAGCAAGTACTTTTTTTATTTTTTTGAAATTTTTTTACTAAATATTTTTATATTACTTGCTTATCTATGTTTTTAATGCTATAATCCTTGCATCTAATAAATAATGCATAAGCTATCATGCAAAATAGGATTTCATGCGTCAAGTGTTCCGTGGATGGGGAGTTGCCATAGAAACGAAAAGCTCGTCTTACGATATGAAGTCCGCACCCGTTGCAACACATAGATGCCATACATCTTGATTGTGAAGGGATCAGTAACTTATTGTAACTTTATTTCTTAATCAGGATGTTTTTTTTATGCCGTTTTTTCAAATCTCATGGGAACATCCTGATGTATACAATTTCAGGAGGTTTACCAATCACTATGATGGATCACGAAAAAATTAAAGAAGGTGTCCGCCTTATGCTGGAGGGCATCGGTGAAGATATTAACAGAGAAGGACTGCTGGATACCCCGGATCGTATCGCCAGAATGTGCGAACAGATCTATGGCGGACTCTATGAAGATGCAGCCGAACATCTTTCCAAACAATTCCACGCAACAAATAATAATATCGTATTAGAAAAGGATATTACTTTCTATTCTACCTGCGAACATCACTTACTCCCATTTTACGGAAAAGCACACGTTGCTTATATCCCAGATCAGCGTGTTGCAGGTTTAAGTAAACTGGCCAGAACTGTAGAAGTATTTGCACGCAGACCACAGATTCAGGAAAATCTGACTGCACAGATCGCAGATGCTCTCGAAGAACATCTGCAGCCAAAGGGTGTCATGGTTATGATCGAAGCGGAACATATGTGTATGACCATGCGCGGGGTACAAAAACCAGGCAGCAAAACAGTTACTACGATCGTTCGCGGTGCATTCGCTGAAGACTTTACACTTCAGCAGACATTCCTGCAGATGGTGAAAGGTTAATATCCTATGAAATCTATTCAGGCTATTTTTTCTCACCCACTTTATCAGGAACAGTTTTCCCTTTTGTCTGAAGCAGAAAAGGATCGTATTTTCTGCCGACATACCATAGAGCACTTTCTTGATGTTGCGAGACTGATGTACCTGTACAATCTGGAAGAACAGGCCGGTCTGAAGAAAGAACTGATCTATGCGGCAGCACTCCTTCACGATATCGGGCGCTACGAACAGATCAGTCTCGGTACCCCACATGATATTGCCAGTGCCAGAATGGCCGAGGAGATCTTACATGACTGTAATTTTTCCGATCAGGATATTCATCTGATACAGGATGCTATTTTGCATCATCGCGGCAATAGCGAAAGTGGAGAAACCATGCTGGCTCATTATCTTTACCGGGCCGATAAGCAGTCACGCAATTGCTTCTGCTGCCCTTCCTGTAAGGAATGTAATTGGCCAAAAGATAAGAAAAATCTGGAAATTAACTATTAATTTAAGGGAGTTTTTAATCATGAAAATCGGAAATCGCGAATTTGATACCAAAAATGAAACATATATTATGGGAATTCTGAACGTCACACCGGATTCTTTTTCTGACGGTGGATGTTTTAATCATTTGGACGATGCTCTGCGCCACGCAGAAGCTATGATCGCTGACGGTGCTGACATCGTAGATATCGGTGGCGAGTCCACACGGCCTGGACATACTGTAATTTCTGATGAAGAAGAAATTGCCCGTGTCACTCCGATCATCGAAGCGGTAAAATCCCGTTTTGATGTTCCTGTATCTATCGACACTTATAAAGGAAACGTGGCAGAAGCCGCTCTTCAGGCCGGTGCTGATCTGGTGAATGATATCTGGGGCTTCAAGGCTGATTACAAAACTGCAGAAATGACTGCAAAATATAATGCTGCCTGCTGTCTGATGCACAACCGTCACGAAACTGTCTACAATCATTTTCTGGAGGATCTGGTCAATGATATGAAAGAATCTGTTGCCATTGCCAGAAAAGCAGGCGTTGCTGATGAGAAGATCATGCTGGATCCTGGTGTTGGATTCGGTAAAACTTACGAGATGAATCTGGAAGCTATCAATCATGTGGATGTGCTGCTTCCTCTTGGTTTCCCGGTTCTTCTGGGTACTTCCAGAAAATCTGTTATCGGTAATACACTGAACCTTCCGGTGGATCAGCGTGTGGAAGGTACTCTTTCCACCACCGTTATCGGTATGCTGCGCGGATGTGCTTTTGTCCGCGTTCATGATATCAAAGAAAATAAACGTATCATTGATATGACAAAAGCTATTTTAAATGCATAATTGAGGAATTAATTTATGGATAAAATTACTATCAAAGATCTGGAAATCTATGCCAATCATGGTGTTTTTCCAGAAGAAAATGTACTTGGACAGAAATTTCTTGTTTCTGCCGTTTTGCATACCAGCACTCGCAAAGCTGGTTTGACAGATGACCTTACCTCTTCCATCCATTATGGCGAGGTCAGCCATCTGATAAAGAAAATCGTATCGGAAAATACCTGGAAATTACTGGAGAAAATTGCTGAAGAGACAGCATCTGCCATTCTTCTTACCTATCCTTTAGTATCTCAGGTAGATATCACAATCAAAAAGCCATGGGCGCCAATCGGCCTTCCGCTTGATACGGTATCTGTGGAGATCAGCCGTGGATGGCACACCGCCTATATCGCTCTCGGCTCCAATATGGGAGATAAAGAAGCTTACCTCAAAGACGCTGTTGCTGCTCTGGATGCAAGATCTGACTGCCAGGTAACTGCTGTATCAGATTTTCTGATCACAGAGCCTTACGGCGGTGTAGAGCAGGATGATTTTTTAAATGGTGCTCTGGCACTGCGCACGCTCCTTTCTCCTGAAGATCTTCTGGATCTTCTCCATGAAATCGAGTATGCTGCTCACCGGGAACGACTCATTCACTGGGGTCCGCGCACACTGGATCTGGATATTCTGTTATATGATGATCTTGTACTGGATACACCGGACCTTCATATTCCTCATATCGAATTGCATAAGCGTGATTTTGTACTAATACCGCTGGCTGAAATTGCACCGTGGAAGAGACATCCACTGATGGGCAAAACTATCGCCCAGCTTTTGGAGGAATTATCCGCACAGTAACATTTATTTGATGAACAAAGAATGTGCCTTGGCACATTCTCGCGCCGAGCGCTGTCGCTTGCGACATATTTCTTATTCGCGCGAGTGCGCATCCTGCCGGAGGCTTTTTATATAATAGGAAATGCAATTTCCTATTATATAAAAAAAGACTAAGGCACGGACAGTCTCATCCACTGTTATCATTACAACCTCAGTCTTTCGTAAATCTTTTTATTCAGCTGTTTCAAATATATCTTTCTTTGTCCAGTTTTCCGGAATTCGTGTCAGTACTGCGTCTTCGATCATCTCTTTTTCAAATACGTCAAAGCTCTTGTTCACGATTCCCATCTGAATTGCCTGCAAAGGTGCCAGACCAGAGCGCATCGTCCTGATCGCACCGACCAGCCCACGAAAATCTAAAGACTTTGTAGAAATCTCTCCATTGGATGCCTTGGTCTGCAGATCCTGAAACAGCCCTGCAAACTGCTCAATCGCTTCTCTTCTCGCATCCGGAAAATACTGATTCAGTAAAATATGCAATGTCTCCAGATCCAACGGCGGCATATCAATCACCATAAATCTGGAAATCAAAGCTTCGTTTAATTCCTTTGTGCCTGCATAGCCGTAGTTCATCGTACCGATAAAACGTGTGGCCGGATGCAGCTCTATTCTGGAATATCCCGGCACATCAATACTTCTTCGATGATCCAGTGTGGCATGAAGTACGGATACCGCATCATTCTTTGCCATATTAATCTCATCAAGAATACCAAAACCGCCATACTCTGCACATTCATAAACAGGTCCTTTTCGAAGCTGCACTTCGTTGTTCTTAAAAGTATCTGTACCGATCAATGCTGCACTGTCCGTATTCACATGAAAAGAAACATTATAGGATGGTCTGCCAAACAGCCATGCCAGTGTCTCGCAAAGGACATTTTTCCCTGTTGCCTTTGCTCCTGATAATAATATATTTTCTCCATGCAGGAGTGCGGCAATAGCCATCTCCAGAATCTCTTTACCGTAAAATAACACTTCCGGCTTGCTGACATGATCCAATGCAGCCTCATCTGTATCATAAGTATTACGAAAATCCAATACTTCTAAAATCAGTTCTTCTCCTATCCGCATCTCTTCCAGATAGGCTCTGATGTTCTTTTCCTCGGTTCCCATTCTTTCCATCCTGTAGTGGTATTTCAGGCTTTTCACCTGATCTCTGCCACTATTTTAACATTTCCTGTACAGATGTCAACCGATTACCGGTCTTCTCTTTTCTTATATTCTTTCTTCACAGTCAATGATTTATACGCAGGACGGATAATCTTATCTGTTGTCACCAGTTCTTCGATTCTGTGTGCACTCCAGCCAACAATACGTGCAATCGCAAATAATGGTGTATACAATTCTCTCGGGATTCCCAGCATCTCATATACAAAGCCACTATAGAAGTCCACATTTGGACTTACACCTTTATAGATCTTTCTCTTATCAGCAATGATCTTCGGTGCAATCTTTTCGATGTTATTGTAAAGCGCCATGTCCGTATCTCTGCCCTTTTCCTCTGCCAGCTGCTCTACAAATCCCTTAAATACCACTTCTCTAGGGTCAGATAAAGAGTACACCGCATGTCCCATTCCGTAGATCAGCCCCTTACGGTCAAAGGCTTCTTTCTGCAGAATCTTCGTCAGATAGCTCTCGATCTCTTCTTCATCCCGGTAATCTGATACATGGATACGGATATCATCCATCATCTTCATAACCATCAGGTTCGCTCCACCATGCTTACGGCCTTTCAGTGAAGACATCGCTGCTGCAATTGCCGAATAGGTATCGGATCCGGATGACGTCACGACTCTTGTCGTGAATGTCGAGTTGTTACCACCGCCATGCTCCATATGCAGTAATAGTGCCACATCCAGAACTCTTGCTTCCAGCTTACTGTAAGACATATCAGGGCGAAGCATTCTTAAAAAGTTCTCTGCTACGGAAAGTTCAGGATCCGGTCTGTGAATGTACATACTGGAATCATTGGCGTAATGATTGTATGCATGATATCCATATACCGCCAGCATTGGGAAAGTACTGATCAGCATCATACACTGTCGCAGTACATTGGATAATTCCAGATCATCTGCCTTCGGATCATAAGAAGCCAGTGTCAGGATACTTCGAGTCATAGAATTCATGATATCGGCACTTGGTGCCTTCATAATCACGTCTCTGGTGAAATTAGTCGGAAGACTCATCTGTCGGATCAGATTTTGTCGAAACTCTTTGAGCTGTGCTTCAGTAGGAAGCTCTCCAAACAGTAAAAGATAAGCACCTTCTTCAAAAATGTACTTCTCACTAAAGCTCTCTCTTGCCAGTTCCCGTACATCTATGCCGCGGTACAGCAGCTCACCATCGCATGGAATCTGCTTTCCATCTACCACATCAAAGGCTCTTACGGAAGAAATATTCGTCAGACCAGTCAGAACCCCATGACCATTTTCATCTCGCAGTCCCTTTTTTACCCCAAGTTCTGAATACAACTTTAAGTCAATACTGTCGTGTTCTCTGCAGACATCTGCCTGCTGTGCGGTATATTCCTCTATCTGTCTCATGCATACTCCTCCTTCTTATTCACTGTTTTTTCTAATTTTCTCATCATTATATTATTGGAGGTGTACTCAGGTCAATAAAAAAAATATAAATTATTCTTAAAATACTATGTGTCACTGATCTGTCATGCAATAATCCTAATCCTATATGTAATACATATCCTGTGAACTGGAAAGTTCCTGCTCGTAAGCATCTACCAGATTCTGCAGCGTCAGATGCTCCAGGAACTCACTCACCCAGCAGTTCACAGGATCAATTATCTTTTCCTGTATAACCTTGGAGGTCAGATTCTCTCCATCTTCCAAAACTTCTTTTTCCAGCAGATAATCTCCATCTAACAGACGGATCACTTCTGACAGAAGAATCTCTCCCGGTTTCTTCGCCAGCAAATATCCTCCCTGTGGTCCTTTTATGCTTCGGATCATACCGCCCTTGCGAAGTGCCATAAAGATCTGCTCCAGATATTTTACAGAGATATCATTACGCGCTGCAATATCTCCAAGTTGTACACATGACTCTCTGGCATTCACTGCCAGATCCATTAACGCACGAATGCCATAGCGGCTGCGACTTGATAAATTCATAACCTGTGCCCCTTTTCTCTATCTATGTTTGTAGCAGCTCATCATCCCGCAGGATCTGAGCTGTTACCCTGCATTTTTTATTATAGCATATTTTCCTACTTGTTCAATAGGATATGCGCAGTACAAAAACTTTTTGTCCGATATGATTCCCTGCGTTTTCCATATGAGGATGGATATTATGAAGATATCTGTCCTATTTCAAGACTACTATTTTTTCATTGATGCTCCTATCGTTCTTTTAAATATCGTTTCATTAAAAATGCGCAAAAATATGGAAAGGTATAGATCTTATTTTCCACTCCCAGATTTCCGTCAGCCAGCTTGATTCCCCAATGGATATCTCCATAATTTTCATTCGCAATTAATCTGGTCAGGGATCGTGATCGATTATTATTGGATTTTACCTCGACAGGAACCAATTCATCTGTTGTTCTCACAAAAAAATCCTCTTCTAATGTAGCATTTTCCTTCACATAATAATATAATCCCAGTCCCTGTTTGATAAACGCCTCTGCCACAAAATTCTCATACAATGCGCCCTTATATACTCCAAGATTCTTGTTTGCCCGCAGATCCTCCTGTGCTTCATCATCCAATGTAGAAATCAGAAGTCCTGTATCTGGATAATATAGTTTAAATTTATCTTCATCATAGTTGCCTTTTAATGGAAGTTCTGGATAATTCAGACAATTGCAGACAGCAACCACGCCGGCATCTTTCAGCCATTCTATGCATCCACTATATTCTCTGCTTCTCGCATTTTTCGTCACCTTACTTAACTGAAATTTCTTATTTTCCTTTGCCAGCTGAACCGGTACACTGCGATATACACTAAGAATCCTGGTCTGATCCAGCCCCTGTGCATATTTCCTGACATCTTCTTCATAGTCCATTCTGATCTGATTTTGCATCTCAAGAGTTCCCGAAAACGTATTTGTCTCCATATATAGCTTCACTACTGCCGGCATTCCGCCCAAAATACAATAATCCAAAAAGAGTCTTTTATAGACCAGCATTTCTGCATCACTGAATGGTTTTCCCGACTTCATATGATCCAGAATTCCTTCTGTGTGAGAATCATCATACCCCTTCGCCCACAAAAATTCTTCAAAATCCATGGAAAACATCTCATAATCTGTTTTATATCCCACACTGTTGCTGTGAATTTTATTATAATTAATCCCCAATAAAGACCCACTGCAAATCACATCAAACCGACCATCGATTTTAAAAAACTTTAATGTAGTTGCTATATCTGGAAATTCCTGCAATTCATCAAATATAATCAGTGTCTCTCCTGCAGCAAATTTTTTTCCAGGATCAATTAATGAAATATTCTTTATAATATTGTCCGCTGAATATCCATCTGCCGTTACTGTTTTATATTTCTGCTCCAATACAAAATTAATATACACCACATTCTTATAATATTTTTCTGCAAAATGAAGAATAGATTCTGTTTTTCCAATCTGTCTTGCCCCCTTTATAATCAGAGGATTTCTTCCATTATTCTGTTTCCATTCTTTCAGATACTGATCTACTTTTCTTTTCAGATACATACTCATTCTCCTGATCTTTTTTATATTTCCATTCTAGTTTTCACGTTTTTCCATGCACTTTCCATCCGTATAATCACGTTTTTCTTTTTATATTATATTACTTTTTCACGTTTTTATATACTATTTTCTATATTTTTTCACGTTTTTATATTAAAAGAACCTGACTCACATCTTTTTACTGATGCAAATCAGGTTCATTAATAGGCTATTCTATATCATACTATTCTGTAAACAGTGGTGTGGAGTAGTATCTGTCTCCGCTGTCCGGAAGAAGTGCTACGATCACTTTTCCTTTGTTTTCTGGTTTCTTTGCATACTGGATTGCTGCATAGAGAGATGCACCTGAGGAAATACCTACCAGGATTCCTTCTTTGTGTGCCAGCAGTTTGGCTGTTGCAAATGCATCTTCATTTTCTGCCTTGAAGATTTCATCGTATACCTTGGTATTCAGTACATCCGGCACGAATCCGGCTCCGATACCCTGAATCTTGTGTGCACCTGCTTTGCCTTCTGATAATACCGGAGAGGTTGCCGGTTCCAGTGCTACCACTTTTACATTCGGATTCTGCTCTTTCAGATATTCACCGGTTCCAGTTACGGTTCCGCCGGTACCTACGCCTGCAATGAAGATATCTACTTTTCCCTCTGTATCTCTCCAGATCTCCGGACCTGTCGTTGCTTTATGTACAGCTGGGTTCGCCGGGTTCACAAACTGTCCAGGTATGAAACTGTTCGGAATCTCTTTCGCCAGTTCATCAGCTTTGGCAATTGCACCTTTCATACCCTTTGCACCTTCTGTCAGAACAATCTCTGCCCCGTATGCTTTCAGAATATTTCTTCTCTCAACGCTCATCGTCTCTGGCATAGTCAAGATAATGCGGTATCCTTTGGCTGCTGCGATAGATGCAAGACCAATTCCTGTGTTACCGGATGTTGGCTCAATAATCACAGAACCTTCTTTCAAAAGACCTTTCTTCTCTGCATCTTCAATCATTGCTTTTGCAATTCTGTCTTTTACGCTTCCTGCCGGATTTAAGTATTCCAGTTTTACCAGAACGGTTGCTTCCAGTCCCAGATCCTTTTCAATGTTTGTAACCTCTACCAGTGGTGTATTACCAATAAGATCCAGTGTTCCTTTGTAAATATTTGCCATGTCTTTCTCCTCGCTTTCTACTGTCACCAACTGAAACTTCAGCCGGTTTTACTTTGCTGTTCTTAACTTGGCATCATATTACCACTATATTCCTACTATGTCAATAGGTTTTTAGTAGAAAGACATAAAATCACAAATATTTCATTCCTGTATCTAGAATAATTCTTTACTCATCTTTTCGATTTCTTCGTCTACTGCTTCATATACACCAGGGATACAGGAGAAATTCAAGCCATGAGAAGTACATGGTATGAAATATAATTTTCCGCAGTCGCGGCACAGCTGATCCGTCTCTGCTGCTATCATTTCCTGATTCCAGTCATAACGGTCTACTTTACCATTGTCAATGCCTCCCATGAATGTAATATCTTTGCCATACCAGAAAGCCTTCTATATTTCCTGCTGAGACCTTTGGATATAAGATTCTTTATCTGCGAAATATGCATAATTACCAGCTGGCCAAACTTCTTCAGGCCATGCTTGCCGGTGAACCTGTCGATCAGAATATTCTCTGTACCCGTCTTTTGTACAGATCTTTCCCCAGTCCTGCGTGTTTGAACAGGAAAACCACATTGTAATTCTGATCAATGCATCCCTTTCCAATGATTCTGTCCAGACCAGATTTGATCTTCTGCTGTCCCTCAGGCTGATGGAAATGACCAATTAAATAAGGCTTAAACGCTCTGTCGCAACCACACGGGACACTTAAAGAGCCACAAAACACCGTCCCTACAGCTCTGCCAGTCTTTCCAGTGCGCTTTTCAGTGTCTCGTCCTGCTTGGCAAAATGGAACCGGATCAGGTGATTTACGTCTTCCCGGAAGAAGCTGGATCCCGGCACGGCTCCCACGCCCACTTCTGCCGCCAGCCTTTCGCAGAACTGTATATCTGTTTCATCTTTCTTCTTCCATTTACTGATGTCCATCATGACATAGTATGCGCCCTGGGGATCGGTAAAGGTAAATCCCAGGTCTTTTAATCCTCCGGTAAAGAGGTCTTTCATATGCTGATAATGATTCTGCAAATCTATATAATAAGAATCTGGCATGTTTAAGCCAACGACTGCGGCTTCCATGAGAGGTGCTGCCGCACCTACCGTCAGGAAATCATGGACTTTTTTCACACGATCAATGACATTTTCCGGTGCAATCACATAACCCAGACGCCATCCGGTGATGGAGTAAGTCTTAGAAAGGGAGTTGCAGGTGATGGTTCTCTCCCACATACCCGGCAGAGTATTCATATAAATATGTTTGTTTGGCTGATACAAAATATGTTCATATACTTCATCTGTGATGACGAAGGTATCATATTTGATCGCCAGGTCTGCGATCAGCTTCATCTCGTCATACGTAAACACTTTTCCGCATGGATTGGATGGATTACAGAGAATCAGTGCCTTAACGCCCTGGCGGAATGCATCTTCCAGGACTTCCGGATCAAAGTCAAATGCCGGTGGTTTTAATGGAACATAGATTGGCACTGCTCCGGAAAGGATGGCATCTGCACCATAATTTTCATAAAAAGGTGAGAACACAATCACTTTTTCTCCCGGATTTACGACAGACATCACGGCTGCCATCATAGCTTCTGTACTTCCGCATGTCACAACAATTTCTTTATTCGGGTCTACCGCTTTTCCTGAAAAATGTTCCTGTTTTTTTGCCAGCGCTTCACGGAAATTCTGTGCCCCCCAGGTCAGTGCGTACTGATGCGGTCCCTCATAAGCCACCTGCGCCAGACGATCCATCAGTTCCTTTGGCGGATCAAAATCAGGAAATCCCTGTGAAAGATTAATTGCTCCGTATTTTGCTGAAATTCTGGTCATACGGCGAATCACAGAATCTGTAAATTGTTCGGTTCTTGTACTAAGTGATGGCATCTCTATTCCTTTCCTGATACGGCTCGTACCATGGCTTCAATATGTTCATACGGTGTATCCGGTGTCAGGTCACATCCAGGCGCCAGAATAAATCCACCGGTCAGCCCTGCCGTCTTCACCAGATCCCTGCTCTTGTTATAAATCTCTTCGGCACTTTCTTTTTCCAGCACACGTACCGGACTTAAGGTACCCATAATCGTAATTTTCTGTTCCGCCAGTCTCAACGCTTCTTCCAGATTCAGACTGTCTACTGAGAAGATCGCTATACCGCTATCCTTCAATGCACTGATACGCTCCATTGTTTTTCCACATATATGAAGCAGCATATATGGGCAGGTTTTTGCAAGCCGGTCATTTAAATGCTTCAAATATGGCAGAGAATATTTTTCAAAGTATTCTTCACTGATCAGATCGCCGGAAGACACCGGTTCTGCGATATAGACCAGATCGCCTCCTGCTTCCAGAAAATCCAGCGTCAGATGATACACAACTTCTTCCGCAAATTCCAGCACTTCTTTTACCAGTTCTTCCTCATCTTCATCTCCCAGATACATCATAAATTCATTGACACCGGCCAGCTGTGCTGCGGTGGTAAATGGGCCAAAACTTCCCACTCCCACAAAACGTTCTCCACCGGTTTTTTCGGCAATGATTCTGGTCTGCTTTAAAAGCAGCTGATATTCTTCATCTTTGCGCAGGTTTTCCATTACCTGTTCTACTGTCCAGTTGTGAATCTCTTCCAGTTCTTCAAAAGGATTTTCGATCACTTCTCCCGGGAGTCCGACTCTGGAATTATTAATTTTTCCACCCATCGCACGAAGAATGATATGGGGAATTGCCCTTCCTCCATATACAATGTCCACATTCAGTTTATCGCAGGTATCCAGAATGATCTGTGCCCCGGCATCCGGCAGACGAAGCAGTTCTTCCGGAGAAATATTTTCCTGTTTTACTGCCCAGGTCGCTCCTGATAAAGTACTCACCGGAACTCTTGGCACTTCTTCAAAATTTATTGCTTTCATTAAAAGTTCTTTTCTGGTCATATTATTTTTCTCCTTAATGCATCAGGTTCGGCAAAAACATACTGAGTGGCTCCAAAAATACAGTAAGCAGTAAGGTCACAATACCTGCCACTACAAACGGTATCACCTTTTTGCAGATCTCTGCTACCGATATCTTAGAAATACTGCATCCCACATATAGATTAATGCCAACCGGCGGTGTAATCAGACCGATAGCCATATTGGTAGTCAGCATAACTCCCAGATGCACCGTATCTACATTCAGTGCATTGGCTATTGGCAGCACAATCGGTACCAGAATATAAAACGCTGAACTGGCATCCAGAAAACATCCTGCAATCAGGAAAATCAAGTTGATAATCACTAGTAAGATATACTTATTGTCACTCACTGCCATCAATGCAGAAGACATATCGGTTGCTATATGGCTGGTCGTCAGAATCCATGCAAATACGCTGGCGCATGCCACAATATACAACACTGTTCCGGAAGAAACTGCCGCATCTACGAACAATCTCCAAAGATCCCGGATTTTAATCTCTTTATAAATCACAATTCCAACAAACAAACCGTACACAATCGCAATACCGGCTGATTCTGTTGCCGTGAAAATTCCGCCATAAATACCACCAAGGATAATAACCGGTGTCAGCAGCCCCCAGATGGCATCTTTAAATGCTGCCCATACTTCTGCTTTGGAAGCCTTTGGCTGTGGCTTGATATTGTTTTTACGAGAGCAGATCATTGCAGCCACCACATAGGACACTCCCATCAAAATTCCTGGAATGATACCTCCCGCAAACAGTTTTCCTACAGAGCTGCCTGAAATAGATGCATAAATAACGAACGCTATACTTGGAGGAATAACAATTCCGATGGCGCCGGATGCACTCATCAGTGCGGTGGACATGCCCACATCATAGCCGGATTCTACCATGGCCGGAATCAGAATTGATCCAAGAGCTGCCACGGTTGCCGGTCCAGATCCTGAAATTGCTGCAAAGAAACAGGATACAATTACTACTACAGAAATCAGACCGCTTTTTCGGTGTCCTACGCAAACTTTTGCAAACTGCACCAGTCTCCGGGAGATTCCTGCATATTCCATAATCACTCCAGCTAAAATAAAGAATGGGATTGCCAGCAATGTAAATTTTCCAATTGCCGCATACATAGTATCCGTCAGTGTGGTCAGCGTAAATCCTTCCATCAAAAGGCCTGCCAGGCTGGATACTCCAAGGGCTGCTGCCACAGGAATATTCAAAAATACCATAATAAAAAATAAACCGAATAATACAACTGCCATCATTTCTGCTTATCCCCCCTTAACTGATGATAAGTAGCCTGTAACGTGCGGATTCCCATAAAGACCGCCCCCACCGGCAATGCCAGCCCCTGTATATAAGTCGGCCAGCGAAGCGCTGTGGTTTTACTGTGAAAACGGATCTGATTCTGAACCATTTCTATTCCGTATTTCAGCATAAACCAGATCAGAATCAAAGAACACAGGGCAGACAGAACCAATGCCACTTTCTTTCCATTCTCAGACAGCTTATCCGTTATAAAGCTCATACCCAAATGAGCGTTTCTCTTATAGCCGGCAGAAATTCCCAGCATCGTTACCCATACAAACACAATGACAACCACTTCTTCTGTATATGAAATCGATCTGTGCAAAAAATATCTGCTGACAACATTCGCAAAATTCATCACGGTCATAAAGAGAAGGCCTGCAACAATCAGACCCTCCTCCAGATAATCGATGATTTTTCCCAATATTTTTCCCAACTGTTTCATCTTCTTATCCTTTCAGTGTTTTTGTTACCGCCTTCACAATATCTTCTGTATGAACGCGTACCTTATCTTCCATAGACGGCGCAAATGGAACCGGTGTAAATGGCGCTGCCAGGCGCAGAACCGGACCTTTCAGATCCGCAAATGCTTCTTCGGCTACGGTTGCGGCAATTTCTGCACCAAATCCTCCCTGCTTCACTGCCTCATGGCAAATACACAGATGACCTGTTTTTCTTACAGATTTCAAAACTGTGTCTTTATCCCATGGTGATAATGTCACCAGATCAATGACTTCCGCTGAAATTCCCAAATCCTCCAGCTGCTTTGCAGCTTCTAATACCGTCAACATTGTCTTGGAATACGATACCAGTGTGATGTCACTGCCTTTTTTACGGATCTTTGCTTTTCCGATCTGATACGGCTCTTCATCTTCTATTTCCGGTACTTCAAAGGACATCTTAAACAAATTCTTATGTTCAAAATAAATAACCGGATTATCATCTTCAATAGCGGCTTTCAATACTGCCTTTGCATCCTCTGCATTCGATGGCGCTACCACTTTCAGGCCCGGAATATGTACAAACCAGCTCTCCACTGACTGAGAATGCTGTGCAGCCCCCTGGGTAATCAATCCGTCCGGTGCACGAAGCACAAGCGGAATCCTGGCCTGACCGCCTGACATATATCTGGCCTTGGCCATCTGGTTAAATATTTCATCCATACATACACTGCAGAAATCTGCATAATGCAGATCCACAACCGGTCTTGCTCCAGCCAGGGCTGCTCCTACACCGCCGCCTGCCAGAAATGTTTCAGAAATCGGTGTATCAATGACTCTTCCGGGAAATTGATCTGCCAGTCCAGTAAACTGACCGAAAATACCTCCCTGGCGTGCCAGATCCTCACCCATAACAAACACCGTCGGATCTTTTTTCATCTCCTCGCTCATAGCTTCCAGAGTCGCCTGTCCAAAAGTTATCGTTCTCATATCATTCTCCTCAAATTTTGTCTTAACATTCGGAAATACTGCCCACTGCAAGATACTGTTATCTTACATCGTATACGTCATCCAGATATTCTTCCGGATCCGGAACAGGACTTTCCAGTGCAAACTTCTGTGCTGCCAGCACTTTTTCATGACTCTGCTTACGGATTTCATCCAGTTCCTCTTTGCTGATTACTTCATCCACTTCCTCATTTGGCTGCAAAACAATCCGTTCAAATTCTACAAAAGGATCATTCTTTTTCTGTTCGTCCGCCACATATTCCCGGGTTCTGTATTTTTCTGCATCTTTTACAAAATGCCCTTCTACACGAAAGGTCTTTGCTTCAATAAATGTTGGACCTTCTCCCTTTCGTGCCCGTTCTACCGCTTCGGCCGCTGCCTTGTATACTTCAAATACATTTTTTCCGGATACGATTCTGGATGGCATATGGTATGCTGCTGCATAATCAGAAATATTCTCTACTGCTGTAGTTGTACGATATGGCGTGGTCGATGCCCATCCATTATTTTCATTTACAAAAATAATCGGCAGCTTCCATGCACTGGATACATTGGCTGCTTCATGAAACGTTCCCCGGTTGGATGCACCGTCACCGAAAAATACAACGGACACTTTCTGATTATGCAGGATTCTGCTGTTGGCAAGCGCCGCTCCTGCTGCCAGGTTATATCCACCGCCAACTACACCATTGGCCCCCAGCATGCCTACTTCAAAATCTGCGATGTGCATAGAACCGCCTTTTCCTTTGCAAAGGCCAGTTTTCTTTCCATAAATCTCTGCCATCATACGATTCAGATCTGCACCTTTTGCAATGCAGTGTCCATGTCCACGATGGGTACTTTCTATATAATCACTTTCTTCCAATGCACCACAGATTCCGGAAGCCACTGCCTCTTCTCCGATATACAAATGAACGAATCCCGGCAGATTTCCTGCCAGGTATTCCTTCTTCACGAGTTCTTCAAATTCCCGTATGGTGCACATTTTTTCATAAAGCTGCAATGCCTTTTCTTTTGTTATGCTCATATCGTTCCCCACTTCATATCCTCTTATTTGTTATATCCAAATTTTGCAAATAAATCTTCACCAATCTGATCCTTGTATGATTCATAGATCGGAGCTGCCGCCTCTTTAAAGGTCTGAATCTGATCATCTGTCAGTTTTGTGATCTCCACACCAGCCGCCGCAAATTCATCTGCTATCGCAGCTTCGTTCTCACGGTAAGCTTCGATTTCTTTCTGGCATGCTTCCTGTGCCGCAGTCTGAAAGATCTCTTTATCTTCGTCACTTAAGCTGTCCCAAAGCTTCTGGCTTAAGCTCAGTACAAACATGTCGTAAGAATAATTCCATTCTGTCAGATATTTGGATACTTCCTGAATCTGTGCACTTCGAATGGTATCATATGGATTTTCCTGTCCGTCAATCGTTCCATTCTGAAGAGAAGTATATACCTCAGAGAAATTCATGGAAGTCGGATCTGCTCCAAATAAAGTAAACAGATCAATATACATGCTGTTTGCCGGTGTGCGGATCTTCAAACCATCCAGATCTTCCGGCGACGTAATCGGTCTCTTATTATTTGTGATCTGACGGAATCCATTATCTCCGATGGCAAGCGGTACGGCTCCCAATTCTGTGAAAATATCTTTGATGGCATCTGCACCTTCACCGTTAAATACATACTCGTCCACACTGTCATAACCGTTTTCAAAAATCCACGGCATACTGGTAACGGTCAGTCTCGGATCAAAACTGGAAGTATTCATAACCGAATTCAATGCAATATCCGTAGATCCTGTCAAAAGCATCTCCACGCCTTTTACCAGATCTCCACCAGCCAGCTGTTCACTCGGATACACTGAAATGGTATATCTGCCTTCTGTCTTTTCTTCTACCTGTTCCTTAAAATAATCTACTGCTACCATCCATACACTGCTTTCAGACGGTGTCAGACTCAGTTTTAAATCAATGCTGTCATCTGCCAGTGCTCCTACAGAAAAAAGTCCTGCCGCCAGTGATGCGGTAACGATTCCTGCTGCATATTTTTTCCAGTTCTTCTTCATAATTATCTCCTCATTTTCTTTCGTCCTTATTTCCTACTACAATAGTATGTTGATACATAATTTACCATCTCAGGAAAATTTCGTCAATGACTATCCGTCATTTTGCATCTATGGAAAATTTATACACAGTTATAAAGAGAAGCTATAGCTGACTTTGTTTTTCTACTTGACACTCTTTTTATTATATGCTAGCCTATGTGTAAAATTTTTATATATAAAATTTTTATATATTAGGAGGTTATCGCATGTATTTTCCAGTATCTGCTCTCCTGATCGAATATCTGATCCTTACCATTGTGGAATCTCAGGATTCTTATGGTTATGAGATCAGTCAGACGATCAAGCTTGCCGCTGATATCAAAGAATCCACTTTATATCCTATTTTAAAAAAACTGGAAAAGGCCGGATTTCTTACCACTTATTCTCAGGAATATCAGGGACGGAAACGAAAGTATTATTCTATCACACCAGAGGGGAAGTTGCAGATAGCGCATTTAAAGGAAGAATGGTGTACTTATAAGGACACCATTGACAGCATTATTGAAGGGAGGCTTCGCAATTGAGTAAGACAGATTTGACAAAAACAGAATATCTGCAGCAACTGCAAAAATATTTAAAAAAACTGCCAAAGGCAGATTATGAAGATGCTATGGAGTATTTCACCGAATATTTTGAAGACACAGACAACGAAGGTGCAAAAGCTCTGATGGAGGAACTTGGAACACCAAAGGAAGCTGCCCGGGATCTGATGGTCAATCTGCTGGATTGCAAACTGACCGATGCCTCGACTGATGCGAATATCTTCTCAGCTCCTGCCCCTGAGTTCGCTGGGACCAATGGTGCAGTCGGTTCTGCCCACACCACTGGACGTAAAGTGTGGAAATCGATCCTGTGGATTTCACTGTTACTTCTTTTTGCCATCCCAATCGGAGCACCTCTCCTGCTTTCTGCTGCGATTGTACTGTTATGCCTGATGATCTGTGCTGTTATTCTGGATCTGTGTATCTTTATTGCTGCATTTTCCGGCTATCTCATTGGTGGAAAGCTGATTCTTCGTGGACTTCTGGCACTGCCGCTCTCTCTTTCCGGCTCTGCCATGATTGCGGGAAGTGGACTGCTGATCATCGGACTCGGGATTCTGATTATGTTGTTTGGGATTTTTGCTGCTTACGGTGGCTGCCGCTTTTTTGCTGCTTCCGTAAAATGGATTGCCGGGCGAAAAAAGAAAAGTAAACGAGGTGAAGTATGATGAAACAATCTCACTATAAATGGTTAAAGGCCGGTATTATCTGCAGTGTAACCGGAGCGGTTCTGATCTTTGCCGGCTATCTGAATGACGGATGTTCTTATGTGGCACATGCAGATCTCAACAGACTGGAATGGGGTGCACGCAGTGACGTTCCTGCCAGAGTGAGCACCCTGCCCCGGACAGACCTGGGGGCGCTGGACTCTGTGGACATTTCTTTCACAGACCTTGACCTGGAGATTCTTCCATCCAAAGATGAGCATTGTGCCATTGCATGGGAAGTGGCCAGTGCGAATGGAAAGTCGCCAGTTGACTATGAAGTAAAAAGCGGCGCACTTACCGTTACAGAAAGCGAACATACCGGAGATTCCTATATTCATATTGATATCAGTTTTCTGGCAGATCTGTTCTGCGGTAAAAAAGCAGAACATCCAGCTGATACCGTTTATCTGTATGTACCGACCGAAAAGTTCCGGCAGGTTTCTATTCACAATACTATGGGGGATGTGTCTGTCGATGGACTTCAGGCTGCACATGGAAGCCTGTCACTGAGTGATGGAGATGCCATGTGCACAAACTGTCAGTTTTTCGATTTTTCTTTTCAAAATACATTGGGTGAACTGACCATCTCAGACAGCATGCTGGATACCTGTGATATCACCATGAGTGATGATGATCTGACATTGGATCATAATCAATACCAGGGATCCATCACCATTACAGACAAACTCGGAGATGTTACCATTCAGAACTCCATAGAAGCATTGCAGTCCCTTAGCCTGCAGCTTTCCACCAAACTTGGAGAAATCAGCCTGCCAGAAGCACTTGCAAAGACACTGATGGAAAATGATGACGATCTCAACAGTTACGCTCAGAAAAACAATGGCAATGCTACACTGACTATTGCCTGCACGGATGGGGATATTATTCTTAATGAATAACTCTTGTTGTATAAAAAAAGCAGAGATATGAAGTTTGAAACAAACTTACATCTCTGCTTTTTTGATTCAAATCGAGCCACAAGTGACACTAAAAGAGCCGGAAAACACCGTCCCCAATGGTTCAAAAAGCCACAAAACACCGTCCCTATCTCTTGATATCGTAATTCATATTCATCAGATTCCGTATGGTATCCACATCATCAGTAATATTGGCGTCGCCGTGAATCGTATGCTTTATCGCACTGCTGGCTACTGCAAAGTTGACGATATCCATCGGCTTATAATCATGCATAATCGCATAAATCAATCCGCTGGCGAAGGCATCTCCACCGCCTACACGATCCAGGATATTGAATGTAAACAGTTTACTTTCAAATGTATGATCCTCATACCACATGTATGCTTTCAGACTGTTCTCGCTACCGCTGTGGGCATAACGTACATGACGGGCGATACATTTCAGATTCGGATATCGTTCTACAAATTTCTGGAATATTTCATCCTGCTGCTCATAACTTGGCTGCATCGGGATGTTGTCCTTCCAGTCACCTTTGCTGTGGTCATTCTCATCTTTCCACAGATGATACGGTTCGATTCCAAAAAGCACATCAATATATGGCAGGCATTCTGTACAGAAATCTCTGGCTTCTTCCCATGTCCACATAGTACTGCGGAAGTTTCCGTCAAAACTGGTGGTAATGCCTTTTTCCTTCGCCACTTTCAGGCTGTTCAGAATCAGGTCTTTACACTTTGGAGACACTGCCGGTGTAATACCGCTCAAATGCAGCCAGGTGTAACCATCCAACAGCTTGTCCAGATCCACCTGATCAAAGTCATATTCTGCGAAAGCACTGTGCTTTCTGTCATAAGTCACCTTGCTTGGTCGGATTCCATAACCCGTCTCCAGATAATATGTGCCAAGGCGATGGGTCGGCGTCTGCTGTGGTGTGGATAAAATCATCGGTGTACAATGTACATCATTGCTGCGAAGCATACGCACGGCACTCTTTCCCAGACTGTTATTCGGAACTACAGAAAAGAATGTACTATCAACATTTAAATTCGCCAGGGCAAGTGCTATATTTGCTTCACTGCCTCCATAGCTGGCCTCAAAACTGGTCGCCATACGAATCTTTTCGTAATTTGGCGGTGTCAGACGGAGCATAATTTCTCCGATTGTTATAAACTTCTGTGTACTGTCATTATCGCGAAGAAGCGGGTTTGAATGTTCCATAAATTCCTCCTGTTGCCCAAATGGCTGCTTTCATATTTTTTAGTCTATCACACTTTTCATGTTTGTCCAGTGTCTTTTATGTCATAAATATCATAAGAAAGTTATTTACGCCAGATGGAATGTCTCAATCAGTAACAGCCATGCCATTCCATAATAAGTAATTACCGCAACCAAATCATTTACCGTTGTAATCAACGGACCGGATGCCACTGCCGGGTCTACCTTAATCTTATGGAAAAACATTGGAATCAGAGTACCTACCATGCTGGAAATCACCATAGCCACCAGCAAAGATACTCCCACACATCCGGAAATCAAAAATGCATGGTTTGCCGGATTCGGTTTGAAAAACCAGATATAGCATCCGATGAGTACAAAAGATACCGCGCCAAGGAAGATACCATTCATGAAGCCTACGCGCATTTCTTTGATCATCAGATGTACTTTCTGTGTGCCGGTCAGAGTTTCATCCATCAGAACACGGATCGTAACAGCCAGTGACTGGGTTCCCACATTTCCTGCCATGTCCAGAATCAGGGACTGGAAACACATCACAATCGGCAGCACTGCTACGACTGTCTCGAAAACACCTACGACGGAAGATACTGCAATT
This sequence comes from uncultured Marvinbryantia sp., assembly GCA_934373455.1. Taxonomy (GTDB): domain Bacteria; phylum Bacillota; class Clostridia; order Lachnospirales; family Lachnospiraceae; genus Marvinbryantia. The sequence continues at coordinate 34,779 of CAKRON010000013.1, forward strand.
CCCAGAAACAGCAGAATAATCAGCCATGGGAGTCTCTTTTTCATACTCTCTTTCGTAGTCTCATTCAAATCTTCTTCCGCAGTCAAACCAGCCAGCTTCGCATAGTCATCACCCATCTCGTCATCTACTACTTCTACAATATCCTGGGCTGTGATGACACCGATCAGCATCTTTTCATCTGTCAGCACCGGGATAGAGTCTTCGGCGTAGTCCTTGATACTCTCGATACAGTCACTGATCTTTTCGTGATCTGTCACATACGGGTAAGAAGTACTGATAATATCATCCAGAGAATCTTTTTCTCTCGCAATAATCAAGTCTTTCAGATCAATCGCTCCATAAAAGACGTCTTTACGGTCTACTACATACACGGTGGAAATATTATCATTTTCTCCCGCCTGACGCACCAGTTCCCGCATAGCCTGACGAATTGTCAAATCATGATAGATGACAATAAAATTCGTCGTCATCTTACTACCGATTTCATCATCCTCATAGGACTGAATCATCCTGATATCATGACTGGATTCCTCATCCAGCATTTCCACCAGCTTTTCCTGTGTACTGTCATCAAACTCGTCCAACACATCTACCGCATCGTCTGAGTCCATGAAGGAAATCACCTTCGCTACTTTGTCCAGATCCAGTTCTTTTAAATACTCGTCCGGATCATCAATATAAGTAAAGATTTCTGCCAGACGCTCTGCTCCGAGAATCGGATACAACTTTTTTCGTTCTTCTTCTGTCAACTGTGACAGCGCATCCGCAATATCGTTCTCATGATAATCAGAGATCTTATCCAGCAATTCTTCTTTCGATAAAGAGCTGTGCAAAATTTCCAACAGCTCTTCTGCATAATTTGGCTTTGTATTCATTTCTTTTGTCATATTGCCTCCTTTCTCCCTAAAAAAGGGCATAAGAAAACCACCGTTTTCTCTTCAACTTTCCAACAGTAACATGCTGTGAAGTATAGGAATGAAATACGGTGGTTAAAAAAGCAATACAAACAAACGCAGTCAGATCAGAAAAGTTTTCTGGAATGCTGCGCCAAGTTCTTCTTTTGTCTGCCACCGTAAATGCAACTTCGTCCCGTACTGTCGCAACTGTCCATTTTCTTCTCCTCCTGTTTCGTTATTTTAATCCTTGTTTATTCTAGCCCTGTTAATCCTCGGATGTCAATAAGTTTTTTTAATGCACCGGTTATTCTGCAAGAATGCTTTCTTTTCTTTCCAGCAGATCATCTGTCAAAAGCTGCTTTTCTGCATTTTCAAATCCAATACGATCAATCGTTTCGGCAAAACGTTCCCCTTTCAGTCCCTGTTCTTTGAACAGAAGGATCGTTTTTTCGATCACATTCAATGCCTCTTCTTTGGATGTAAAGATTTTGCCAAGCGCTCTTCCTCTGGCTACTTTCTTGCCCCATCTTCCACCTATATAAATCTTATAACCATAGGTGCCATCTGCAACTGTATCGAACGGACACTTACCTACGCAGCGTCCACAGTTGCGGCATGCTTCCTGATCAATATAGAGCTTTTGATCCACTACCTTTGCCACTTTGTTCGGACAGGCAGCTTCTATGGCGCACTTCTTACATCCTTTGCATTTATCCAGATCCGGCTGAGGTATTCTCTGTCCAATGATACCCACATCATTTAAATCCGGCTTTACACAGTTATTCGGACATCCTCCCACTGCAATTTTAAATTTATGCGGAAGTCCAACCTGACGATACCCTTCATAAAATCTGTGGAAAATTTCTTCTGAAATACCATACGAATCTAATAGTCCATACTGGCATGTGGTTCCTTTACAGGATACTACCGGACGCACTTTTGCTCCTGTACCTCCTGCCATTAAGCCTTCTTTTGCAATAAATTCCTGAAATTCATCAATCTTCTCATATGGAATTCCAGGGATTTCAACAGAAAGTCTTGTGGTATAAGCAAGCTTTCCATTTCCGAATTTTTCTGCTGCATCTGCCATACATCTGTGCTGAGCGGCCGTTACTTTCCCGTTCACCGTAATTACCCGAGCGGAAAATTCATCGGTTCCTTTGTTGTTCAAAAAGCCCAGACCTTTTAATCTTTTTTCTTCTTCCTTGCTGACTGTCAGTGCTGCCATTGTACTCCTCCTTTGCAATCTGTGAAAATTTCTGTAAAAATTTCTATAAATAATTTACTGATTTTTCTTTACTATACCACTTGTTGATCTATTTGAAAAATGATAATATTTTATAGAAATAATAGGTTTTACCTATAGATTAATCAGGAGATTCTTTATGACCATACGCCATCTTACTATATTTCTTACCGTAGCACAGCAAGGCTCCATGAGCAGTGCTGCCAGAATGCTCTATCTCTCCCAGCCTACCGTCAGTCAGGCTATCCGAGAACTGGAAAGTCATTATCACGGTTTATTATTTGAACGCCTTGGAAAAAAGCTGTATCTCACTGACCGTGGAAAGCTTTTGCTGCCCCATGCAGAAGATCTGGTACAGCAATTTCGACAAACAGAAGAACTGATGATGAATCAGGGACAGTCTTCTATTTTAAAACTTGGAGCGACCATCACCGTCGGCACCTGCCTGACCCCATCCTTCGTTGCTTCTCTGGAAGAAGCGCTCCCGGATCTGAATGTCTATTCCTATGTCAGCAATACCAGAGATATCGAAGAAAAGCTGCTAAAATCTGAACTGGACGCCGCAGTCGTAGAAGGAGAGATTCTTTCACCGGACCTCATCGTCCTGCCAGTCATTGACGACATGCTGGTGCTTGCCGTAGGAAAACATCATCCTTTTTATTCCAGAAGCAGTTTATCTGTCTCCGATCTTCAGGGACAAAAATTTGCCATGCGCGAATCCGGCAGTGGCACAAGACAGCTTTTTGAGGACTATGCATCGCGACATCATCTGAACTATATCACCGCCTGGGAGGCGAACAGCCCCCGTGTACTGTTAAATGCGGTTCTTTACAACCATAATCTCTCTGTCATGTCTCTACGCCTGATGCATCACGAACTGCAGCACGGATCTATTGGGGCTTTCTGCCAGGCAGACGGTGAATGGAATCGAAAATTCAAGCTGGTGTATCATAAAAACAAATTTCTGACACCGGCAATATACGAACTGGAAAAGATACTTCACTCCTATCAGCACATGGAGATACCGGAAAAAATGGGGATACTGCATTGATATCCCCAAAATTTCCATACACCCCTATCTTTCAGACAACAAAAAAGCCGAAAACTCTTGAATTTCAAGAATTCTCGACTTATCGGAGCAGGGGATGAGAGAATCGAACTCCCGCTAAAAGTTTTGGAGACTTCTGTCATACCATTTGACCAATCCCCTGTGTGTTGCTCACCAGATATTTATACCATAACCTCCCCTTCATGTCAACAACTTTTTTATTAATTGACGTTTTTTTCAGGAAATGTTATCATCTGATAGAGTCGTCGGCTGAATTGCCGAGTTATTCTTGAACGGATATAAAGGAGTATTATATTATGGCAATGAATTTTCAGGCTTTACTTCAACTTAAAAATCTGTGGCAGCGCTTTACCGCCCAGCACCCTAAATTTCCGGCTTTTTTACGTGCCGCTCAGCCTGCTCTGCGGGAGGGAAGTGTAATCGCTTTTACTATTACCACTCCGGAAGGCAAGGTCATCGAATCTAATCTGAAAGTAACCGCAGAAGATATTGAATTAATCAAATCTCTGCGGCAGATCACTTCATAGATCAATTACAAACAAAACTTCATCATGGTCAAGACATCCATATAGTCTTTTGCCTTGAAAAGGAGCGTATTATCATCCAATCTCTTCATTCCCGGATAATATGAAGGTTTGGAACTGTTGTAATGTTCTTTGTAACGAAGCATATGTTTCGCAAAGCTGCTTATCTCCGGATAATTCAAGAATGCCTCGGCATTCTTGCTGCGAGATGCGCGTCATGCAAAGCATGACATATTTCTTTTGCGCATCTCTGCAATCCTGCCGGAGGCTATATCAGATGGGGGATTGACTCCCACCACTGATACTAATTTGCTCCTCGACACCTGAAGAGGTGGGAGTCATCTCACATCTGATATACTGTCGGAACATGATAATATGCCGCTGCATAGCCAGGCTTTTCCGGTCTACATTCATCCCATAACACTGTAGATGCAATACCTTCAATATCTGCACTAATAAATACTTTCATAACTCTTCATCTTCTCCTTTACTCCATCTGGCACATCAATCAGACCGAACCGATAAAACATTCCGTATATGTAAGTTACACCTCGAATATCGCCCAACGCTTTCGGCCGTTCAACCACTGCACCTACTTTTTTAACGTTCCTCATTGCCAGCAGCACAGAACTCCACGTCAAACTCTTACTGTTCTCTCTACGGTCAATCCACAGTTCTTTTGTGTACTCTCCATTCCTGCCTTTCTTTATCTCGTAAGAAAATAATAGACCGGAATAGGTTTTGAAGTTCACACCAGAATAAAGCAGAACTACCTCCCACAGATGCTCCTCTGTCGGCTCGTTTCTTAGTTTCCTTACTGCTTTGTATCTCTGCTGACGCTCTTCTCCTACACTGAAAATCTTCTGTGATACCATCAAATCCCCTTGTTTCTATAACTTTTAAACTACTGCCTTTAAGCTATTTTGCAAATTTCCCACAACACTTCTTAAATTTCTTTCCACTTCCACATGGACATGGGTCATTCGGATACACCTTTTTCGTTCCTTTTACGGCAGTTCCATTGATTCCATTTGGATAGGAATACGTCGGTATTTCTGTTGCTGTCTGTTGCGTATCCACCTGAATCCCCATCTGTTTCAGTTCCTTCTCGATTTCTTTTAATCCTTCAGCAGCCATCGTACTTCCCGGTACTACAGTAAGGTTATTCGGATGCACCGGATACATCTTTGCTATCTCCATCGGCGTATATCCGTTATTTCTCCAAAGGCGCACGGAGTTTACCATCTGCATAACATAAGAAAGTAACTCATTCATATGGTCAATGTCCATTGAAATACCATATCCCTGCAAACCAGCAAATACAAATTCAATCACTTCATGTGGATCTTCCGGTTCCTGGCATCCACGATCTGATGCATGCTGATAGATGTCATCTACAAAATCCCTGATACACTGGTCTGCCGTCAGTCCCAGTTTGTCTGCCAGTTTTCCAAAGTTTCTCCAATACTTCTTTGCAAGATACTTCTGTAACTTCTTTTGGGCTGAACTTTCCTCCCGGTAGCTATCGCTTACATATTTCAGAAATTCTTTCTTTTCCGGACTATATGGTGGCTTATCCATTCTTGCTATCAGCAGCCGTCGATAAGCTGATTCTTCTGCCCTTCCAAAAAAGAATTCATCCAGTTCTTTTTCACTCAGTTCCTGCCCCTTATACGCCTGAAAATGTTCCATCATACGATCTGTTTCCGCTAAATATTCTTCTCTGAAGCACATATGTATAACCAGACCATCCATGGACGTCAATACATCTGGTATTCCATTTCCAATCACATTTTGCAGTACGCAAGAACAATGATACTTTGGCTGATACATAAGGGTCATGCGATAGCATCCTGTCCCTCTTTCAAATCCATCTTTTTTCTCCATGAAATCTTTTTCATAATTCATCAGAATTCTTTCCAGATCCAGTACATGAACGATCCCATATAAATTTATAGCAGAGTTTGTGTAGCATCTGATCATTTTCTGATATGCTTTTCTCTTCTGATAAATGGGATCAGATGCCAGTGTCAAATATGTATCCTCACAATTCCACGCTCTGCACAAGCTCTCCAATTCTTCATCTTCCCCATAAAAAGCAAGACAAAAACCTTCAAACATAGTATCATCACCTAACACCATCGCCATCTGCTCAATGCACTCTGCCTTTTTTAGTTTTTTCTGAAGAAGATCTTCCTGCTCCATCAGATTCCATGTATCTGCCACTTCCTGATTTGCAATATCCGTTATCGAAAAATCTATTTTTTGTTCTGTCTCTTCTCCGATAATTTCTGTCATTTCTCTCCAAGAGCCATCTGCCACTATTCTGAAATCCTGATTAGATAAAAATGTTTTTCTCAGCAGAAAATGATACATCTTCACTTCCGCCGCTTTCATGCTGTTCAGCTGCTTCTTAATCTGCTTTTTTCTCTTTTCCTCTGTCACCATACTCATTTCTATGAAATTCCTTCCTAATGTTAACAGTCAGATCACAATATTAACAATATTTATCAGGTTGTATCGTTTACGGTTCACCCTTTATATCTTCTCAATAAAAATATCATCAGAATCTATACCAAATTGCTTGCAAATAATCTTTTTTAATTTTCCACATGATTTTTTTCCACTATAGTTTATTACATTATATCCACATATTGTTTTATTCAGTAAAATACTTTTCGCTAATGGTATAGCAAATATTGTTTCCCAACTCATATTTCCGTTTATATCAGTATTCTTTAAAGAAATCACATACTTAACGCTTTCAGATAATGTCTTATCCCCGTATGTTTTTCTCATAACTGCAAAATCTTTATAGTCATGTTTTTTATATGCTCGTTTTGCCTGCATACGTGGTGCTTTTTTATATGGTTTCAGCCATACCATATTTTCAGTTCCTGTATCAATTCCTATTACTGAATTCATATGTATATCAGAATGGTCAAATCTTTCTCCCGATTCTTCCAAAATATATGTATACGCATCCATTTTAATATTGCTTATTTGCCATGGATTGACAACCAATGGATCTTCGAATTTTTTTATAGTAGTACGATAGAATTGTCCGTCTTTTTTCTTCATAATAAATATTTCAGTAATTGAAATAGCATGAAGTGACTTATTAAAGATACTAATAGACATACTTTCTCCAAAAAACTGAGTCATGCTAAAACCAATTGTTATAAATCTAAGTTTTTTACAGAAAGCTGTTAAATATAAAGTATATACCGTTATTACTAATACACATATATTCGCAAGAAATGAAATAATGTCCGATATTTCTTTCCAAAATTTTATTATATAAAACATTTTTTGCCCCTATATTTACAATATACATCACGAAATCTTATATATTCCGCAAAAGCAACCCCATAAAGTTAGGACCAGGTAGATTTTCTAAATATGTTGAACAACAACTACCCACTGGTAAGACCCTGAATATATGTCAGTGTATATGAATGATAATGTGGATGATTCGTTTCGTAAAGAGCCAGATGTATCTACTCAACCTATAAAGTGCATGCTGCCATTCTTTCTTCTTACTTTTCGATTCCGAAATATTCTTTCAGCCATTTCTTTTTCTCTTCTTCAGAATGGCATTCTTTCACTGTTGATTCTCCATCTTTCTGTATCGTCAGTTTTCTATCAATCAGAGAATAATTGATTCCATCTTTGTATAAATTTATCACCGGTTTTCCTGAAAAAAAAGACGCCTCGGATTTTGCACAGAAAAAGTTCATAATACCATAATCCGCTTCTTCTGCTTTCTGATTTTGAAATCTCATCATCTCATGATATTCCCCATGATATTGCTTTTCAATGATCACATCCGTCCGATCGCATGTATCTCTCTGTATCCGATACCATTCCCCCTGCACCTGGTACTCTCCATCAGCCAGTTCTATCAAACCTTTCGGTCCCGGTCCTCCATATCCCACATCACACAGGTACTCCCTTCCATCCAACACTACTACCGTTGCACGGTGCAAAAGAGATGCCATCTGTTCTTTCATCCACGTGATACGAATCGCAACCGGCGTCACTGCAAAACCACAATATTTCAACAACTCCATAAATAATTTGTTCAGTTCAAAACACCATCCGCCGCATTTTCGAACCACTGCTTTCTGATAAATATCATCCACCTCCAGAGATGGTATCTGATGATCATCACATGCTTCCAGATTCTCGAACGGTATTGCCGCTAAATGCGCCAAAATCAACTGATCCAGACATTCTGGTGTCTGTGCCACCTCTTTTTCATATCCAATTCTTTTTAAATATTCTCTGTATTGTACCTCATCCATCTTCTCATCCTCACTACTTTATTTGCTCAATTATTTATATTGTATCAAACCGCTGGCGCGGTGGCTAGTATCTTTCGAGGGTCAGACCCCAAAATTGTGTTTCACACTGGCGGTATTTCTGTATATAACAGGGCAGAGAAAACCGCAGGTAAAAATTCCTGCGATCCCTATGTCCTCATACTCTTTACATTTTATTTTTTGTTGGCATCGGAACAAATTCCAGTTTTAATTGCATCCCTAATCCATGTGCAAGTTTTTTTACCATACTCAGGCTTGGATTTCTTGTTCCGTTTTCAATCCGGCTTATATCTGCCTGCGTAATTCCGGTTTTAGCTGATAAATCTTTCTGTGTCATATTCTGCTGCACTCTTGCATCAATCATCGCCTGAATAATATCATATTCCGGTTGCAGTGCATCATATTCTGCCTTTACCTCCGGATTCTGCAATGCTCTTTTTTTATAATCTTTATAGCTACTCATCGCCATACCTCCGTTCATAATCTGCTTTATACTTCTTTGCCAGTTCTTTTTCTGTCTTTGGTGTCTTCTGCGATTTTTTTATAAATCCATTGGTCAGTACCGCCTTCTTGCCTACAATAAAGAAATATAGCACTCTTGTAATATCTGATCCCTGCTTGGTACGAAGCTCAAATATCCCATTCTCCAATGGTTTGGAATATGGCTCACGAAGCAATGGACCGTTTATTTCCAGTAAGTCAATTGTCCGCAATGTTTTTGCCAGCAACTTAGGCTCCAGGGAATCTAATAGTTCCTGCACAGGGCATCTTCCATCTTCTGTATCATATAAAATGATCTCGTACATTAGTATGCTCCTTCCTCTTTATAATTATAGTATGTTGTATTCAACATATTGTCAAGATGATTCCAAACACTTTTCCATATAATATTACGCATGATCTCTACAATATCTCCACTGCGTATATTCATCTTCAGAAATCATTCCCTGCTCTTTCATGCCATCTTCTGCCTCCTCAAACCATTTTTCACCGTCATTTCATAGCTTCAAACTGACTATTAGTGAGGGGATTTCTTTCTTAGAGCAAGTTTCGCAACGTAGCCCAGTCTTGTCCTGAAATGAGCTTCGTACTGCTCTACTTCTTCCACTGTCGGTGGTCTGGTTTCCACCAGACTCATATCTCCTCCTTATGTCAACTCAGAAAAAACTTTTTGGCATAAAAAAGAGCCTCTGATTTTTATAAATAATAATCAGAAACCCTTTTCTACTTATCGCTTCGCAAAACAGGACGTTCGTTTCATGTTACATATTATGCACTTTTCTTTTCCAAACCACCTACTACTCCGCCGGCTGTGTTATAGAAGTTATCTGATAGTTGGAATCTATCTTCTCATCCTCACTGCTTCATTTGCTCAATTATTTATATTATATCAAACCGCTGACGCGGTGGCTAGAGGATGATGGAAAAAAGTATAGAATACAGTAGTTCGACTTATGCCATTCTTCCCTCTCAAACTGCTTTCTTCCCTGACAGCTTCGCAAGGCATATGTTTATCTTGTCCAACCGGAGAAAAAGCAAACAATCTACCTGTTACCATAC
>CAKRON010000014.1 GCA_934373455.1 uncultured Marvinbryantia sp.
CCAATACCACGATCTAGTCCAATTCCGAGTGCCCACATAATACATTGCCCGTAATTAAATAGCAAATAAAAGGTAAAAAAAATTGTGTATAATGAAAAAATAGAGTCCTCTTTTTCCCAGTGCCATGTAAATACTGCATATAAATATATTATTATACCAAGCCAATTTAACCAATAATTCTGATCATCTATGAAAATGCAAAATATCAAAGCAGTTAATATTATAGCTGAAAACAGAAATGTGTTTAATTTAATTCTCATTTTACATCTTTCCTCTCATTTTTATAAAAACTGCATAAGATATTTTCGCCACTGGTCAGCAATTAACACCGGATCTAAAATTTTTCTAATCTCTGTTGCATTCTCTCCTCTTTGTATTGCTTCATCTCTATTAATGAGGACACTACGCATAGCATCTGCCAACCTATTTACATCTCTACATGGTACTAAATATCCACACACATTATTTTTCAAATACATTCTTGCACCACCAACTGGACAATCCGTAGCAATTACAGGTATACCAATCGCTAATGCCTCTAGCATAGAATTTGAGATTCCTTCATAGTCTGAAGATATAACAAATCCTAACGCGTCTTTCATCTTCTCATGAATATTTTTTGAAAATCCACATAAGTGAATATATCTATCCAAGTGTTTGCTCTGTATATATGATTGAATTTCTTCTTGTAAAATTCCATCTCCATATATATCTAATTCACATTCATAGCCTTCTTCTATCAGCTTGCCCATTGCATCAATCATCAACGGCAAATTCTTCTGCTTATTTAACCTACATGCAGTAATAAAATGATTGCTCTTTGTCATTTTATTATAATATGGTAATCCCTCTTTTATCGGATTCGGAATAATAGTAGTGGTAGTATTTTCCGTCAAAATGTTCTTAAAATACGCCTTTGCATCCTCTGTCTGAAATACAGCACCATCTGCTCTTGTGTATAATTTATCTCTTAATTTTCTCATCCATTTTTGTTCAGGATCTCTCTGCGGATCATTTCTTTCTGAAACAATTAGCTTTTGTCTAATTCCCAACAGAGATACTATTACATGGATATTTACATCCGCTAAAAACGAAACCACAAGATTTGGTTTAATCTTTTTTATGGTTTTCCTTATCTCAATAAATCTTTTAAATGGCCTTAAAATTCGAATTGGGCATTTACACAAAATAGGTATAACACGTATATTCTTATTTAAAACATAATCCTGCCTATCTCCATATATTGTTATAATGTCAATCTGCCAACCGTATTTCACAAATGCATTGGCTAAATTGACAATTACTCGTTCTGCGCCACCCTTTCCTAGTATTCCTATTACAAATGTGATTTTTTTCATGTCTGTCCCTCAGTTCTTATAGATTTTCCATAGAATATAAAATGACAAATCATATAGGTGCAATTGGAAGAGAATACTAATAATAACAAAACACCACCGTTTAGTAGCTTTGTTCTCAAGTTTATGAGCTTTTATTTTTACAATAGTTGAAATATTTTCTCTGAGAATCTTATGATGCTTTATTGGCATTAGTGCTCGCTTATATGTCTCGTAAGACCCCTTTGTGTTAACTTGATTTAGTGCCTCCATTATCAAAACATCAAACGCTACTAATGCACAGTTTTTTCGATCAGAGAGTTCATTACCATTTTTATTAATCAGATTGACATAGTCACGTACCATTTCACCATGCCGTTCTACAAGTCGTTTCTTTGGTTTATGCATAATAGAATCTTCTTGCTGCCGATAATAATAACAAGGAACATTCACAAATGTAATATTAGGATCTGTCATAAACACTTGCAACTGAAACCAATTATCTTCAGCAAAAATTCTCTTGTTATCTCCAAAACGAATTCCAAAATTTTGTATCATGCTTCTTCTATAAATCTTATCCCACGCATTGTGAGAAAAAATACGCGGATAATAATATTCCTTATAGAACTTTTCTTTAGTATTCTTATCTATTTTAAACTCTTTTATATCCTTTAAACTTTTTCTTAACTTCAAACAGTTCTTATCATGATCAGGAAAGGTTAATACCTCCCCCACAGCTACATCCGCATCTTTTCTTTTTGCGGCATCATATAACTCTTGAAGCATTTTTTTTGAAATAAAATCATCTGAATCTATAAATGCCAAGTACTCACCAACAGCTAGATCTATTCCTCTATTTCTTGTTTCTCCTAGTCCCCTGTTTTCATGCTCATACAGCTTTATACGATCATCTTTTTTTTGATATTCGCATAATATATTCCATGTATCATCTGTAGATCCGTCATTTAAAACGATAATTTCTATTTCTCTTAAGGATTGTCCCAATATGCTTTCTAGACATTCTGCAACATACTTTTCAACGTTATAGCATGGCACAATGACACTAACTTTAACTGCCATTACTAGCTCCTTCCAATCTTATTAAAGATATACAGCAAAAAAATACTTTTTGTTCTTAATGCCATCTGTGCAAGTTTACACTTCCAACTATTTTGAAATCTGCAATTTCTTATTGCATTCTCGTAATATTCTTTTGAGATATTTTTTAAGATATCCTTTTTTATCACTGTATACTTTTCTGCCCTGTTAAACTGTGATACAGCAACATTAAATAAGTTATGTACCACATTTCGATATACTTGATCCTGAAAATCACATTCATCCATATCTATACTTTTCTCAAAAGTACGTCCAATGGCTTCTGGTGCTTCCCATGAAAAAGGTTTTCGTGACTTAGTCATTGATGATTCATTGATTCTGTAATAATACAAACACTTCTGTTCCATATATACGGAGTTTGCATGATATATACAGGGTTTAGTGCATGCATGATCTTCTCCTATAGATATAGTATTTGGTACCTGTAGTTGATTTTCTACATAGATATTTCTTCTATATGCCTTTGCCCATACTTGTGGTCTGAAATATTTCCCATTCACACTTTCGATTAACTGTGGAAATAGCAATGTTTTCATCTTTTGTCTGTCATATAAACCATATGGTAATACTAATGGAATTCGTCGTTCAGCATGCCCACTAGCAGCAATATAACCGCAACAAATAACATCTGGTTTTGCACTATTTATTGTTTTTAAGAAAGTTTTTAAACAATTCTCATGAAGCCAATCATCACCATCCAAACAGACGATATACTGCCCAATAGCTTTTTCTGTACCAGCTTTTCTTGCACTAACTAAGCCACCATTTTTTTTATGTATGACTACAAATCTGCTGTCTCTTGAAGCATATTCATCACAAATTGCAGGACATTGATCCTTACTCCCATCATCGACCAATATAGCCTCGAAGTCATTAAATGTCTGATTTAAAATTGAATCCAAGCATTTTTTCAAAAATTTTTCTACACCATATATTGGCACGATTATCGAGAACATTGGTCTTTTCATTTTTCGCCTCATTGTATAACTTCCTTATATATTTCTTCCATCCGACTCTTGACAACTCCAATGTCAAATCCTTTTATTCTCTCCAAGTTAGCTTTACTCATTCTCTCTCGAAGATCTGGATTTTCAATCAGACGATTCAATCTGTCAGCTACTGCGTTTTCATCTTTTGTTGGGACAAGGTATCCACCTATTCCCTCATCTAACAAATCTACATTACCTCTAATTTTACTTGCAATACATGGAAGACCACTCGCCATTGCTTCCATCATCGAACGTGGCATTCCTTCCTGCAATGATGTAAATAGGAAAATATCTGCCACTTTAGACAGCTCTTTAATATCTGTTCTAAATCCAAGAAAATGAATCTGATCTGCTACCCCTAATTCATTCGCTAAATTTTTCAAACCATCCAACTCTGGTCCGCGACCACAAATCAAATAATGAATCTTTGGATTATTGCATAAAGCGATTGCCTTGATAGACGATTCATAATTTTTTCTCGGAATCAAGTCTCCCATCGAGATGCATATGATATCATCCATTGCGAGTCCTAGTTCATCTCGTTTTTCTTTTTTATTTATTCGAACATTGAAAAACTCTTCTGTATTGATTCCAACACCAGGAACGTAATATACTTTTCCACCTTTGCGTAATTTGAACTTCTTTGCAGATTGAAAATCTTCCTCATTCATTGTGAGGATTGCATCTGTCCAGTGTGCCATAATCTGTTCGGCCCATTTTAAAATAGTCTGATTGAACAATGATGCACCCTTGTAGAAATGGAATCCATGAGCTGTATAAATAACTTTTTTCACATGTAAATGTTTTCCTACTAAACGACCAATCATGCCACCAACAGGAGTGTTACAGTGAATTACTTCAATATTTCCTTCTTTAACAACTTTAGCAAGATTTTTATATGCTATTAAATTATCTTTAAATGCAGTAATACTTCTATAAGTATGCGAATCGTAGAGATGTACATCATAAGTACATTCAAGTTCTTCTGGATTTGCTCTATTAGTTCCTAAATAAACTTCAAATCCAAGTTTCATAGCAGCCTCAATACATGGAATACTTACATTTCCAGGTCGCACTAATTCTCTACTATTATTCTTTTCTTCACTCGGTTTTGAGCTATTACCAACAAAAACATATCCTGCCATTTTCTTTCCTCACTTAATTGAAGCAAAACTCAGCTCCATATTTTTCTTTTTTTGCCTGTTCATAAACAAATTTTGCAAATGCAACATCTATATATGCAAGTCCTACTGAACAAAAATATATAAACTCATCTTTATTCTCTCTACCAGGAATTTTGCCAGAAATAATATCCACTAAATCTCCATGAATATTTTTATCTTTTATTATTCCGTTCTTATACATTCTACTTATTGTTTGTGTTCTATGTTTCACATTTTCCCATTCATCACACACAATTTTTGAAGCCTTCAGAGCAACTGCATATTCATCTTCCCATCCTGCAACATGAATATAAAAAGCCCCCTCTTTAATCCATTCCGCTTTAAGAATGTCACACTGTCCACTAATTGCAGTCACAATGATGTCAGCTTTTCTAACAGCTTTTTCATAATCATTACCGCAATCAATAAATTCTATTTCTGGATGTAATTTTTTTTCTTCTTCAATAAAATCTACCACTGTCTTATTTGTCCTAGATGAAACATAACATTTCCGAATAGAAGGACGCACTGCCATTACAGTATCCAGATGTCTTCTTGCTTGCTGCCCTGCACCAATAAAGCCAATAACTTCAGAATTCTCTTTAGAAAGATATCTTGCTGCTGTTGCACCAACTGCTGCTGTTCTAATATCAGTTAAATATCCCGAATCCATAATTGCTAAAGTATGACCATGCGTTAATTCAGATAATATAGTAGTACCTGTTACATTCCTATAACCTTCTTTAGGATTTTCAGGAAATACGGCCACCCATTTCACACCATATAAACGATCTGATAATAGTGCTCCTGGCATACAATTTATCCTGTTTTGTGTGGTCTCATCAAAAATACATGAAATTTTATCCGGCAAATAGATATCATCCGCCGCCTTACATTTAAATGCATATTCAACCACATCAATTGCTGCTTCCATATTTTTCTCAAATATCTTTTTTTGATCATCGGCAGATATCAACAACGTTGCCGGATTTGATTTTATCATTATGCTACCTCTTTAATTTAAAATTATGTTTGTTTTATCTATCTCTAGCATTCTATTTACCATACTATTGCCATCTTCATCTTTAATAACAAGCGTATCATGAATAAAGTTTATAATTGCTTTCAACTCACTTACACTGTCAAAAACCACATGAATCAATGCATATGCTTGACTAAACGAGCCCGTATCTATGATAGTGTCTCCCACATTTTTTGTTGTCAGTACAGTAACTACCGATGAAGTTGTTTTTAGAATATCAACTCCCTCAATTGAGTTAATCGTTCCTGGAAGGAGATGAACTGGATATACTGCATAGTAATTCTTTCTTTTAATTGACGTCGAAATCATTGACTTATGCCCTATTATTAAACTCTCTCCAGTAAGTGCATAATATATATCTGAAGCAACCTGATTAATCCCATATAAATAATCTGTTGGAAAAATTGAAGCTGAACCTCCATATCTATACCCAACTTCATTAAAGTAATACTCGTTTCCATCATGAAAAACTTCAATCCAAAAACATCCTTCTTTAATATTTATAGAAGTAATCATTTTTTGAATTTTTTCTTCAAATTTGTCCCTAAATTCTTTTGTAAACCTACTTTCATAAACAAAAAGACCGCCAACGTAGCTACCTTGCTTTGCATATCTTACGGGATACTTATCTGACAATCCTGAAAAATATATTTTTCCCTCACTTACAGTATAGAAGACAACATTTGAATCATTTTTCACAAATTTTTCCGTAATTACACTTCCTGTTGCAGATTCATCCGCAGCAATTCTATATCCCTTCTGAAGTTCATCATTATTATAGCACACAGAAAATCCACTACTACCACAGCCATCCGTTGGTTTAGTAATTACTGGAAAATCATCTTTATCAAGTCTAATCTCTCCATTCTCAAATTCAAATTTAGGCACAACCGGAAGTCCACTCTGGATACATAGACTCTTAAAATTCTTTTTATTCTGTAATGTATTCCACTGCTTATAAGTACAATAACACGGTAATCCTAATTCTTCTAAGTATTGACATGCTGATCCAATTACTGCCTCAGATCCCCCCATGTATACGCCATCAATTTTCATTTCTTTTATTAAAGCTTTCATAGCTCTTGCATCCGTTGAATTGACATTATACTTTTCATCTGCGATATCAAATATACCTGCAGATTGATCATTTCCGGTTGCAATCAAAATAATTTCATGTTCATCTGCAAATTGTTTAATTGCTTCTTTCCAAAGACTCCCACCTAAAATCAGAAGTCGTTTTCCTTTTAATGTTCTCATTCTATAATCCTTTCGTAAGCTCATTCCATTCTTGTCTAAAACCTTTTTGCATAGGTATTTGCCATCCTACAAATTGACCTCTAGCATTTCCCTCAATCATTAGCCATCCATTTTTCGTAAGTGCAAGATCCCATCCTGCATATCTATTTGAAGGGATCTGTCTAGCTAGTTCTATAGCCATTTCTATTGCCTCATTCCATTTTGGAACTTGAAAACCAATTAAAACTTATTGCATTTTAATTTCGATTAATCTTATTGCTTTTTCACAAACAGCTTCTGCCTCATCAGCATTTTCACCTTGCGCAATCACAAATCCAACCCTGTCCACGCTACTGTCTATGCTTTCTACCTTATCACCTATATTTTTTACAAAAGAGATTTCTTTAATGCCTGGTATAGACCTAGCTTCTTCAATTCCTGTAATACTTTTAATAATTCCTTTTTCTGTTTTAAAATATCTAATTGCTGAACCTTTAGCGAACTTAGGCTTTATATCCGTTTTCTCCCCACATGCTATTTCAATTGTAGACCGAACCATATCTATTCCAGTGGAAAGCGGTACTAAGTGTGTTGTAATACAATCTCCCCCCATTCTTGCTCCTAGTTCCACCATTTTAGGGCCATCCTTTGTAAGCATAATTTCCACATGTGCCGGACCATCTTGAATTCCAATAGCTTTAACTGCCCGAACAGCTAAATCTTTTATTTTCTCTACATTATCCTTTCCTAATCGGCTAGGTTGCGTATGTCCCATCTCTACAAAATGAGGTGCTCCTGTCGTGATTTTGTCTGTCACTTGAAGAATATGCGGTTGACCATCAATAGCCATCACTTCCACGCTGACCTCCTGACCAATCATATATTCTTCAATTATCACTCCACCTTTTCGCGACTCGCTAACCGTATAACTATACTCATTTTCCAACTCTTTTAAACTATGTACTAATACAACTCCTCTGCTCCCAGCATTATCAGTCGGTTTCATAATACACGGATATGTAATCTTTTCTTTTATATTTATGAACTCCTCCTGATTAGCTGCAATATAATACCATGGATGTTGAACATTACATTTTTCAAAGGCCTTAATCATTTCGCCTTTATCCGTCGCCTTTATTGCAGTATCCATACTAATTCCAGGCAAACCACAAACCTCAGCAGCCTTTGCAACCGAACGCATTGGCATATCAGTTGCTAAAGTCATTACACCATCAGCTTTAAATTCTTTTGCAACTCTAGCTACAGCATCTATATCAATTGTTGATACCTCATAAAATTCATCAGCATAAGGAATACCAACTGCCTTAGAATTAAAATCTACTGTTGCAACATAATATCCAAGTTCTTTTGCTTTCAAAATAGCCGGCATCTGAAGAATAGATGCTCCAATAATTAAAATTCTTTTCATCACTTCTTCTCCATTTTGCTTTCATTAGAAACGTAGATATTTTCCCTCATCAAAACAGACATAACAGTCTTAATAAAAATTTTAATATCTAAAAGTAGAGACATATGATCTGCGTAATAAGCATCGTTCACATACTTTTCTTCTTGAGATATTGAATTTCTATAATATGCTTGACTGTATCCTGTAATCCCTGGTCTCACTGAGTAATGCTTTCTCTTTATTTCATCCATATCCTCGAGTTTAATACCATTTGAAGATACCGTTGGACGAGGTCCAATAATACTCATATCTCCAAATAGAACATTAAGAAACTGTGGAAATTCATCTATACTGGTTTTCCTCATAAACCGACCAACTCTCGTAACTCGTGGGTCATTATCTCCATTGAATGTAGATCCATCAGCATTTCTAACATCTGGTGCATTTACTCGCATAGATCTAAGTTTAAACATTTTATATGTTTTTCCATCTTTGCCTAAGCGATCTGCATTATAAAAAATGGGACCTTTGTCAGTATAATGAATAATTGGTCCAAACACTATAATTACTACTAAGACAAATGGTAGTGCACATATTCCCAAAATTATATCTATAAACCTCTTTCCAAATCTCTTATACATTGCTCTACCTCAATTTCTTATTTCAAATACTCTTTAACCACATCTCTATAATTCTCAATCACATATTCCACATCCTCATCACTCAGCTTTGTATGCAGTGGTAATGTGATCAAATTCTCATAATACGCATATGCATTTGGGAAGTCCTTAATATCCCATCCCATTTCTTTATATGCTGTCATCATCGGAAGTGGTTTATAATGAACGTTTGTATTTACACCTCGTTCAGCAAGCTTAATGATGATTTCTCTTCTTGTTTCATCACTGATTCCCGGAATACGTGTCAGGTACAGATGATGAGAAGAGTTAAAGTTTTCTCCACTGTGAATCAAGTGTTTCACTCCAAGTTCATCACACATTGCATCATATTTTGCAACAATTTCTTTTCTTCGCTCAAGCATTCCCGGATAGCGGTCTAACTGGCGAAGTCCAATCGCTGCCATAATGTCTGTCATATTACATTTATACCATGGACCTACAATATCATACTCCCACGCACCAAGCTGTGTTTTTGCAAGTGCATCCTTACTCTGTCCGTGAAGACTGTATAACTGGAATTGTTTATAAATCTCTTCATTATCAATGCCTGGAATATCACGCCATGTACTTGCTCCACCTTCTGCAGTCGTAAAGTTCTTCACTGCATGGAAGGAAAAGCTTGTAAAGTCTGCCCATTCACCAGCCATCTTTCCTTCTTTACTTGCTCCCAATGCATGGGCACAGTCAGCAAATACCATTACACGGCCTATAGCCTGCTGAATTCTTGCTCCAAGACTATTTCCTTCTTTTGCTATAAAAAGAGCTTTTTTACTTTCAACTGCAGCATATAATTTATCATAATCACAAATAATACCAGCAAGATCTACTGCTACAACAGCTTTTGTTCTTTCTGTAATTGCTTCTGCAACTTTTTCGTAATCCATTTCAGTGCTATCTTTCTGACTATCAACAAAAATCACTTTTGCCCCACAATGAATTGCAGCTGAGGCGCTGGCTGTATAGGTATATGCAGGAACAATCACTTCATCCCCTGATCCAATTCCACAAATTCTAAAGTTAAGTTCCTCTGCCGCAGTTGCTGAGTTCAAGCATACAACCTTTGACGTATGACAATATTCTGCTAATCTTTTTTCTAATTCCTTTGTTCTTGGACCAGTTGTAATCCAACCAGATTTAAGTGCCTCTACTACTTCTAATATCTCGCTTTCGCTTATATCGGGCGGTGAAAATGGGATAACTCTGTTGTCTGTTTTAATCTCTTTTTTACTACTCATAATTCATTCTCCATTCTATTAATGTATTAAAATATTGATATTAATCAAATTAATAACTATCTCAAAAACACTTATGTGTATTGACTAATTGGAGGCTTCACATCATAATATCTTATGTGCTATATAAAACTCATATTCCACACTTTTGTCCGTTATGCAACAAAAACATGCCTGGTATGATTTCTCACATCCGACTTAGTATGTAATATACTCATATTTTCATATGTAGCTTATCGTACGTTTATCCTAAACACACTGTGATCCATCACACTTTACTTCTTTTCTATATCAACTTATAATATAATCTCCAAAATTCTTTTCAGTATTTCTGAAATCTATTGAAAACAAAGGGTTCTAGAAGTTGTCCCTATTATATAAACAACGAAATACTTTGTTTTCAAATGCCTGAAATTCACCTTTTCCCTTGAATATATATTTGTGCCCCTTTTTCTAAAATGTAAAAAAATTTGTTATTCTATTTTTTCGATTTCTCTTGGAAGATCATAATACTGGGCATCGTACCCATCTTCTAATACCTTTATCTCTTACACCAATTTACGGATTGTCCTCAAAACACTCTTACTTAGAGGTTCATTTATAAGCGCAACTCTATCTATCAAATTTTTGTAATCCATATATTTCATTATTTCGTTTAATTCTGCATGTTTATCAACTTACTACTGTATAATGCTTTTACACTGTTTTTCAGAATGCATCAACTTGTTATTAAGCAATCTCTTTATTTACTTCTTCCGGTCTTTTAAATGTCGGAACAACACTTCGAAGTGCTTCCTTTGCAATCTGATCATCACCTGTATCACATGCATCTCTAAGTGTCTGAATCTTTTTATAGATTTCCTCTCTGCTTAACGCTGTATCTCTCTCAATAAAAATCATGCTATTATCGGTTTTATCCAGTTCCTCTGTCTTAACTAACAGTTCTTCATATAATTTTTCTCCCGGTCTTAACCCAGTTTCAATAATTTCAATTCCCTGAACACCAGATAAACGAACCATACTTTCTGCCAGATCCATAATCCTAACCGGCTGCCCCATATCCAATACAAATAATTCTCCATTATTCGCAATCGCCCCACTCTGAAGAACGAGCTGTGAGGCTTCTGGTATTGTCATGAAATATCTGATGATTCTCTTGTCAGTAACTGTAACAGGACCGCCATTCGCAATCTGACGCTTAAATAACGGAATAACTGATCCTGCACTGCCAAGTACATTTCCAAATCGTGTAGCACTGTATTTTACTTTTCCATGAGTACTTGCACTCTGCACGATCATTTCGCACATTCTCTTTGTCGCTCCCATAACGTTGGTTGGATTAACAGCTTTATCTGTAGACACCATCATAAAACGTTCTGCTCCATATTCTTCACAAAGTTCTACCAGATTCTGTGTACCAAACACATTGTTATAGATAGCTTCTACACAGTTATGCTCCATCAGTGGAACATGCTTATGAGCTGCTGCGTTGATAACGATCTGCGGATGGTATTTTTCAAATACTCTTTCGAGTGCTTTTCTATGGGTAATAGAGCAAATTTCAAGCTGTAAATCCAAGCTATTTCCATACACTATTTTCAATTCCTGCTGAACGTCATAAGCTCCATTTTCATAAATATCAAGGATAATGATTTTCTTCAGCTGCATCTTTGCTAACTGTCGGCACAGTTCAGAACCAATCGAACCGCCTCCTCCAGTAATCAGCACAATTTTGTCCTTGTAATATGCATTTGTTCTTTCATCAGAAACTATCAGTGGTTTTCTGAATAAAAGTTCTTCTATATCAAATTCTCGAAGATGACGTTTTCCTCCTGCCGCATACATAGTCGGATAATCATATACTTTTAATTTATATCCCGCATTCTTGTAATACTCATAAAGAGTTTTCTTCTTTGCTGCATCCATTGATGGGATTGCGAAGATGATTTCCTGTACCTCAAATTCTCCTAACCGCTTAAATGTTGCTTCATCTTCCGACCACACAGGGATGCCATGTATATCTCGTCCAACTTTTTCCTTATTAATATCAATAAAACATCTTGGTACATACGCTGCTTCTGAATTATTCAAAAGTTCTTCTGCCAGACTCACACCAACTCGTCCAGCACCGATAATTGCGACTTTGATCTTCTGCACTTCTTTTTCATTTCCTGCTTCAATTCCAGAAAATGTATGTAATAATATAGAAAGAAACTTTCCTCTCACAGTTTCCTGATTTCCGCATTTGTACGCATAGCGATACATCATACGAAGTGCTAACGCTCCTAAGAGATTAAGACTGACAAGTGAAAGCATTCTGGCAAATGTAATTTTTTGAACTGGAAGCAATAATTCCAGACACAGATAGGCTACAAAAGCAATAGAATCGGTAAACAGCAGTCGGACATAACATTGTATTCCACCATATCTCCATACCTGCTCATATACTTTACCAATAAGACGTACTGCAAAAATACACAGCACAGAGAGGCATACTTGTTGAAGTATTCCTGTAGTTGATAACTTGTCCATTCCTCCATATAGTACTAACAGTATCACTGCTACTACTGCATAAACAATTAAATCATACCCAACCAACATCCATCTGATATTAGGCGTATTGATCAGCTTTGTACAATTCTTATTCATATTATTCTCATTCGCTCTATTCATTGTTTACCCCCCCCCACGAAAATTGGGTGGGTTTCATCCTTTTATAATTCTTTCTCAATTTTGTGGTTTACTTCTTTTCAAGTGGTGTAAACAAGACAGTTCTGTTCCTGCTTTCTTACGCCGGATGATAAGTTTTTACTATCTCCTGCACTTTATCCCTGATATCTTCCCGGTTCTTATACGCTGCTTCCATCAGATTTCCTAATTCATTCAGGAATTCATCTGCATCAAATGGTATCGGACAGCCAATATGGATCAGATCATTCTCTGTCTTTTTCAGTCCCTCTTCTGCCATCAGTTTCTCTTCATACAACTTTTCTCCTGGTCTCAGTCCGGTATATTCAATCTTGATATCTACATCTGGCTTATAGCCGGACAGACGAATCAGATTCTGTGCCAATGTGACGATCTTGACCGGTTCTCCCATATCCAGAACAAAAATCTCCCCTCCACGGGCATAGGTACCAGCCTGAAGTACCAGGCTGACTGCTTCTGGTATGGTCATGAAGTAGCGGATGATATCCGGATGGGTAACCGTTACCGGGCCCCCGGCTTCGATCTGTTTCTTGAATAACGGTATGACAGATCCGTTACTTCCCAGTACATTTCCAAATCGTACTGCTACGAACTCTGTCTTTACATCCTTTAGCATAGTCTGCACTTTTTCACTCTTCAGCCTGCTGTCCATCCAGTGAGTGAACAGCTGTGGGATCTCATCTGCTTTTCCAGCCTTGATCTTTGCATCGAAGGATTGGATTACCATTTCGCACAGACGCTTGGATGCTCCCATGATATTGGTCGGATTCACAGCCTTATCTGTACTGATCAGCACGAATCTCTTACAGCCATATGCCATGGCAGCAAAAGCTGTCTTGTAAGTTCCGATAGCATTATTTTTAATAGCTTCACATGGACTGTCTTCCATCAGTGGTACATGCTTATGTGCCGCTGCATGATAGACGATATCTGGTCGATATGTTTCAAATACGCTGAATATCTTTCTGGAATCGCGGACGGATCCGATGATCACATCCAGATGAAGTTCCGGATATTTCTTTCTCAGTTCCAGCTGAATGTCATAGGCATTATTCTCATAGATATCAAAGATAATCAGATGCTTCGGCTCATGTCCTGCAATCTGTCTGCACAGCTCACTTCCGATACTGCCGCCGCCACCTGTGACCAGTACAGTCTTGCCTTTCAGATATTGAAAGATCTCTTCCATATCTACTTTTATAGGATCACGCCCCAGCAGATCTTCCACTGCTACTTTCTTCATCTTATTAACTGTCACTTCTCCGGTATACAGCTGATACATACCAGGAAGATTCATCAGTTCACACTCTGTCTCATTGCAGATCTGCAGGATGTCACGTTTATCCTCTGCCGCTGCACTCGGTATGGCGATATAAATCTTCTCAATGCTATACTTCCTGCAGGCTTCCAGAATGTGCTCTCTTCCTCCATATACCAGTACGCCGTCGATATAGCGGTTCCATTTGTTCGGATTATCGTCTATGATACAGTGCACCACTTCTCTTGTCTCTTTTGCGCCTTTGATATCTCGCAGAATCATCTGTCCCGCTGCTCCTGCTCCAATCAGCATAACCCGCTTTACCGGTATGTCTGTTCGCTGTTTCCCAATCAGAAGCAGTACAAACCGGTAGGAAAAACGAATGCCCAAAGTCAGTACATACTGAATAATGATACCAAAGACATAATAAGACAATGGCATTCTCATGCCTGCGATTGTCATAGCCAGCAAATATCCTCCTGCTGTGACAACCGTCACTGCTGTCACACGTATCAATTCAGAATAACTGGCAAATCTCCAGATCGTCCGATACAAGTGCGCAAACCAGAATATTACCAGACAACATAACGCATAGATCCAAATTGTACTTTTGTACATCTGCAG
The DNA here is from genome assembly GCA_934373455.1 of uncultured Marvinbryantia sp. GTDB lineage: Bacteria > Bacillota > Clostridia > Lachnospirales > Lachnospiraceae > Marvinbryantia. Next base: position 14,795 of record CAKRON010000014.1, read on the forward strand.
ATAATTCTCCGGTATGGACTGATAACGACCGTCAAAGCGAATCCACAATGCTCCAAAATAGGATGCCAAAATAGCCACAATATCATATCCTATTAAAAATAATGTGATCACCTGCCAGTGTTCTAATTGAAATTTTGTTCTAGTACTCTTCTCACTCATCTTCTCATTCCTATTACTTATCTGTTATATTGATACGTGTCCCCCCTGCCCATCTTCTGCTGTCTATTCTTCTGCATCACTCTTTCCGATGATGATGTATACATCTATGTCAGACGGCTTTGATCCATCTTGCATCGTAATATCTGCTGTGAATTCATCGGCTGTCACCTCTGCATCTGAAAACAGCTTCTTGAGGTCTGACACATCTTCTTCTTTGTCCGCATAGATCATCGTATTCTCTATCGCAGATCCCGGGAAACTGGCATAGGATACATTTTTATATCCTTCTTTTTTCAGTTCTGTCTGCCACTTCAATGCCATTCCGTCTTTTCCGCTGCCATTGAGCACCAGAATGTTTCTGGAAAGGAATGCCTCATCTTCACTTTCACTCTCTGACTCACTTTCTGATTCACTCTGGACATCTGTTGGCTCTGTCTTTCCATGCAGATCCATTTTGCTTTCTGTTCCTGAATTGTTCACTGCTTTGTCCCATGCACTTGTCTCAGGTATTATATCTTCTGGTTCATTCATACCGATCTGCAGTGCCATTTTCCTTCTCATCCATCGTTCTGATCTGATCTTCAAAAGCTGCCTTTTTTTCTCTGGTACACTTTACCAGATATCCGATACCTCCAAGAAGGATCACAACCACCAGAATATACAAAAATACTTTGAATGGGCTGCGTCTTGGTCCATACTCATTTCTGTTTGCCATCTTCTCTTCCCCTCTATACTTCTTCGTAAAACAAATTGATAATCATATTGCTAAGCTGCTGTTCATCCGGATAAAACATCTGTATTCCATCTTCTGTGCGTCGTTCCCCCTGCAGCTGATAATAATCCATAATGCCTTCTGATGTCTGATCAATGGTCTGAGCCAGACTCTGATACTTGTTTCTTGTAATGCTGGTCTGAAGATTATCCTGCATGATCTGTTCTTCCTGCACTGCCATATCCGGATCTTTCTGTAGTAAATCTGCGAATTCACCCATATATGCCATCAGACCATCCGCCAGTTCATGGATCTCTTTTTTGGAAGACCGATTCGCCACCACATATTCGTTAATGGTAATATCTCCCAGCAGATTTTCAACTGCACCTTTCAAATTCTCACAACTGACATCGCCGCCGTCTCCATAACTGTAAGCATCGCTTAACATACCTGTGGTAAGTCCCAGATCGTTTCCGCTGCTGTCATACTGATGCATCTGTGACACGGTATCGCCGTTTAAAGTAAGGACATTGATCTTCTTCTTTTTCTTGTCCATTACAAACAATGTGAGCGTCTCTGCCTTTGCCTTATCTCCGTAGGTAGTTTCTTTCTGCATCTTGCCTTCGGAGTCTATCTCTGCGTACAGAATTGTGGAAATCTGGGAATTGTACTGATAATCTTTTCCTTCCCAGCTTCTGGTACGGTAACCACCTTTCATATCTATCGCCTTACCGGCTGTCACATGCATCTGTAACTGGGTCTGATATGAATGATACATAACAGTTCCGGCTCCCACTGCAACTACAGCCACTATCACGGCACTTCCGGCTGCCAGACCTTTATTATGACGAATCCATCTGCACATCCGATACCAGACACTATGTCTGTGATGATGTCTGTGATGATGTGTATGTGTACTCATACTCTGTCTCTTTTCTTATTATTTTTTATTTCTTTTATTCTTTGATTTATCAGACTTTCTGACTGCCTTTGTCTGCTTCTTTGCAGCTTTCCCGGTATCCTTCTGGCCATAGCCGTATCCATAGCCATAACCATAGCCATAGCCATAGCCATAGCCATAACCTTTATTAGACATACCGATTTTATTCAGTACTGCCCCAAGGATATGTACACCTGCATACTCCAGCTGTCTGACAGCCTTTACAGCCAGTGTCTTCTCGGTTCGTCCGCATTCTACAACCAGCACTGTTCCATCACACTTCTTCGCAATCAATGCACCGTCGATGACCGGGCAGACCGGCGGCGTATCTACAATAACATATTCGTAATTCTTCTTCAGTTCTTCCAGAAGCTGCACAAATAACGGACCGGAAAGAAGTTCACTTGGATTTGGTGCCACTGCTCCTGTAAAAATCATGTCCATACATGGATCATCTGTATGGTAAATAATATCGTTCATAGATACGCGACCACACAGGAATTCGCTTAGACCACAGACACTTTGTTCAATATGGTAACGTCTCATCACTTCTGAGTTACGGATATCACAGTCCAAATATACCGTCCTTGTACCAAGTCCTGCCATACTTTTCGCCAGCCGGAAAGCTATTGAAGACTTTCCTTCATTTGGCATTGCGCTTGTCACTGCGATAGTTCTCACTTCGTATCCACTGAGCTGTATGTTTCCGCGAAGTACATTTATTGCTTCTCTTGCCTGAAAAGGCAGTTCTTCCATCTGAGGTACAATCTGACGATACGTCTGAAAGTTTCCTCCCCAATTCTGCTGTTCCATCTAAATATCTCGCTTTCGTTATTTTTCATTATAATATGGCACACCTGCCAGCACCGGCAGATGCAGGTATTTTTCAATATCTTCTTCTGTATTTATCGTTCCGTCCATCAGCATCTTGAGAACAAAGATGGCACATACCACACATGCAGCCAGCAGTCCTCCCATTGCCAGATATTTGAATAAACCTGGTGTCACGTCCTGAACTGCCTCTGCTACAGAATAGTCAATAACTGTCGGTTCACTGCTTCCGATAATCTGATAAATCTGATTCACGCTGATATTCAGCAATGCATTGGTAATATTGCGGCTCATCTCAGGATCGTCACAGGTGACTTTGATATCTACGATGTGAGTGGAATCCGGATTCGACACGCTGACCAGTTTACCCAGCTGTTTGTAATTCAGATTCAGATCCAGTTCTTCAATTACACGGTTCAGTACAGTACGACTCTTGATAATATTGGCATAGTCATCTGTCAGTGCGGAAGACAGCTGTAAGTCTGAAAATGTAATTGCTGAATCTGTATTTGTGATATAAATAGATGCATCCGCCTGATATGACGGCTTCACCAGAAACGTATGATACGCACCGAAGATCAATGCTCCCACCAGCATTGCGAGGAATATCTCTTTCCATTTTGATTTCAGCAGATAGAAGATCTCTAACAGATCAATCTCCATCTCTGCATCCTGTATTTTTGGGTTGACAAGCTGTTTTTCCATTGTATTTTCCATTAATTCTCCCCTCATTCTTTTCTTAGTATTTTCTGTACGTTCGTTGCCAGGATCTGCCGCTGTACTTTTCTGTCTACATTCTTCTGTATCCATCTGACTGCTTCATCTGCATGATATGGGCGGTAATGTGTACCATGACAGTCACTTCCTACCAGATCTACGATGCCATCCTGCATCATCTTCTGCCAGATCGTCTTGCCAAACCACCCTTTCTTTTTCAGGAAGGTACCAAAATTCATCTGCAGCAGAACCCCCCTGTTCTTCAGTTCCAGAATTCGTTCTTCTCGTTCCAGACACTCGTAGCGTTCGAAATGTGCCAGTATTGGGTGATATCCTCCTTGCTGCAGCTGCGTCAGTATCTGTTGAAGCTGTGTATATGGACAGTCTGGTGCAAATTCTGTCAGCACATAACGACTTCCGGCTATAGTCAGTGCTTCTCCCCTACTTAATTTCTCTACCAGACCGGAATACCCAAAACATTCCTGACCGGTATACAGACGAAGTCCCAGTCCTTCTTCTCTGCATCTTTCTTTTACTTGCTGGCAGAGTCTTTGAATCGTCACTCCATCTGTCTCATATTTTTCCGGATAATAGTGGGGCGTAGCAATAATCGCCCGTATACCCTGCTGATATGCTTCGCGCAGTGTCTGCATGGTTTCTTCCATGTTCTGTGCGCCGTCATCTATCCCCGGCAATATATGACTGTGCATGTCGCAGATTCTGATTGCCATGCTCTATATCCCTCCATCTTTTGAAAATTCATCTGTTGAACTCCACATATTTTCAGCCATTATTTATCATAATAGAGTTATTTGGATAAATCAAGTCGCATTATCAATCTGAGGACACAAAAAAAACATCATGTATTCTGCCTCGTCTTTGATGTTCAACGTATCAGTTCTGCTACATGATGCTAATATCTTCTGCCGCCTCTATGATGTGACCGTTGATTTTGTCCACCTCTTCCACACCAAATCTGACATATTTCTGAATGTCGCAGATGGGATAATTTCAGATGCGAATCCATGCTTTTCTTACGACCATTTTTAGTTTAACTGTCTTATGATGCTATGTCAATCTTTTTCCAAGAAAATTATGTACAACTTTTTGAGCATTTTCTGTCAAGTACAATTTCTGTCATTTTTTCCGTCATTTTTTACAATATTCATAATGCATGATAACAGTTATGCAGACTGATTCATGACCACTCTGTCAAAAAAGTTTCTTACACCACGGGCATTCCCGAATGTTGGATCATCCTTAAAATTCCGGCTATTTCGCCTTTTGCAGGCATGTGACGACTTCTGTATGCTGCGTATATCCAAACATATCGACTGGCTGCATCTTTTTCACTTTATATCCATGTCCGGTCAGGTATTTGAAATCTCGCGCCAGGGTGTCCGGTCCGCAGGATACGTACACAATACGCTTTGGTGCCAGTTTTATCACGGATGACAGGAATGCCTCATCGCTTCCGCTTCTTGGCGGATCCATAAAGACGACATCTGCTTTCTCGCCTTCTTCTGCCATGGATACCATGAATTTACCGGCATCTCCTTCGTAGAAAGTGATATTTTTGATCTGATTTAATTTGGCATTGATTCTGGCATCTTTTACTGCATTACGGTTCAGTTCTACGCCGATGACTTCCCGGGCTTTTTTTGATGCTACCATACCAATCGTTCCGATTCCGCAATAGGCATCGATCACTCGTTCTTTCCCGGTCAGTTCTGCATATTCCATGGCAATCTGATACAGGCGCTCTGTCTGCATCGGATTGACCTGATAGAAGGACTGTGGGGAAATTCGGAAGGTACATCCACATAGAGTGTCTTCGATATAGCCTTTTCCATAAAGAACGATGTCGCGTTCGCCCAGAACCATACTGGTCTTCTTGTCATTGATGTTCAGTACTACCGTGGTGATTTCCGGGTGTTCTTTGCGCAAGGCTTTTACAAAATTATTCTTGGATGGAAGGATCGGTGAGGAAAGCACCAGCACTACCATCACCTGTCCGGTGGCAAATCCCCGGCGCACCAGTACGTGGCGGAGCAGTCCGTATCCGGTGTCTTCATCATAGGTCTTGATCTTGAATGACCGGATGAGACCGCGGATTGTGCGGATAATGGACTGGGATATCTCATCTTCAATCATACATTCATCGATATTGACGATCTTATGTGTTCCTGTCTCATAGGTACCGGAGACGATCTCACCTCTTCTTGTTCTGCCAAAGACAGCATGTACTTTATTTCGGTAATGCAGAGGGTCTTTCATACCGATGATCTGCTCCGGTTTGCCGAAATCTTTCAGAAGCTTGTTCATTTCTTTCTGTTTTTTCTTTAACTGGGCAGCGTAATCCATGCCCTGATACTGACAGCCGCCACACTTCTTCGCGTAGGGGCAAGTAGTGGTTGTATTTTTATTATTTTTCGTTTCCATTTTTCTTCCTTTTCATATCTTATGTTGTATGTTTCTATTTTATGTTGTATAATTGATTTGAGGTAGCCGGGGGACGCGCTCTCATCCAATCTGAGCTTTACAGAAAGGGTGATGATTATGGTTTCATGGAATGATATTTTTACTTTCGTCATCATGCTAATGGCGATTCTAACCTATATAGACCAACATGGAATATGTAATAGAATCTCGCTCGCGAGATTCTACGCCTGCGGCGGGTCGCTTTTGCGACATATTTCTATATCGCCGCAGTGCGATCCTCACGGAGCGTTTTTATTTCATAGGACGCAATTTCCTATGAAATAAGAAATAGCCGTCCTGATCTCTGGCAAGTTAGGACGACTATTCTTATAGTTTAGTATTTAATTTCGCCGGGTCGGGTGAGTCGCGATCACCTTCCGACTGCTTTATTAAATATAGTGTACACTATTTCTTTCCTTTTGTCAAACTGTTCTATAAGTCTAATTTGCCCTATTTTAACGAAAAATCCGCTTTGAACAGATTCACAGTGAGCCAAAAAACTCCGTCCCCAATGACCCCCCTGGTCCCCACCAATGGCCCACCAATGGCTAGAGTGTATACACTATGACCCCTAATATGATGATCAGGTTTCCGATGAGTTTCCACTTGGTGAAGCTTTCATGCAGGATGACGCCGGACAGGATCATGACGAAGACGTAGGTGCAGGTGTCGATGACGGCGCCGTATTTCATGTCTACCTGGGTATAGGCGTAGGTGTTGACCAGCAGTACTGCGAAGAATATGAAGTAGGACAGTATCACGCGCCAGTTCAGGTATTCGAAGATGATATTTTTGTGTGTCTGATTTGCGCTCTGTTTCAGCAAAATCTGGGATGATGCAGAAAAGAAGGTCGCGATAAACATAATCAGTAAGTATTTATTCATGGGCAACCACCACCAATACTCCGATGAACACGATGATCATGCCGATGATGTTGTTCACCGATAAATTTTCATGGAATATGACCACCGCCCAGATCTGTGACCAGATCAGGTATACGGTACGATTGGCATATGCCACGTTTAATTCGAATTTCTTGATTACTTTCTGCCAGATGACCGCATACAATGCACAGTTCAGCATCATCAGGAACAGGAACAGATAGAGCATCGGTGATGTCAGTCCGTCTCTGTTATAAAAGCCGGATGCAGCCTTGGAGTACACGCTGGTAAAGGAAAACAGCATAACAGTCAGGTGCAGTGTAATGTATTTTTTTATCTTTTCCATATATCCTCCAGAGATACTCCGTCAATGCAGATGCATCGATAAGCTTCCATCATCCATGCATCCAGCTGGCTTTCTTCTTCTGTTCTGGCTATGATATGACCGATCCTGTCTGTCCCGTCTGCCATGGCAAATACCTTATGGCCTACCGGGAAGTCCAGTGATACGACCACGCCTTTTTCTTCCAGTCTGCGGATTCCTTCTATATCTATATGGGAAATTTTTCCTTCTACCGGGCTGAGAAGAAGCTTTGCCATGCAAGGCTGCTTTCCGGCACAGTTGAATTCTACCGTTTCGCCCAATGCACTGCGGAGCATTTTCTCGTAAAAATCAAATCCATAATAAATGGAAATCAGTTCCGGTATGCAGGTTGCTCCTGTTCTTCCTCCCATTTCAATGATGGATACCTTATTGCCGTCCACAAATACGTCTGCATTGACAGAGCATCTGTCTGCTCCGGATGCCGTCACTGCCGCCTGCATCTGTTTTCCGATCTCGTCATAGACTTCCTGACTGCACTGGTACGGAAATGCATGTCCCACCGGAATGGTCGTGTTCTTTCCTTTATATACGAATTTTGTATGAGGCGCCATAAAGACCAGCTGTCCGTCCTGAACGAATCCATCTACGCCTATTTCAGTGCCTTTGATAAATCCTTCCACCAGTACATAATCTCTGGTGGAACGTTTTGCTGCATGACGATAGGCTTCTTCCAGTCTTTCCGGCTGTTCTACCACAGTGATACCGCGGCTTCCTGAGCTGTCTACCCGTTTTACCACAACCGGATAGCCGATGCGTTCTGCTGCCGCCTTTGCCTCTTCCAGGCTGTAGGCACGCATGCCTGTGGATGCAGATACGCCTCCTTTTAAGAAGGCTTCTTTCATCAATGCCTTATCTGTCAGGATCGCTGCCGCATCCTGCGGTATCCCGGACAGTCCCATTTTCTCACAGACATAGCCGATCGTAGACACTGCCACATCGGTTCCTGAAGTGCAGATACCATCAATCTGTTCTTCTCTGGCGGCCGCCAGGATACCTTCTTTGTCTCTGGTGTCTAATTCATATATCTTATCTGCCAGGGCAAACCCCTGGTAATCTCCCGGAATGCTGACTACTATCGTGTAAAGTCCCATACGACGGGCTGTTCGAATCAGCGGAACCTGATAGGTGCCTGCTCCTAAAATCATAATCTTTTTCACTGTTTTCCATCCTTATCTGTATCTGTCACATTAATGGTCTCACGGACAATGTACTGCGGTGTCCGGTTCAAAATCAGTATCATTTTTCCCAAGTATTCTCCGATGATACCAAGTACCATTAAAATCAGCCCGGCAAGTACTACGATGATGCAGATCGTGGAAGCCCAGCCCACGGTCACGGTAGGATCAATCAATTTGTAAATAATGATACAGAGAGCTGCCAGAAATCCTCCTGCTGCAGACACGCATCCCAGTACGGATGAAATACGCAGCGGAATGACAGAGTAGTTCCAGTATGCCAGCCACAGCTTCATCAGTTTTTTCAATGTATAGTTGGAGGTACCCACTTCTCGCTTGAAGTGCTCTACTTCCACATTTCCAATCTTATGTGTGGTACGGTAAAATATACCGTCGATGTATGGGTTGAAGCTGTCGTATTTGATCACTTCATCCCGCACCTGCTTAGTGATCATCCAGAAATTACTGGATACAATATCCTTCGGCCGTCCCAATAGAATTCTGGAAGATACTTCGTTGATCTTGCTGGAAAGATTCTTCAGCATGGAGTTCTTCTTCTTTGGATAACAGCCGTATACCAGGTCAAATCCTTCTTCCATTTTGTGGATCAGCTTGCTGATCTGTGACGGATGTGTCTGCATGTCGTCGTCCATACCAAGAATATAATCCCCGGATGTATAATGCAGTGCTGCCATCAGCGCGTTGTGCTGTCCGAAATTGCGCAGGAGATTGATTCCTTTGACATTTGGGTAATCGCGTCCCAGTTTCTCAATCTCTCCGTAAGTATCGTCCTTTGGTGAGCAGTCATTGACCAGTACGAATTCACATTCATACCCATCCATCTTTTTAAATTCTTCCATGACCATCTCGGTCACTTTGCGAATGGTGGCCTGAGAATTGTAACACGGAATAACGATTGATATTAATTTCATAATGTTCCTCCCGGAAGGCAGTCGTAAAACAGTGGCGTACCACCGGTGTGCATAAAGAGCACGTCGCAATCTTCCAATTTATGTTCTTCTATATATTCTTTCATGCCCCAGAAGGCTTTTCCTGTATAAGTAGGATCCAATGGGAGTCCATTGCGGCAGAATTCTTCCCGGATCACGTTCATGATACGGTCATCGTATTTTCCATAACCTTCCTGGCGGTATCCCATCTCCAGATGCAGTTCCTTTTCGAACTGCTGTGGAAGTTCCAGTTGATTTTTCGCAAAATAATCCTGAATTCCCGTCTCCATCACATGAATCGCACGATCGTATTCTCTGGATGAAATGGAGATCCCTACGATCTTCTCCGGTCCCTGTTCCAGAATCTTCCCACTAACCAGACCGCACTGGGTAGATCCGGTGCCTGAGGCAAAAAAGATATGAGAAAACAGAATTCCCTCTTGTTCTTCCCATGCTCTGATCTCTCGATAACCATCTACATATGCCTGTACCGGTGTGCCTTCATTGCCTGTACCAAATTTATCTCCAAATATATAATAAGGATGCTTTCCTTCTGCCATCAGACGGTTCATGGTGCCTTCTACAGTCTGTGCAATATTGTTCTTCTGGCACGGAATCACTTCTGCCCCCAGCCATTTCATCAGGCGGCTGTTGTTCGTCTCTATCCCTGCTTCTTCTCCCTCCTCGCTGGAGCAGATCATATAGCATGGTACGTTCTGTGAACAGCAAAGATTGGCAAGTACGCGGCACAGATTGGAACGACTGTTGCCGTATACGATCATGCAGTCCTTGCCTTTCTCCATCATATCTTTAAAAAAAGCCCTGCCAATGCGGACTTTATTGCCTCCCAGGGAAAAAGGCAGGAGGTCTTCTCTCTTACAATATAACCGGACATTCCGCTCGTTGGGAAAATCCAGTCTCTGAATAGGTGTGTCCATATAGTTTCCTTCTATATTATTCATAAATGACAAATTCAAAAGCACGCTCCCTGCATACACCGGTGTATGAGGGAGTGTGGCTTAGTTACGCGTCATATTATAGACTAAAGAGGAAGGGATTTCAACCTTATTCCGTGTTTTATTCACGTTTAAAAAACAGTATTTTGTCTTGTAACACGCTTGTTTTCTATGATTCGCGTGCATCTGTCAGAGACTGCTTCGCTAAACTCACCGCTTACGCGGCTCAGACAGGCTCCGCAGTCTCAGTTAGCACGCTGCATCATAACGAAAGCTTCGCTACCGTTACTACGACAGAAATACTGCTCTTTTTAAGCTGTGAATGAAAGACGTTCATCCTTTATTTTGTGTATTTTTCAATTTTACATTGATGTTGTTTTGTTTTTTTATCATAGACGAGTGCTACTAATAATATTAGTCCTGGTTGCATTTAACAATTCCTCTGATTTTGTCTGGAATTCTATAAATTCATCCCATCTTTTTCGTCTGACTGCTTTTAGCAGTTCCTGCCGGATTTCTTCATTTGGAACAAATGCTGTCTCATTATCCTGATCGTACCCAAGATATCCCAAATGAATTAAATAGGTGAGCACATCATCTCTATTAACAAAGTTTACCGCATCATTCTGGAATGATGTAACATCTACTCTTACAGATGTTCCCGCCAGCATCTCAAGAAGTGCTGTTTTTAATCCATCAAAATTTTTGTTGATTAGTGGAACAATTGATTCATACGTACCTGTCTCAGACCAGTAACTTTTGATTCTTTTCTTTGTCATGGCACTGACTACTGCTCTTGGATTATAAATTTGCTCATCCTCCAAAATGTAACCGTCATACCAACATTTCACTTTATCAAAATCAACCTGATAGGTCTGACACAATTTTCTGACTTCTTCCTCGGTAAATCCAATATACGGTGCCATACTACTGGCATCAATCATAGTAAATTCATCAAAATTATTCAAAGCTGACTCTGTACGAATCTTCTTTATCGGTAAGATACCGGTCATATAAGCAAGTGCATTCAAGAATGCCTCGGCATTCTTGCTGCGAGATGCGCGTCATGCAAAGCATGACATATTTCTTTTGCGCATCTCTGCAATCCTGCCGGAGGCTATATCAGATGGGGGATTGACTCCCACCACTGATACTAATTTGCTCCTCGCCACCTGAAGAGGTGGGAGTCATCTCACATCTGATATAACTGGTTGGCATGATCCCCTTGAACATTCCTCGCAGAAAATCAATATAGTCTTTCTGTACCTTATCATTAGACGCTTCATCACGAATGAGCACATCCCACTCATCAATAATGACTACAAATTTCTTTCCTGTCATTGAATTGATCCTGGACATAACACCATAAGCCGTCTTTACATTTTCCAAAGGCACATCTGGATATAGTTCCTTCAATTCTGCAATTAAATGCTCATTGATGTAATTTATAGTTTCTTCCGGAGTACCTGCGTCCATCATACACCACTGCATATCAAAACGAATTACATCCCCGGCTATAATAGGCTGTAAGCATATTCGCTGTAATGGACTTACCAAAACGTCTCGGACGGCTATTGCAGATAAAAGCATTATCAGTATTCAATACTCTACCCCAGTTTTAATGCTTTTCCATTCGGCTTCTTTCCATACAGTATATCATTTCTCTCTTGTGATTTCCATGATTTTATACTCATATCCGCTTTCGTCCATCAGCTGGATATATGGTTCCGGATCAAAATATTCCGGGGAATAGACTCCTGCTTCTTTCCAGATGCCTTTACCGATCAGTTCCAGCGCGAGGGCGGCTCCGAATCCTGTCTGGGCGGTGACAGCCTGGTTGTCCCAGCGTTTCATGGATTCCTGGTTGTCAAATGGCTGATACAGGAAGTATTCTTTATCCTGTCCGTCTTTTTTGCCGATACAGTGAACACCTACCAGCATTTTTCCAACCATCTCATTTCCGATATCTTTTGGCTGAGGAGCGCAGGCTGCCACTACGTCTCTTGGAATAATGGATACATTTCCTACCTGTACCGGATGAATGCTGCGAAGTCCCAGTTTGTCCAGCACTTTTAACGCTGTGATCAGGTTTTCATCCAGGCTGATCTTGAATGTGGCTTTCTTCAGTCCATACTGCTTCAGGAAACGTGCCATAGTAACGACTTCTTCATGTTCTACTTTAACCAGAGTATTTGCTCCTACTCCATCCGGCATGTCAAAGACTTCCTGTCCGGCGAATGCTTTTTCCACCAGAAATCCGCCTTTTTCTTCATCGTATTCCACGTTTGGATTCATCACTTCATCCAGAACCGTCCATACATTAAAGCCAAACATAATATCATCTGGATCTGCTCCCGGAACTGTCAGGTTGCCTCCGTCTTTTACATGGGCTTCTGTCATCTCATCAAACAGATGGGTTGCTGCATATTTTGCAAAGACATTGACCACACCTGGGTCGATTCCCATGCAGATCACTGCCATATTTCCCTGTTTTTTCCATGCTTCATGACGATCAAAATTGTATTTGGTCATCGGTTCTGTGTAACTGTTCTCGATGCCCAGTCCCAGCTTTGGTTCATCCATCGGCACAGACCAGGTACCCATGCTGCCGTAATTTACTCCTGCGTCAAATGCTGCATCAAAAATCATGTTGCTGGCAAATGGCGGTGCCGCATCCATGACAAAATCAATCTTGTGTGCACGAATCAGTGCTTTCATATCTTCCCGGTCTGTAGCATTTACTCTCTCTGCCTCAAAACGAGAATCTCCGTGGAGTTTGTCCACCACTTCCTGGGCACGGGCTTTATCATAGTCACAAACCAGTACATATTCCAGCCATTCTCCTTTTGGATCTCTCCACTGCATTACTTTTACAATACTTTCGCCGACAGCGCCGGCTCCGACTAACATCATTCTCATAATTTTTTCTCCTTTTCTTTTCAAAAAATTTATTAACCAAATCCAATTTGAATCACAAAAAAAGGACAGGGTAAAACGGATATGACGGGGGTGTCATCATCTGTTTTACTCTGTCCTTTTACCAGTTGGTTCTTGCCTCGTAGGTGATGTGCGTCACACATTCTCTCCAAAGTTCCGTCGGGATGCCTTCCTTTTTGCCTGTCAGTTTCCGCGGAGAATGGATGATATTCTCCGGTTTGCTTCTTCGGCCCCTTGCGGTGTCTAGGGCTTCCTTCATACGGGGTATTTATCTCAGTCGAGAAGACTCCCACCTCTTCAGGTGGTGAGTTATAACAAATTAGTCTCAGTGGGAGTCAAATCTCCGACTGAGATAAACGCTCCGCGAGGATGCGCAGTGATTCTGTAAAGAATATGTCAGCTTCGCTGACCAGAATCACGCGCCAAGTCTCACGGACGTTCGACTTGAATCTTCTGTGATTTTTCTTATTCTTTTTTATCTTATTACTTTTTTATTTTGCCGTCAATTCTTTTTTCCGGCACTTTACACTTCTGAAATTGCTTGACGCTCTTTTTATTCGGGTGTAAACTGGAAACAATAATTCCTTTAGCAGATTAAAGTGTCTGCTGGGTGATCCACATACGTTAGGAGGAAGTTAATTATGGAAAAGAAAAATATCGACTGGTCAAATCTTGGATTTGGCTATATACCGACCGATTACCGTTTTGTAGCGAATTACAAAGATGGTGCATGGGATGAAGGTGCTCTGACTACAGATGCAACTGTTACTATTTCTGAATGTGCAGGTGTTCTTCAGTATGCTCAGACCTGTTTCGAAGGTATGAAAGCTTACACTACTGAAGACGGACACATCGTTGTATTCCGTCCTGACCTGAATGCATCCCGTATGGCTGATTCCTGCCGCAGACTGGAGATGCCTGTTTTCCCGGAAGACAAATTCGTTGAAGCCGTTGTAAAGGTTGTAGAAGCCAACGCAGCATTTGTTCCGCCTTACGGATCCGGTGCTACCCTCTACATCCGTCCGTATATGTTCGGAAGTGATGCTGTCATCGGTGTAAAACCTGCCAGTGAATATCAGTTCCGTGTATTTACTACACCGGTTGGTCCTTACTTCAAGGGCGGTGCAAAACCAATCACCATCCGTGTCAGCGATTACGATCGTGCCGCACCTCACGGAACAGGTCATATCAAAGCCGGACTGAACTATGCTATGAGTCTTTATCCAATCATGGAAGCTCATCGTGAAGGATTTGCAGAAAACATGTATCTGGACGCAGCTACCAGAACAAAAGTAGAAGAAACCGGCGGAGCCAACTTCCTGTTTGTTACAAAAGACAACAAAATCGTTACTCCAAAGTCCAACAGCATTCTGCCATCTATCACACGCCGTTCACTGATGTATGTTGCAAAAGAATATCTGGGACTGGAAGTAGAAGAACGTGAAGTATACTTCGATGAAGTAAAAGATTTTGCCGAATGTGGTCTGTGTGGTACTGCCGCTGTCATCTCACCTGTCGGAAAGATCAACGATCACGGCAAAGAAATCTGCTTCCCAAGCGGTATGGAAGAAATGGGACCGATCACTCAGAAACTGCGCGATACACTGACCGGTATCCAGATGGGACATCTGGAAGCTCCAGAAGGATGGATCAAAGTTATTCAATAGCTATTTATTCTATAAACTGTAGTGTTCGAGCGAAGCGAGTTAAAGCGAAGGGCGGATAACAGACATTCGAAATGTGAGCAGCAAAACAAATATAATCTGTGTTCATAAACATAGATAACACGCATATGAAAAAAGCAGCGATTCCATGATTACATGAAATCACTGCCCTGGGGCTGGGTTGTTACAAAGCAACCCCTTCTTTTTATTTCGCCACGGTCCAATTCTCATATGGATTCATGTGGGATAATTTTTTTACGCTTTTTGCCTGACTCTTATATAGTTTTAAGATGTTGGCTTTTTTACGAATCTCAGCTTTGGTATAGCTGGTTTTTCCTTTGTACTTTCCTCTGTGATACTTTCCGAAGTACATCAATGTGGCGCCTTCCGGCTTTACTTGCTGAAAACATTCTGTCACCAGGCGGTTGGTCTTTTTATGCTGCTTATGACCATATTCGCCCTGCTTGTTGTGAGTCACCACTTCTGTCCATTTTTTGTATTTCAAAAGTACCGTCAGATCTTTCTTGATGGCTTTTGTATAACTGCTCCAATCATCTACTTGCCCGGATCTGTTATAATCCGGATAATTCAAAATGATACCTTTGTCTCTCGTCTTTGCCAGTACTGCCTGCAGTTCTTTTGCCCGTCTGGTTCCGTATCTTCTGGTATTGCCATTTGTCAGACATACCACCAGATAATTATCCTTGATCAGATGCATGCCTCCCCACAGCATCTCATCATCCGGATGCGCTACGATCATCAGCTTGTCTACTTTTTGCAGATTCATACTATCCAGCGTCTTCTTTGTGATTCGATTGGCAGATACAAATTTCTTGGTTCCATGTGAAGCAGTTCCTTTGGCGCTGACCGTTGTGCCAGTCAGCAGCACCAACATGGCAATCAGCAGTAATACGATACCCCTTTTTCTTTTGTTCATATAATCCCTTCTTTATCTTTTGTGACAGATCTGCTTTTTTCGATACCAGATCATCAGCACCAGAATCAGTATTCCGCCTGCACTTATGCATGCACCGATTCTCAGATAAGGTGTATGATAGATCCATGTAATCTGGTGATCTCCTTTTGTCAGATCCAGAGCCATATACATCAGATTGGCCTTTTTGATTTCCTGTTTTTTGCCATCCACATAGGCAGTCCATCCCTTGGTATAAGGAAGTGACAGACATAGAATCTTATCCTGATCCAGTGAAATGCTGCCCTCTATCTGATTGACAGTCATGTTCACATCTTCCAGGACAGATTCTTTTCTTGCTTCTATCTGGCTGACATATTCGCTCATATTTTGACACAAAATCTGGATACTGTCAAATGAATATGTTCCTTTTTCCGGAAATGTGATCTCTATTTGTGTCTTTTTATTCTCGCTGTAATTCAGATTAATCAGAAAATCTTTTTTGCCGGCATACCTTCTGTAACGGTTGGTGAAATATTGCAGCTTCTTTTTCACTGTATTTTTTGCCTGATCCTGACAGGTAATATTCAGTGCTGCGGTCTCGCTCTTTCCCTGATAATCCAGGTTGGTGATCTTAAAATACGTTTCGCTGTCAGCTTCTCCGTCAAATCGAATCACTGCTTTTGCTTTTTTCTCATTGACCGTAAAGCAGTTCTCTTCCAGAGTCACACCTTCTTCACAGCTGATCTCATATGGAATATCCGAAATGCCGCTTGTAACTTCTTGTGTTGGATATTGTTCTGCGCCTTTTTCCAGAACTGCGCTGCCAAGCATGATTTCCTGCAGTTGCAAAGCATCCATATCTTTCGTATCATCCGCAGACACTGCTGAAGTGTAGGTATAGCCAAGGGGTAGGGTGCATTTATTTTGATAAATACGGTAACCATTCTCCCCTTCCCATATCTGTTCAAAGCCATACGGCACTTTGGATGCGTCTTCTGCGCTGCAGACATAGTAACCGACACTGGACAGTGCCTCCAGCACTGTCCGGTCATCCAAACCTTTATACATCCACAAAACCGGCTCATTTAATACCATCCGATGCATCAGATCGGATACCGATGGATTGGAAATACTCCAGTAAAACTGTGTATTGTGGAGTCCGCTATACAGGGTGGAATTCCAGGTAATATCCGGTCCGGTAAAACGAACGAAATCTTCATCGCCAGACAGTACATTTTTCATCATTGTATCCGTCCGTCCCGGCAAAAGTTCATCCACCTGAGAGAGTGTCTTAAAATCAGATGCATAATTTCCTGCCCTTTTGCAGTATCCAAGATTTGCCATGCAGACAATTCCCACGCCTGCTACAGCAACCACTGCATACTGGGCTGCTTTCTTTCTGTTCTTCTGTTTTTTCCTGCACCATCCATTCCAAATCAGAATCAAGATGCCAGATAATGCCAGCAGACCATTAACTAACATGTTGAGACTATGCTTCTGATCCAGACAGCGGTCCAGAATAAAATATAACAGCATCAGCACCGGAAGCAGGATGTACTCTCCTGGTTTCAACTGAAACAGTTCCTCCCACACGGATACCAGAATCAGTGCAATCACAAATGAATATACCCAGATCCACCGGTTGCTGACGTAAGAACCGCCGTTTAATAAATAACCGGCTTCCGGCAGCAACAATAATCCTGTGCAAAACAGAAATGCTGCTTTTAACTGTCCGTGTCCTTTTCGAAGAAATAGTAAAAACACAGCTGCCACAGACACCACTGAATATCCCATATAAGTCCAGCTGCCAGCATGTACATGTGTGACAAAAGACGTCAGCAAACACTTATAATAAGATTCTTTGTAGAACAAGTCAAATACGGTAGAAACTCCTGTTCTCTGATCGGATAAAAATGCATTCAATGTCGGCACTAGCAGGATTCCACTGATCAATACCCCGACAAAAGAAATCAGCCCTACTCGCAGAATCAGGAAAATGGCTTCTTTTATCTCTGTCTTTTTATAACATGCAACGACTCTGACGCATACATACAGGATGGTAAATACCACCAGCATATAGAAAAAGTAAAAGTTGCTGAACGCTGCCAATCCAACTGATAGTGCCAACTGCACCGGACTTTTTCCATCTTTTACTTTCTCCACTCCGGTCAGAATCAATGGAAAATAGATCATCGGATTCAGGAAAAACGGATGCTTGATGGCTCCAAATAAAGCGTATCCGCAAAAGACATAACAGATCGCTCCTGCCAGAATCGCTGTATCTGATTTTTTCCCCATATATCTGCAGTAAGCAGAAAAAGCCAGACCTGCCAGGTACAGACGCAGAACCATCAGAAAACTGTAACAATATGCCATATATCTGACCGGAACTGCAACGGACAGGAGATTCAAAGGATCTCCCATCACGTAGTAGCTCAATGTCGTAATGATGTCTGACCCATAACCGATGGATGCGCTCCACTGCGGGATCACCAGCCGGTGTTCTGTAAACAAGGTCCGCAAAATACTTCTCCACCATTGTGCATAATAAACCAGTGCATGATAATGCTGTGCCCAGCCGTCGTCTGTATGAATCAATGTGATGCCGTGTCTCCAGAATGTCTGAAATACTCCTGCCGCGATCAAAATGAATATAATTGTATACACAGCAACCTGTTTTTTCTTCATGCTCTACTCCTGTCTGTTATCGATCTTCCCTGAAATACGCCTGCCCCAGGCCTTCCGGCGGCTGGTCCTCTTTCTTTTTACGGAAACTGATTACAACCAGTACCACGATAGTTACCACATATGGTAATGCTTTAAAAATCTCTTGGGTACTTCTTCCAAGCCCCGGAATGTACAAATATAAAATATAGAGTGCACCGAAAAGGATCGAACCCCAGATGGCATTTAATGGTTTCCACATAGCGAAGATAACCAGTGCTACTGCAAGCCAGCCTCTGTCACCAAATCCGTTATCGGTCCAGGTTCCTCCGCTGTATTCCATTACAAAATACAGTCCGCCAAGTCCTGCGATTCCTGCGCCGATGCAGGTAGAAAGATATTTATATTTGCTGACATTGATACCTGCCGCATCTGCAGTACCAGGATTTTCTCCCACTGCACGCAGATTCAGTCCGTTCCTGGTGCGGAACAGGAAGAAAGATAATAAGATGGCAAGCAGTAATGCCACGTAAGTCAAAAATCCATAGGAGAAGAAAACACTTCCGATGACCGGGATCTTTGACAGTCCTGGAATCTTAGCCTGGTAAGCGCTGGCTGTGGTGCTGACGGAAATCTGTCCCACGCCTCCTGCCAGTTTGGAAATGGATCCCCCGAAAAAGTTACCAAATCCGGTACCAAAAGTAGTCAGTGCCAGACCGGTTACATTCTGATTTGCACGAAGCGTGATGGTTAATACGCTGTAGATCAGACCGCCCAGCATTGCACATAAAAATGCACAGATCAGAGAGATCAACATTCCGACAAATGCATTTGGATTTTCACATCCTTTTTCGTAGAAAAATGCTCCCATCAGTCCGGCGATACCGCCCATGTACATGATCCCAGGAATTCCCAGGTTCAGGTTACCGGATTTTTCTGTCAGGATTTCACCTTCTGCTCCAAACAGGATTCCCATGCCCTGAACGATTGCTTTTTGAATAAATACGATAAGTGTGCCCATTGCAGTTCCTCCTATTATTTATTTCTTTCTATTTTATAGTTCATAAAGAATTCTGCTCCCAAAAGGAAAAACAGAATGATTCCAAGCATGATACTGGATGCATTTTCATTCAGTCCGTACTGTGAAGCAATCTGTGTGGCACCTTTTTCCATGAAGACCAGACCGAATGCAATCAGAATCATGATAAATGTATTGAATTTTGCCATCCATGCAACGATAATCGCAGTGAAACCACGTCCGTTTGCCGTGGATGTGGAGATCGTATGTGCAGAGCCACTGACCAGTATAAATCCTGCAATACCGCAGATTGCTCCGGAAATAGCCATCGTGCGCATCATTACTTTTTCCACATTGATACCTGCGTATCTGGCGGTACTGTCGCTTTCTCCGACAACGGTTACTTCATATCCCTGTTTGCTGTATTTCAGATAAATGAACATGGCAATGGTCAGGGTCATAACAATCACTACATTCCAGAAATAGGCATTTCCGGCCACAGATGGCAGCCAGCCCGCCTTGGTTGCCTGATTGATGATACCCACGCTATTGGATCCCTTTGGATTTTCCCAGAAACAGATACAGAATGTAACTACCTGCATAGCTACATAGTTCATCATCAAGGTAAATAAGGTTTCGTTTGTATTCCAGTGTGCCTTAAAGAAAGTCGGAATCATTCCCCAGATCAGACCTCCTATGGCACTTACTGCGAACATCAGCAGGATCAGCGCCACATTTGGCACTTTGCCTGACAGATAAATCATGCATGCGGCAGATGCTACACCGCCAATCAGCACCTGTCCCTCTGCACCGATATTCCAGAATCGCATCTTAAACGCCGGAGCCAGTCCGACTGCAATACATAAGAGCACCAGAGTGTCTCGAATGGTGATCCAGATACGGCGGCTGCTTCCCAGGGCGCCTTCAAAAATTGCTTTGTATACACCAAGTGGGTTCATGTGTACCAGTCCCACAATAACTGCCGCGCATACAATCAGTGCCAGAATAATCGCTATTATATAGATTGTGATACGTTTTCCCAGGGTAATGGATTCCCGCTTGGACATATGAAACATTGGTTCTTTATTCATGGGAAACTCCTCCCTTCTCATGTTTGGTCATCAATACACCCACTTCGTCTTTCTTTGCGCTGCGTCCATCCAGAATGCCTGTGATCTGTCCGCCGCAGAGTACGGCAATTCGGTCACACAGTTCCAGAAGAACGTCCAGGTCTTCGATTACGCAGATGACTGCCACACCTTTTTTCTTCTGATCATTTAACAGATTGTAGATGGCATAAGAGGAGTTGATATCGATTCCTCTGGTTGGATAGGCTACCATCAGCACCTTTGGCTTCTGGGCAATTTCACGTCCTACCAGTACCTTCTGCACATTTCCGCCGGACATCTGCCCAACCGGTGCGGAAATACTCGGTGTAACGATCTCCAGCTGATCTTTGATCTTCTGTGCCAGTTCGCTTGGTGTCTTGCGGTCAAGGAAATTGGACTTTCCTTTCTGATAGCTTCGAAGCATAATGTTGTCGGTCATATCCATGGAACCCACCAGTCCCATACCCAGACGGTCTTCCGGTACAAATGCCAGGCGCACACCAAGGGCACGGATATCTGCCACGTCCAGATTGGTGATCTCTTTTGACTGATTTTCCTCCGGATAGAATGTAATGCTTCCTTCTGATACCGGCTGCAGTCCTGCAATCGCTTCCAGGAGTTCTTTTTGTCCGCCTCCGGAAATACCGGCTATACCAAGGATTTCTCCTCCGTATACCGTCAGATCTGCATGATCCAGTGTGATCACTTCATTGATATCTTTACATGTCACATTTTTCAGTTCCAGACGTTTGATCGGATTCACTGGTTCCGGACGGTCAATGTTCAGTTCGACTTTCGCTCCTACCATCATTTCTGTCAGAGATTCTACCGTTGCCTCTGATGTCTTGACGGTATCAATGTAGAGACCTTTTCTCAAAATAGACACCCGGTCAGATACAGAGAGTACTTCGTGTAACTTATGGGTAATCAAAATGATGGAGCATCCGTCTTTCTTCATATTCCGAAGGACTTCAAAAAGACGGTCTGCCTCCTGAGGTGTCAGTACTGCTGTCGGTTCATCCAAAATCAATATTCTGGCTCCTCGGTACAGAAGTTTGACAATTTCCACTGTCTGTTTTTCTGATACGGACATCTGATAGATTTTCTTCTTTGGATCAATTTCGAATCCATATTTTGCAGCCAGTTCCAGTATCTCTTTATTCACCTGTTTCATGTTCAGGATCTGTTTTCCCGGCAGTCCGAGAATGATATTTTCTGCTGCGGTAAGAATATCTACCAGTTTAAAATGCTGATGCACCATTCCGATTCCCAGATCGAAGGAGTCTTTTGGTGAACGAATTCTGACTTCTCGTCCGTCGACTTTGATCTTTCCTTCATCCGGATAATAGATTCCGGATATCATGTTCATTAATGTGGTCTTTCCACTTCCGTTTTCACCAAGCAGACAAAGGATTTCTCCCTTTTTTACTTCCAGGTCTACTTTTTCATTGGCTGTGACGCTTCCGAAACGCTTGGTGATATTATGCAGTTCTATAGCGTATGTCTGCTCCACGTGTATTCCTCCTGATGTTCTTTATTCATGCATATCTTATTAATCATAAAACACAGGGGTTGCAGTTACTGCAACCCCTGTGTTAGCTTCGTTGTTGAATTTACTCTACGATAGAATCGATACCGTCAATGATGATATCAAATGCTGGAGCTGATCCATATTCAGATTCATGGAAATATCCGTCAGAGATGTATTCTACACCGTTCTTTTCATAAGTATCCAGTGTCTTGCCATCTACTGTCCATGTGGATGTATCAAATACATGAAGAGATCCGTCTTTAATCTTGCTTTCTACTTCATCTACAACTTCCTGTGTTCCTTCTGCTACTGTCTTTTCATTCAGTGGTGTGATCAGAACTGCGCCGTCTTTCAGACCTGATGTCCAGTCTGTAGCAATTTCTGTTCCGTCTACCATGCACTGTACTGCGTATGTGTAGTATACACCCCAGTTGTTTGAAGAAGATGTCAGTGCGCTGTCAGGAGCTGTCTCGATCATGTCTACGTTATAACCAACACAAGGAACGCCTGCTGCCTGAGCTGCTGTAGGAGCTCCTGTTGTATCTGCATGCTGTCCAATCAGAACGCATCCGTCTGCGATCATAGCTTCTGCACATTCTTTTTCCAGGTCAAAACTTGCCCAGCTGTTGGTATATTTTACTTCCATTGTAACGGATGGGCACTGGCTCTTAGCACCAAGATAGAAAGATGTAAATCCGGAAATTACTTCTGCATATGGATATGCACCTACGTATCCGATTCTTGCCTGATCTTCTGTAATATCGCCATTTGCGATCATTTCATTCAGCTTCAGTCCTGCAACAACACCTGATACATATCTTGCTTCATAGATGTTATCAAAATAGTTGTGCATGTTTGTCAGTCCACTGCTTGCTGCCTGATATCCTGTTGCATGACAGAACTGTACATCCGGGAACTCTCCTGCTGCCTGCATCAGATATGTCTCATGGCCAAAGCTGGTACCAAAGATAATCTGGCATCCCTGGTCTGCCAGGTCTGCTGCTGCATCGTAACATGTCTCGTCCTCACCGATCAGTGTCTTCTCGATCACCTGGGATTCGTCCAGACCGAATGTCGCCATCATTTCATCTATACCTGCCATGTGCGCAGCTGTATAACCTTCGTTCTCATCTCCAATGTAGATTGCTCCTACCTTCAGGTCTTCTGCCGGAATTCCTTCTGCTCCTGCTGCACATACAGCACCTGTAACTGCGATTGCGGTTGTCATAATCGCAGCAAGTAATTTTGTACATTTCATTTTCTCGTTCCTCCTCAAAATGTATATGTTTTGTGTCTGCCCACACGTATAAATGTATAATAAAAAAATAGCTGTGTCAATTGCTTTCATAGATTTTCCTATCAAGAAAAATATTGAAGATCAAATAGTTTTTTAGGTATATTTTTATTTTCCTATTCATATATTATTCAAGAATGTACACAATTTTCTTGTTCGTTTCCTATAAGACCCCTCTCATATCTGAGTTAATTACATATTTATTTTATGGACTTGTTGACGCACGTGTTTATACGTATTATAATATAAGGAGACTATTATATGAAAACACAGGAGTTATTAAAACTACTGAAAAAAAATCATTGTTCTATTTTGCGAAATGGAAGCAGACATGATATATGGTACAGTGACATTACTGGCAAACAGTTTTCTGTTCCACGCCATAAAGCAGAAATTCCAATTGGCACATTAAACAATATTTTAAAAGATGCTGGCATAAAATAGAGCTTGAAAGGAGAATTATTATGGCTAAATATGCTTTCCCGGCAATTTTTTTGAAAGAACAGGATGGAAGTTTTTCTATCTCTTTTCCTGATGTGGCAGGATGTTACACCTGTGGTGATACATTAGAAGATGGTATTGAAATGGCAGAGGATGCTCTTGCCCTTGTCCTATATGGATATGAAAAAGACCAGAAAGACATTCCATGCCCTTCTGATCCTTCATCTTTTTCTTTAACAGAAAACGAATTTGTAAATTATATTGCCTGTGATACACTGAAATATCGAAAAATGTATAATAACAAAGCTATCAAAAAAACACTTACTATTCCCGAATGGCTGAATGAAGCAGCCATGTCCATGGGACTTAATTTCTCTCAGGTACTTCAGGAAGCCCTACTTCAAAAGATTCAATTTAAATAAGTTCCTCCAGCAACTCCTCCGGGGTATGGACGATGCAGTCTGCCCCGTTTTCTTTTAGGAACGTCTCTGATCGAAATCCCCATGTTACAGCAATTTCTTTCATGCCGGCATTGACAGCAGTTTGAATATCTACTTCAGAATCTCCGATATAGACTGCCTCCTCTTTATTAATCTGAAACTTCTCCAGAACTGCCAGTACGCTGTCCGGCGCCGGTTTTCTGCGAATACCTTCCCGTTCTCCTACTGCAAAATCAAACATTCCAGGGAAATAATCTTCGCAGAGAATCTGTACCGCGAAATCACCTTTATTAGATACTACAGCTGTCAGTATTCCTTTTTCTCTCAATGCATGGATCAGCTCCATGATTCTATCATAAGGACGTGTCTTCACTGCACAGTGATCTTTATAATATGCCTTAAATATGGTAAATACCTGTTCAATCTGTTTATCAGAACTGCCTGGTGCGACCGCTCGCTCAATCAGCTTATGTATACCATTTCCTACAAATTGACGTACCTCATCGATGGTACGCTCTGGCATATCAGCAGCAGCCAGAGCATAATTTGTACTGTCTGCCAGGTCTTCTAATGTGTCTAAAATTGTTCCGTCCAGGTCAAATATAGCTAATTTGTATCTCATATATGTTCCTTTTCTGCAGTGCCGATCGTTCAAGAATGCCTCGGCATTCTTGCTGCGAGATGCGCGTCATGCAAAGCATGACATATTTCTTTTGCGCATCTCTGCAATCCTGCCGGAGGCTATATCAGATGGGGGATTGACTCCCACCACTGATACTAATTTGCTCCTCGCCCCCAGAAGAGGTGGGAGTCATCTCACATCTGATATATCTGATATTATGATGTTTCGGACTCATCATACTCGGTCATCTCTGTCCACAGATCTTTACCAATCGCAATGCTTTCCTCTTTTATGGTTATAACTATACCCCACTCCTCAGTCTTCTTCAAGATCTTTTTCTGACTCTGGTACACACTATAGTGCGTATTTATTCGGCAAAAGGTATTTGAACACCAAGAAAACAAAGTATGAGGATGCTTTAGCATGTACTCGGCGAGGTAGAAGTATCTGCGAATGTGTCTAAAATCCTCATGCAGATACATCAATGATCTAAAATGTATCTGCAAACGCTCCAGGAATCCTCATGCAGATACATCAGTGGTCTAAAATGTATCCGCAAACGCTCCAGAAATCCTCATGCAGATACATCAGTGGTCTGAAATGTATCCGCAAACGCTCCAGAAATCCTCATGCAGATACATCAATGATCTAAAATGTATCTGCAAACGCTCCAGAAATCCTCATGTAGATACATCAGTGGTCTGAAATGTATCTGCAAACGCTCCAGAAATCCTCATGTAGATACATCAGTGGTCTGAAATGTATCCGCAAACGCTCCAGAAATCCTCATGTAGATACATCAGTGGTCTGAAATGTATCTGCAAACGCTCCAGGAATCCTCATGCAGATACATCAGTGGTCTGAAATGTATCTGCGAGCGCTCCAGAAATCCTCATGCGGATACAGCGGAGGTAAAGTGTCGTAAAAAGTGGATATCTGCCAGTTTTAGGCGCACTTTTAAAGCTGCAAAAAGGAAGCTGCCGCTTTACGAAAACTCATTCATTAAAGCAACAGCCCCCATCTCTTTTTTGTTCATCTTATATTATCTTATTGCATCCACAGTTCTCATCCATACCAGCATTTCACCTTTTCCGCGGTTATTCCAGCAGCAATAAGGAACTGCACGGAAAGTATCTTTTATGTATTTAGGACGTGTTGATATGTAAAGATTTTCGCTTACATTTGTGTAATCTATTCTCTTTCCATCAAATTTAACACACAAAGTACCATTCATTAATGTCTCATCATATTCTTCTGTCAGAGTTGTCTGTTCCGGATCTACAACGATGGAACTCAGGTGTTTACCATTATCTACTTCTTCCAGGCAATATACCCATGGTCCCTTCAGCAATGCGACTTTTCCTACATTGTATGGTACGTTCGGATTACAGTATACAAAACGAAAACTTACGTCTAATGCTATATCTACTTTATCGCCTGCTTTCCAGGTGCGGTTCAGATAAATATAACCTTCTTTTTCTGTATATTCTGCATTTTCTCCATTTACAGCAACGCTGATTTTTTCAGAATAACCCGGTTTTCTGACTGCCAGTGTAAATGCACATTCATCTGTTCCGCTAATAGTATATTCCAGTTTACCACATCTTGGATAATCTGCTTTCAGGGACACTGTTACCTTTTTTTCTCCTAAATCTGCTGTGATATCGCTTCCAATAAACAGATTCGAATAGATTGTGGTATCGTCAACCGCATACATATAATTTCCCAGAGATTCCAGTGTACGCGCAATATTTGGTGGACAACATGCCACTCCAAACCACTGCTGGCGTACTGTCTTAATATGACACATACTGGAATTATGCTCTGCAATCTCAGGTACAACTTCCAACGGATTCACGTAGAAGAAATGCTTTCCATCCAATGCTGTACCAGAAAGCAATGTATTATATAATGCAGTCTCCACGGTATCCATATATTTACCATTCTTTGTTACCTGGAACATTCGATTGGCAAACATTGCCAGACCGATCGTTGCACAGGTTTCTGAATAATTTGTATTATTCGGAAGATCATAATTACCAGTAAATCGCTCTCCGTAATAGGAAGAACCAATACTTCCGGTAATATACATTTTCTTTTCCGTAATATTTCTCCACAGTGTATCGCAGGCTTTTAACATCTCTTCATCCTGGTATTCACCTGCCAGATCTGCCATGGCACTGTACAGATATACGGCACGTACTGCATGTCCCTCAGCCGTTGTCTGCTGAAGAATCGGCTTATCTGCCTGGGTGTAATCCATATCAAAATCTTTAAATTCTGAAAAAATATGCTGCCCTCCATGATTCCATTTTTCACTGAGGAAATAACATGGCTGCTCACCTCTGGTGCGTACAAAATAATTTGCCAGCTCCAGATACTTCTTTTCCTTGGTAGCATGATATAATTTTACCAGAGCCAGTTCCACCTCCGGATGTCCCGGATATCCCGGAATCTGTCCTTCCTTTTTTCCAAAGACTTCATAGATATAATCTGCAAAACGACACATAGATTTCAGAAACTTATCTTTTCCGGTAGCTTCATAGTAGGCTACGGCTGCCTCAATCATATGTCCTGCTGTATACAATTCATGTCCTTCATAAAGATTGGACCATCTTTTTTCACCGGTAATGGTGTAGTACGTATTCAGATATCCATCTTCGCACTGAGCTCCCACAATCAGATCAATTGCATCGTCTGCGGTTTTTTCCAGTTCCGGATTTGGATTCTTATTCAGAGAGTAGGCTACTGCTTCCAGCCATTTTGCTACGTCTGTATCCTGGAAAACCATTCCCTGATGTTCTCCTTCAATATCTCCGTTAACAATACGGAAATTTCGAATACAATAACTTTTCTCTGCACCCTCTACATTATCATTTATCAGTTCCCATTGGAAAGGGATAATCACATCATCTACTAAATTCACATATTTATTCCAGAATTCATCCTGAATATGAATTTGCTTTAATGCTACATTCTGCAGTTTTTGCTTTTCCATTTTCTTTCCTTTCTCATCAGATCCCTTCTACTCCAACTGTCGGATCGATGTCCCTTCTATTATTTTGCAAGGAAGTACAATGTTCACATCTTCCTGTACAGATTCGTTGATTTTGCCTAAAAGTATCTCCATTGCTTTATATCCCATTTCCTGAAGCGGACGATCTATAGTATAAATCTTGGGACTGCCATAATAAGTGATATCAGCATTATCAAATCCGGCAACTGAAATATCTTCCGGCACGCGCAGATTGTGTGCAAATGCTTCGTCTTTTACAGCAAGAGCCATATCATCGTTCATAGCTATCACTGCTGTCGGAATCTGTGTTTTCTCGAAAAGCGGTCTGACTGCTTTCCTTGCCTTGTGATAATCCCAGTTTCCCTCTATCACATTCTCTTGCTTTAATACGATTCCAGCTTCTCTCAAAGCTTTTTCAATTCCCTGCATACGCAGATGTGTAGGTTCTGACTGTTCATTCCCCTTTAGCACTGCGAAATCACGATGTCCATGTTCCAGAAAAATTTTTGTCATCTGATAGCTGGATTCCTTGTTGCTATATCGTACTGAAGATCCTTCATTAGACGTATAGCAGTAACTGTATACCACCGGTTTGGAAATATCTTTCAGCACGTCTCCCACATCACGGTCATGCATTCCTACGTATATAATGCCGTCCACCTGCATCCCAAGCAGTACATCCAAAGCCTTGTTAATATCATCTTTAAAAACGGAAATATGATCAAACTGACTTTCTATCTTACTGAGCAGTCGCAAATTACTCAATATGGTGTGATATCCCTTTTCTTCAGCCAGTTTATTAATCCCATCGATAATGTATGCTGTATGCCAGAC
>CAKRON010000015.1 GCA_934373455.1 uncultured Marvinbryantia sp.
TAGTAACCCCGATCGGGTATAGGATTTTTATCAAAGTTTTATCAAAGTCTGCCGTAATATGTTGAGAAATCTTTTCATCAATGATAGAATAATAGAAAACATTCACGGAGGTATAAAACATGAAGAAACTGAAAGTTAAAAAAGGCAGTACCTGTATGGCATGTCTGGCTTGTGTACAGGCTTGTTCCGAAGCATTTTACAAGGATCTTGATCCAGATAAGGCATGTCTGCAGATCGTAGAGAAAAAGGCTGTTCGTCCAGTTGCCTGTCCACAGTGTGGCAAATGTGCAGAAGCCTGTCCAGAAGGTGCCATCACTCAGAACGCAAAAGGCGTTTACATGATCAACAAAAAGAAATGTATCGGATGCGGCAAGTGCGCGGAAGCCTGTCCATTCGGTCTGATTGTAATCACAGAAGGCAATCCGGCATCCAAATGTATTGCATGCGGTATCTGCGCAAAGGCATGTCCAATGGATGTTCTTGAAGTTGTAGAAGAATAACATGATCGAGATCGAATCCACTGGAAGTATACAGGCCTTCCGATGGGTTCGATTTTTTTGGCATTTCTGAAATGGCATCTATGTTTTACTACAGGAGAATACACAATGGATATTGAATTACGACCTTCTCAGAAGCAGACCATTTCACATCAGATGATCCAGTCTTCTGAGATTTTACAAATGAATAATATGGAACTGGAGATATATCTTCAGAATCTCGCACTGGAAAATCCCCTGCTGGATTTTGAAGCACCTGCAGAAGAAGATGCGCGCAAAAAAGAATGGCTGAATTCACTGGATGAACAAAACCGTGTTTACGAAAAGCAGGAGCGGCAGGATGCTTCCGATCCATGGAATCTGAATACCGCTACAACTGAAACACTGGAAGACTCCTTGTTGCTTCAGATCAATGGATTGAATCTTCCGGATTCAAAAGTAACGATTCTGAAATACCTGGTTGAAAATCTGGAAAGCAGTGGCTACCTGCTTACTCCATTAGAAGAATTTTCTGAGATCTTACAGATTCCAACTAACGAACTGGAAGAACTTCTGGCTATACTTCAGACTCTGGAACCGGAGGGCGTCGGTGCACGCAGTTTAAGTGAATGTCTGTCTATTCAGCTAAAAAGAAGCTATCCGGATCAGACGATTGCTCTGTCCATAGTCCATAATTATCTGAACCTTCTTGGCAAGAATCAGATCCCGGCTATTGCCCGTGCTATGCATCGCCCACAGGAAGACATTCTGAAGGCCTGCAGTCTGATCCGTTCTCTGAATCCGAAGCCTGGTTCTTCCTTCGGTGAAAGACGCTATATGCCTTACATTCGTCCGGATTTGCTGATTATCCGTTTTGATGGATATTTTGATATTCTTCTGAATGATTCTTCTATTCCTTCCATACGTATGAACGCCTACTATCTGGATCTTTTAAAAGAAGGAAGTTCCACAGACGCTGTATCATATCTGAAGAAGAAGAAAGAAGAGTTAGAACAAATCCAATATGGTATCAAGCATCGCAGCAGTACTTTAATTTCGCTGGGGAAATTAATTGCAGAGCATCAGCAGGATTTCTTTTTGCACGGTCCCGGACATCTGCACACATTACTGCAATCCACTGCTGCTTCCATTCTTGGCGTACATGAATCTGTTATCAGCCGTGCCGCCAGCGATAAATATCTGCAATGCCAATATGGTGTATTTCCTCTTTCTTACTTTTTTGTACAGGGAAGGGATGATAAAGACCACATCAAAAAACTCATCCGGTCTTATATTGAACAGGAAGATTCCTCACATCCTCTTTCTGATCAGAAGCTTTCCGATCTTCTTGCGGAAGATGGTATGCAGGTATCCAAACGTCTGGTGACAAAATACCGCACTGCCATGAATATCCCTGCTATGAGTGGAAGACGCAGTTATTAAAAAAACCGGCTTTGGCTATTATTTAGCCGGAACCGGTTTTTTGGGAATGTTGTTATATGAGTTTTTCTAGTTGTCTTTTAAACGTAAGCGATGCATTCTACTTCTACCAGTCCACCCAGTGGAAGTTTCGCTACCTGTACACAGGAACGTGCAGGGTATTCTTCTCCAAAATAAGATTTGTAGATTTCATTTACTTTTGCGAAGTCATTCATATCTGCAAGGAAAATCGTTGTCTTTACAATTTTACTGTAATCGCTTCCTGCTTCTTTTAAGATTGCTCCCATGTTTTTCATAGAGCAGTGTGCCTGTGCTTCTACGCCTTCCGGCATTTTTCCAACAGCAGGGTCAATTCCCAGCTGTCCGGAACAATATACCATCCCGTTTACTTTTACTGCCTGTACATATGGTCCAACTGCTCCCGGAGCATTGGTTGTTGCGATAATCTCTTTTGCCATTATTTTACTACCTCTTTTCCTTTCTTTTTCAGAACAGATCCGTTTCTTACACCGGTATGTTCTCCGTGCTTCACTGCCAGTTCGCCATTTACCATAACATATTCAATTCCTTCTGGATACTGAATCGGATCGGTAAAGGTTCCCTTGTCAATGACAGTATCCGGGTTGAAAATACAGATATCTGCGTATGCGCCTTCACGGATTTCTCCACGATCTGTCATGTTAAATGCTGTTGCCGGTTTCTTTGTCATTTTATATACTGCTTCTTCCAGTGTCAGAGCTTTGTCTTCACGCACATATTTTCCCAGGATTCTTGGGAATGCACCATATACACGAGGATGTGGTTTTCCACCAAGCAGACCATCTGTGCATGCATTCATCTCAGGACGTTTCATGAAGAGCTGTACATGTTCTTCTGTTCCGTAGAAGTCTACCATTCCAACTGCATTTTCTTCTTCATAAAGAAGATCAAAGGTTGCTTCATATGGATCTTTTCCGCGAAGTTCTCCCAGCTGTGTCAGGCTTAAACCTACTGCATCCTGGTTCTTCTCTGTCTTTACACTGGTTACGAAAATCTTATCCAGACCTGCAAACTCTACGAAGTTATCCCATCCTGGAATTCCATGTTCAATATCGTAAACCATTTTTTTGCGAAGTTCTTTGTCAGCCAGACGTTCCAGAACTTTATCTGTTCCGCCATCGTGTACCCAAGGAGGAAGAATTACGCCAAGCATGGTGCTTCCTGCCACGTATGGATACTGGTCGAATGATACATCAATACCTTCTTTTTCTGCTGCTTCCAGAAGACGTACCACATCATCAATCTTATCCCAGTTTTTCTTACCACATACCTTGAAATGTGAATAATGAATCTTAACACCGGATTCTCTTCCGATTTTAATAACTTCTTCCATGGAGTCCAGAATGGTATCTGCTTCACTTCTCTGATGGATTACAAATCTTCCGTCATATTCTGCTACAACTTTACACATTTCAATAATTTCTTTAGATTCAGAATATGCACAAGGCATGTAGATCAGACCGGTAGATAAACCGATTGCTCCTGCTTCCATTTCACGTCTGGTAATCTGGCGCATCTTTTCCAATTCTTCTTCATTTGGAAGACGGTTTTCCAGTCCCATTGCCTCCATACGGATATTTCCATGAGGAACCAGATAACATTCATTTAATCCTGGTTTTACATCTTCCACCATTTTCAGGTAACCTTCTGTTGTCTGATACTTCCAGTCGATCTCGTCACTGTCTCCATCCAGTCCAGCCAGATTTTTTCTCCATGGACTGATATACTGTGTTGGAAGTGGTGCCATAGAGATACCATCCTGTCCCAATACTTCTGTTGTGATACCCTGCATGATCTTAGGTCTTACTTCCGGATCTACCAGAATCTGAAGATCACTGTGACTGTGTGTATCGATAAATCCAGGTGCTACCACCAGCCCTTTTGCATCAATTACTTCCATATCTTCTGTTGTATCAATATTACCAATCTTTACGATCTTGTCATTTTCCACCAATACATCTGCTTCATAACCAGGCTTCTTCGTTCCATCTACTACTAAACCGCCTTTGATTAATTTTTTCATTTGCTTCACCCATGCCTTTCTATTTAATCTTCTTCCAACTCAAGTTCCGGAGCCGGAGCAACACCCATACCACGTTCAATTGCTGATACTACAAAGATTACGATTAAAGCTACGATACCGCCTGGAACCATTGCACTTAATCCCCATGGTGTATGTAAACCATAAATCCAGATAGCTGCTACGATTGTTCCGGATACGATAGAGATAAATCCGGCTCTCTGTGTTACGTTCTTGTAGAACAGACCACAGATAAATGCAGCGAACGGACCTGCACTTCTCAGTGCAAATGCACCCATCATAACGCTGATGATATTGGATGCTGTTAATGCTACAATAAGACCTACGCCTCCAACGATTACCATAACCACTCTGGAAATCCAGATTTCTTTTGCATCATCCTGTTTTCCGCCATTGATATATGGACGGAATACGTCATTTGTAAACATGGTTGCAGTACCAATCATATTTCCGGATGCGGAACTCATGGTTGCTGCTACTACTGCTGCCAGTACGATACCTGCTACTACTGCCGGTGCAAAATTCATGGTTGCATCAGCCAATGCATTTTTCTGTGGACCACTTGCATATCCGTCGATGCATACATAAGCCATCAGACCGATGATTGCCGGAACAATTGCATATACAGCAGACAGAATACCTGCGATCAGAGAACCAAATTTTGCTGATTTTCCATCTTTTGCAGAACAGTATGTCTGAACAATTTCCTGTCCTGTAGGGAATGTCATAAAGTACATTGCAATATAACCGATTACGGTAGGTATACCAATCTTTGTCATACTAAGCAGATCCAGAGATGCTCCTGTGGAATCTGTCACTGTTTTTGCTTTTGCGAAAAGTCCTGCAAAACCACCAACCTGCTGATTGCCAAGCATAACAAACATAGCTACTGCCATACCGACAGTAATAACAATTACGTGCATCAGGTTTGCTGCTGCTACTGACTGGAAACCACCAATCATAGTGTAAATAATAACTACAATTGTAATAACAATCGCTGCTGTACGGAAATCCAACCCGGTTACTACATTAATAATAGATGCTGTTGCAATAATCTGTGCTCCGGTTGCCATAAACAGAGCTGCGATAGATGTAAATGCTGTAAAAATGTGAGATGCTTTTCCGTAACGTTTTCCGATAATCTGTGGCACGGTACTTGCCTGTGCTTTTCGGAAATATGGTGCAATAAAGGATACCAATACAAAGCCGATTCCTGCTGCAATTACATACCAGCATGCAGAGATACCATAACTGTAAACGTTGGTTGCTATACCGGTTGTACTTGCACCACCGGTGTTTGCTGCGAATAAGGTTCCTGCCAGTACCAGAGGTCCTAAGGACTTTCCTGCCATCAGGAAATCTTCATTACTCTGTTTTGCCTGCTTTGCTGCTTTTCTTTTGGACACTACCAGACCTAAAACAATAGTCAGTGCCATATAAATAAAGATAATGATTAACGCTGTTGTCTGTTTTCCACTCATGTTTATAATCCCTTCTCTCTTTTATCCCCAATCACTTTATTTCAGGAGTGCTTTCATAACTCCGTAGTAGCAATCTGTCACTTTTGTCAGCTGATCAATTTCAATATATTCATTTACAGTGTGTGCAAGATTTTCTTTGGATGGTCCAAGGCCGAATGTCTTGATTCCGGCTTCACCTGCATAATGGCTTCCGTTTGTACAGAAGTTATACTGTGTGATTTCTGGTGTATATCCCATACCTTCCAGTTCTTTCTTTACATCCTGTACGAATTCATCTTTTTCATCATACAGCCAGCCTGGGAAGAATCTTTCGCCTGTGATTTCATTTCCTGTATAGCACAGCTCTTTACCAACAGCGTAAGAAACTTTTGCTTTTAACTGAGGATCTTCTGCCATCAATTTGTCCAGCAGTTCCTGAATTGGTGCCAGTACGCTTTCTTTTGTTTCTCCAACCAAGAGACGACGGTCGTAAGTAGCACGGCAATATTCAGGTACTACAGATGCTCCAGGATATGGAGCTGATTTGATGTCTGTCAGTTCCAGAATACC
Organism: uncultured Marvinbryantia sp.; assembly: GCA_934373455.1. Taxonomy (GTDB): domain Bacteria; phylum Bacillota; class Clostridia; order Lachnospirales; family Lachnospiraceae; genus Marvinbryantia. The sequence continues at coordinate 6,027 of CAKRON010000015.1, forward strand.
ATCTCCTAATACTGGGTGATGAGTTGGTTCCAGAGTACGAATAGCTTCAATTACTTTTGCCATTTTATATACGGCGTTAATACCTTTTTCAGGATTTGCAGAGTGACAAGGTTTTCCAAAGGTTTCCAGAACGATTTCTCCACGTCCTCTCTGACCAATTTTGATATTCAGCTGTGATGCTTCACCGATCACTACATAGTCTGGTTTTACAAAATTGCTGATTTCACGGGCTGCTACACCTTCAAAACATTCTTCATGTACAACGCCTGCTACATAAATTTCTCCGGCAAAGTCTTTTTTAGTATCTTCAGCGAATGCTGCTGCTGCAGTTACAAAGCCTGATACTGCACCCTTCATATCACTGGTTCCTCTTCCGTAGATCTTTCCGTCATGGATTTCTGCTGCGAAAGGTGGATACTGCCATTCTGTTTCATCTGTTACCGGTACGGTGTCAATATGTCCGTCAAAAAGGATCTTTTTACCTGGACGATTTCCTTTGATACATCCGATTACATTACCGTATTTATCAATTGTTACGGAATCAAAACCTTTCTTCTTTAGCTGTTCTTCCAGAACTCCTGCTACACCGTCTTCGTGTCCGGAATAACTCTGCTTCTGGATCAGATGCTGACATAACTCTACTACTTCTTCCTGTCTTTCCTTACTTAACATAATGCCCTCCTATTGTTTTATCCCATAATTTATTATTTTTGCTTTTATGTTTTCTATATACTTGGATACTTTCCATCCCATACAATTGCTTTATAATTTTCCTGGTCTGTGTCTCCTTCTGTGCTGAAGAACAGTACGCGGGAATTTTCATCCAGTCCCAGTTCTTTCTTCATATCTGCCAGTTCCGGATTTGTCATGATTTCTGCAACGCATCCAAATGCTGCTGCTCCACTTTCACCGGAAATCACACGATCATCACCTTTTACCGGATTGCCGAGAATACGCATTCCTTTGGCAGCCACATAATCAGGACAGGAAATAAAATGATCTGCATAATCTGCAAGGATTTTCCACCCGATACTGCAAGGTTCCCCACATGCAAGACCTGCCATAATGGTGTTCATATCACCTGTTACAAAGTGACGTTCTCCGTCATTTGCTTCTGCTGTGCGATACAGACAGTCTGCCTTGTTTGGTTCTACAATTGTAATGACTGGTCTGTCTTTTCCATAGATTGCTGAAAACAATCCTGTGACTGCACCGGCCATAGATCCAACACCTGCCTGAAGGAAAATGTGAGTTGGTTTTTCAGGAAGCTGCTCCTGTGCTTCCAGTCCCATAGTTCCATATCCCTGCATAATCCAGGTCGGAATATCTTCATATCCTTCCCATGCTGTATCCTGCACCATTACCCAGCCCTTTTCTTCTGCCTGACTATTGGCAAGACGAACCGCTTCATCATAGTTCAGATCTGTGATACTTGCTTCTGCACCCTCTGCTTTGATATTATTCAAACGTTCCAGCGCACTTCCCTTTGGCATGTAGACAACAGATTTCTGTTTAAACTGATTTGCTGTCCATGCTACTCCTCTTCCATGATTACCGTCAGTAGCTGTTACAAAAGTAATATCTCCCAGTTCTTTTCTTGTTTCATCAGAAACAAGTGTTTCATAATTTACTTCTGAGATATCCTTTCCAAGACGTTCTGCCAGATAATTACCAATAGCATAACTTCCACCAAGAACCTTGAATGCATTCAATCCAAATCTCCAGGATTCATCTTTGACATACACATCTTTTAATCCAAGACATTCTGCTGTCTTGTTTAAATGTGCCAGTGGTGTCGGTGCATACACCGGAAAACTTTTGTGGAATTCACGAATCTTATTTGCGGATTCTTTACTGAATAAACTCAGATCACAGCCACTTGTATTTTCGTGCTTCCGTGTCACCATCTTAAATGATTCTTTCATAACTTTTTCCTTTCTCTCATATCAGATCACTCAATCCAATATTTTTCCTTCTGTCTATCTATATAGCAATTCCCGTTCCCATTTCTAAAAATAATATAAAAATTTTTAAAAAACAAAAAGATCCTTGAAAAAACAGGGATCGTGCGAATTCCTGTCTTTCATGAATCTTCTTTGTTCTTTTTATAAATGATTTGTTTTTTCTCATTTTGGGAATTACGTTTTCTCAAAATGAGAATTTCCGTCTTGTTTTTCTCATTTTGAGAATTGTTCGAGTTTTCGATACAGGGTAGCGAGCCCGATGCCCAGCTGTCTGGCCGCTTCTTTTTTCCCCTGCGTGGTGTCTCCATACCGGGCAAGGGCCTGATAAATAGCTCTTTGCTCCAGCTCTTTCAAGGTCAGCTGTTCTTCCTCTTTCTTTTCTTCTGGCTGACACTCGTCTGCTTCTGTAGCGTGTACTTTCATTTCTTTCTTACCGCGCCATTCTCTTACTTCCCGTGGCAGGGTTTTTTCATCCAGTACCCCATCGGTTTCCATCATATTCACCATGAACTCCACCACATTTTCCAGTTCACGCACATTGCCAGGCCAAGGGTACTGTCTCAGACAATCCAGCACCGGCTCTGTGATTTTCCAGAAATATTTCTGAAACAGCTTCGCATAATGGATCGCAAAATGCTCTGCCAGTGGCTGAATGTCTTCGGTTCGCTCTCTTAGCGGCGCTATCTCCAGCGGAATCACATTCAATCTGTAATACAGATCTTCACGAAATTTCTTTTCCTGAATCATCTCACGCAGATCCCGGTTCGTCGCTGCCAGAATCCGCACATCAACAGGAATCACCTGATTGGAACCGATTCGTGTAATCTTCCTCTCCTGCAATACACGCAGCAGCTTTGCCTGAAGATACAGTGGCATATCTCCGATCTCATCCAGGAAAATCACACCTTTATTTGCCAGCTCAAACTTTCCTATTCGCCCATGGGGATCTGCACCGGTAAAAGCTCCTTTTACGTATCCAAACAGTTCAGATTCCAACAATGCCTCCGGAATTGCCGCACAGTTAATCGCTACAAATCTTCCAGACCGGCGATTGCTGGCATTCCAGATGGCTGTAGCTACCATCTCTTTTCCTGTACCACTTTCTCCCGTAATTAACACAGTGGAACTGCTCTGAGCTACCTGCATGATCTCCCGCTTCATCTTTTGGGTAGCTTCACTGTCACCGATAATGTTACTGCAATCCAGCGTATGAACCGTGGAAGTCATTTCATAGTACTTTTTTTGAATTGCTTTGCTATTTTCAAATAAAAGCAGTCTGGCATATCTGCCTTCTTTTCTCGGTAAGTCATAAAGATGTCCCATGATCGAGAACTCTTTATCTCCTACCTTCATTTTATATTCATTTTGGTAATTCATGCGGTCACCGGTTGCCTCAATCTTTACATAAATTCCTTCCGGTCTTTCCAATTCCAGCTGTTTTTTCGCTGATTCATTGGCTGTAGTGATCACATGGTCATCTCCGATGATGATAATTCCCTGATCAATATGTCCAATCGTACAGTCCAGGGTATCCAGCAGCCGATTCTTATTATCCAGTTCCCGATACTCCTTTGCCTTAGTCGTAATAAAATCTACAATCTGCTCCAGAAATTCCAGGTATAACTGCTCGTCCTCCAGGATTCTTTTCTTCTGTTCCCGGCTGCTGCCGACCAGACCAATAATCCCGATAATCTCCATCCCCATGCGCACCGGCATGGAAATCTCGATCTCCTCCTGACAGTCGTTGCAATACGGACAATTCTGGCAGATCAATTCCTGTCCAGGTGAATAAATGATCTGACGGCGCCCTGTTTTCAGCACCTGACGATATACATACCCTTCTGCTGACATATCCTGATTCACCAGTTCACTGAACATTCCTGTTCCCGCAACACGATATAAACGGTTATCCACCACTTCCACATCCACGCGAGATATCTTCGATAACACCTCTGCATACTTTGCTACTGTATCTTGAATTTTTAATAAAATACTTTCCATGAATATCCTCTTTCGTATCCATCTGTTCTACGCTTCATTCTATCAAAACCGTTCTTTCTTCGCAAGGTATACACATTTTTATTCTCTTTCTGTTGCAGAATGTTTTTCTTTTCTTTATACTGAAAGAAGTGAACCCTGTTTTCTTTCAGGCTAATACAAATTATGGGAGAGAGATCATGAATTTTTCTAAAGATAAACTATTTGATATTTTTAAAGAAGGGATCTGGAAATGCATTGCCAGGATAGGTATTCTGGTACGATGGATTGTTCTGGCAGGCGCAACCGGTGTCGTTCTGGGTCTCATCGGTGGTGCATTTGCAAGATGTATCACAATAGTAACCGGATTTCGTACTTCGCATCCATGGATGCTGTACCTGCTGCCAGTTGCCGGTCTTGCTATCGTAACCATGTATCAGCTGGATCCATCCAGAAGTGGAACAAATCGAATTCTGGAAGGTATCTCAGGCGGCAAGTATGTGCCACTTCGTATGGCTCCTCTGATTATGATCTCTACGATTCTGACCCATGCCTTTGGCGGTTCTGCCGGCAGAGAGGGAGCCGCACTGCAGCTTGGTGGCAGTATCGGTGGAACACTCGGCAAATGGATCAAAATGGATGAATATGACCAGAAAATTATGATCATGTGCGGCATGAGTGCTGCCTTTTCCGCTCTGTTCGGTACCCCACTGACAGCTACTATTTTTTCCATGGAAGTAGTCAGTGTCGGCATCATGCAGTATGCTGCTCTGGTGCCATGCTCTATCGCAGCACTGACTGCCAAAGAAATGGCTATTCTGGTCGGTGCAGAAGGCGAACATTTTACCATTCCTTCCGACATTCCCCTGGATGTCAGAAACATTACCCTGGTCATTATCCTGGCTTTACTCTGCGCTGCTGTCAGCATCTTATTCTGCTCCATCCTGCATCGCACGGAGCATCTTTATCAGCAACATGTACCAAACGAATGGATCCGTGTAGTCTCCGGTGCTTTTCTGATTATCCTGCTGACAAAGCTCCTTCATACTACCGATTATCTGGGTGCCGGCATGAATATCATTACTAATGCCATCTCCGGTGAAGTGGTTCCTACCGCTTTTCTGCTGAAAATAATCTTTACCGCCATCACACTTGGATGCGGATTTAAGGGTGGAGAGATTGTTCCAACCTTGTTTGTCGGTGCAACTTTCGGATGTATCTTTGGTCAGCTGACTGGCTTTTCTCCATCGCTGGCCGCTGCCTGTGGTATGGTTTCCGTATTCTGTGGTGTGACCAACTGCCCAATCAGCAGTCTGTTCCTCAGTTTTGAATTGTTCGGTTTTGACTGCATGCCGTTTTTCCTTCTGGCCATCGGTATCGGCTATCTGGAATCCGGATACTTTGGACTGTATCACAGTCAGAAAATCCTGTATTCCAAAACCAAACTTCAGTTTATCAATACCCGCACCAAAGAGTAAACTATTTTTTATACTTCCAGAACTATTGCCTGATATCCTTTCAGGCAAAGTTCTCTGCCATCCAGATTACATTCCATACAATTATTGAGCAATACTTTCTTTACATCTTCCTCCAACAAGACACTCTGTGATTCTTTCTGATAATTGGCAATCACCAGCAGTGTCTGCTCATCAGTCTGGCGGTAAAAAGCCATTAGATTGGTACGATCTGTCCATACCGGAACGGTTTTTCCCCACACAATCGTATCTTTATATTCCGGGTTTTTACGAAGCTGAATCAAACTGCGATAATATTGATACACAGAATGTTCCGCATTACGCTGCGCTGCCAGATTGATCCTTTTATAATCCGGATTGTTCATCAGCCATGGTTCTCCTGTTGTGAATCCGGCATGCTCAGTGTCATCCCAGGAAAATGGTACTCTGGCATTGTCCCGGCTCATCTTTTTCACTGCTTCCAGAGCCTTTTCCGGTGACAATCCTGCCCTAAGTGCCACCTGATACTCATCCAGGGTCATCACATCATCTATCTGGTTTATGGATGTAAAATTCACATTTTCCATGCCGATTTCCTGTCCCTGATAAATGAATGGAATACCTCGCACCATAAAATGAAGTGTTGCCAGCATTTTCTTAGAAGTATCGTTTACATCCCCCTCTGGAAGATAATGGCTTACGCCTCTCGGCTGATCGTGATTTTCAATAATATTTGATAAAAATCCTACATTCCATGCCTTTTCCTGACTGGTAAATATCGTATCCCGATATTCGTCCGGTGTAATGGCTTTCCTGTCGTACCAGCCTCTTTCACTTGCTCCACATACTGCACTGCTCATATCAAACATGGTAGAAAAATAGCCGTCATCTCCGATAAATTCCGGCAGAGTATCTTCATGTTCATCAAAGACTTCCCCTACACTGAACGCATCATACTTTGCGAAGGTGCGGTCACGCAGTTCCGTCAGGAAATCATGGCAGCTGACTTCTTTTAGCATATTTCCCACATAACTCAGCCCGTCATCTCGATCCACCGGATAGTCCTTCCATGGAAGTGATTTCTTGATATTGATAATTGCATCAATACGAAATCCCGCCAGCCCTTTCTCCAGCCACCAGTTCACCATTGTAAAGATCTCTTCCCTTACTTCCGGATTCTCCCAGTTCAGATCTGGCTGTTTCTTATGAAACAAATGCAGATAATATTTATCCGAATGTCCCGGCAGTGGCTCCCAGCAGCTTCCACCAAAGTAACTGCGAATATTAGATGGTAATTTGCCATCTTTTACATCTTCTATATAAAAATACTTTCCATATTTTCCATCTGGATCTTCGCAGGCTTTTTTGAACCATTCGTGTTCATCAGAGCAATGATTGACTACCAGATCCATGACGATACCGATATTTCTTTTCTTTGCTTCTGCCAAAAGCAGATCCATATCATCCATATTCCCAAATAGTGGATCTATATTATAATAGTCCGATATATCATACCCCTGGTCTGCCATCGGTGAACAATAGATGGGAGAAATCCATACCAAATCAACTCCCAGCTCTTTTAAATAATCAAGCTTGCTGATGATTCCTCTCAGATCTCCCACACCATCTCCGTTGGTATCACAAAAGCTCTTTGGATAGATCTGATATGCTACCTTTTCATGCCACCACTTTTTCTTCATAAGTTTCTCCTCGTTATTTCAACACATCCTGGTACACACGCAGCACATTTTTATAAAATATTTTGTCTGCATCATCTTCTGAAAATCCACTTTTTACCAACGCTTCATACAATTGTTGTATACCGGATGCGTTTCCAAATTCTACCGGATTATCGATTCCGTCAAAATCACTTCCAAGACCACAGGCCTCTATTCCACCTATATTTACGATGTGTTTTATATGACGCAACATGTCTTCGATTCTGCTTATCTTTTTTGTCTGTTTTTTGGCGTCCATAAAAATTGAAGTATCTGTCGATAATGCTGTTGGTTTATCAGACTCTGTCAAAAAACCATAACAGTAATTCAGCCCCATTACTCCACCTCGTTCTGCCAGCGTACGAATCATATCATCTGTCAGATTTCTGCATACATTACATTCACTGGCTGCATCTGAATGGCTGGCAACAAATGGCTGCGTTGTATGATGCAATACATCCCAGAATCCGCCATCGGATAAATGAGATACGTCCACGATCATTCCCAGCCGTTCCATCTCCTGAATCATTTCGATACCGAATTCTGTCAGCCCTTTGGAATTTCTCTTATCGAACTGTGGTGTTCCTGCTTCATTTGGAGTAAGATTTGGCGCACCAATTTCGTTTTCATAATTCCATGTCAGTGCAATCATCCGTACACCTAAACGATAAAACGTACGAAGCAATGACAGCTGACCTTTTACTACACAGCCTTCTTCCAAAGTCAGCATAGCACTCATTTTTCCATCTTTCTGATTTTTCACAATGTCTTCATAAGAAAATACAGGTGCAATCCAGTCATTATTTTCGCTCAGTTCCTGATAATAGCAGTCTATCATCCCGAGTGCTGTCTCCAGTGGATTCTCTTCCTCACCTTTATCTACAAACATTGCAAAATTCTGCAGCAGATATCCGCCTTGCTTCATCTTCTGTAAATCAACACAGAGATTGTTTGATAACAATCTCTGTGTCTCTTTCTGATTCTGTGCACGATAGATCTGTGCTATCGTATCACAATGCATATCAATTACATTCATCCGTAATACCTTCCATACCACATTGTAATATCTTTAATTTTCTGAATCAGTTCTTTGTTGAACTCATCTTCTTTCAATCTCCACTTCCAATTCTGTCCGAGTGTGGATGGCTGATTCATTCTCGCTTCATTACCATATCCAAGATAATCCTGAATTGGAATCACACATAGTTTTGATACGCTTTGCATCGCAGTGCAAATCATATCCCAGTAAATCTCTGTATCTTTGTCTCTTTCATTGTTCAGATAGTTTCGCACCATCTGGCGTTCCTTAGGTAAAATATCCTTAAACCATCCCGTCAATGTCTCATTATCATGTGTCCCTGTATACACTACACTGTTCTCAGTATAATTATGCGGTAAATAATCATTGGCACTTCCGGTATCTCTGGAATCAAAGGCAAATTCCAATACTTTCATACCTGGAAAGCCAGTATCTCTTACCAGTTTTCTCACAGAGTCCGTAACATATCCAAGGTCTTCTGCGATGACCTCTTTCTCACCCAGGCACTCTTTGATTCTCCAGAAAAGTTCCATTCCCGGTCCCTTCTCCCAGTGTCCGTTTCTTGCGGTCTTTTCTCCATACGGAATTGAAAAATATTCATCAAATCCACGAAAATGATCAATTCTTACCACATCATACAACTGATAACAATAAGACAAACGGCGTATCCACCATGCATATCCGGTTGCTCTGTGATAGTCCCACCGATACAATGGATTGCCCCATAACTGCCCATCTGCTGCGAATCCGTCCGGCGGACATCCTGCTACTGCAGATGGCAGATTTTCATCATCCAGCTGAAATAACTCCGGATTAGCCCAGGTATCTGCACTGTCATAAGCCACATAAATTGGAATATCCCCAATGATACGCACATTATTTTTATGAGCGTATTCTTTTAGCCGGTTCCACTGACTTGTAAATACGAACTGAATATATTCATAAAATTCGATCTCATAATACAGTTCTTTCTGGTAATAATCCATGGCATAACCCCAGCGTTTCCGAATGTCTTCCGGCCACTGATCCCAGCTTTTTCCTCCGAAAAAGGCTTTCACTGCCATAAATATAGCATAATCCTTTACCCAATAACTGTTTTCTTCCATAAATTTATGAAATTCCAGATTCTGGCTGATATTGCTTCTCTCATATGCTTTTCGCAAAAGCGGAAATCTGGCTTCATAAAGCTTTCCATAGTCCACATATCTGTCATCATCGCCAAAATCTGCCTGAGCACACTCTTTTTCTGTCAGTGTTCCCTCTTCAATCAGTTCTTCCAGACTGATAAAATACGGATTTCCAGCAAAAGTAGAAAAAGACTGATACGGAGAATCACCGTAGCTGGTAGGTCCCAAAGGAAGTATCTGCCAGTATTTCTGACCAGCCTCATTTAGCTGGTCAATAAACTGATATGCACTCTTCGAAAAACATCCTATGCCGTATTTTGATGGGAGACTACTGACTGGAAGCAGTATTCCACTTGCTCTCATAGTTTGCTCCTCCTTAATTTTCCCTTATATTTCTGACTGACTGTCCTTCAATCAACTGCCCTTCGAACACAAGATGTCTGCTCTTATGCTTCTTACGAATCAAATCCAATAACATCCGAATCGTCGCTTCTGCCATTTCATCTACCGGCTGTCGAATCGTTGTAATCGAAGGATTATAATATTGCGCTACATCCATTCCGTCAAATCCCACTACAGAATATTGATCCGGGATTTTTCCGCCATGATCCAGAATGGCTTTACAGGCTCCTACTGCCATTCGGTCAGACATAGCAAATAATGCGGTAAACTCTTTTCCTTTTTTCAGAAGTTCATCTGTCATCTCATATCCGGCTTCCATACTGTAGGTCGCAAGATTACCTGTAACATAACAGATCAAATCTTCATCAATCTCTATATGATTCTGTTCCAATGCCTTGCGGTATCCCTGAAGACGAAGCCAGCCAATGCTCTCATCATCTTTTCTGGATCCGACTACCGCAATGCGCTTATGACCATTTTGAATCAGATAGTTGACAATCCGATAACTCTCTTTTATATCATCAACAGAAACTGATGCATATTCCTGACGTCCGTCCTCTTCTACCAGGTTAATTGTACTTAATACAAATGGAATGGACATCTGCTTCAGTTTCTCTTCAGAATGTGAAAAATATCCACCGAGAAAAATAATTCCACGCAGACGTTTTTCTTTTTCCAGTTCAATTGCAACTGTGACTTCATCCTGATTATCATCTACATGCTGAAGAACCAGTTCATACTTTTCCTTCTGCGTTACCTGCTCAATGACTTTGATCATCCGGTTAAACAATGGATTACTGATTCCCTTTACCAGTACAGCAATAGCTTTTGCATCTGTCCGTTTCAGGTTTCTTGCACTGTTATTCGGCACATAGTTATTCTGTTCTATTGCCTGCATAATCATGTCTTTCGTTTCCTGATTAATATCCGGATGATTATTCATGGCTCTTGATACCGTACTGACTCCCACACCACAAATGCGTGCAATGTCTTTGATTGTTACGTTACCCATTGTTACATCCTCACTCTTGAATCATTTTCTTTTGTATTTCAAGACTCACTCGTTAACCTTTTACTGCTCCTGCAACCACACCTTCTATAATATATCTCTGACAGAAGAGATAGAATACAATAATCGGAATAATTGCCAATACCAGTACACCCATCATGGCTCCCATATCCACAGAACCATAACCACCTTTCAGATACTGTACTGCAATCGGTATCGTTTTATATTTCTTGATATCAAGAACAAGATATGGAAGAAGATAATCGTTCCAGATCCACATTGCCTGAAGAATAGTTACAGTAATACAGGTTGGTTTTAAAATCGGAAGTACTACCTGGAAAAAAGTCTGTAAAGGTGTACATCCATCAATCATAGCTGCCTCTTCGATTTCCAGTGGAATTGATTTTACAAAACCAACAAACATAAATACCGACAGCCCTGCGCCAAAGCCCAAATACACAACGATTATACCAACCGGATTGTTCAGATGCAACATATTTGCAATTTTTGATAATGTAAACATTACCATCTGAAATGGAACAATCATAGAAAACAGGCACAGGTAATAAATCGTATTAGTTGCCGCATTTTTTACTCTGCAAATATACCATGCACACATGGAAGTACAGAGAATAATCGCTGCCACAGAAAATACAGTAATAAACAAGGACCATCCAAAAGCCTGAATAAATCCAGTTTTCTCAATTCCTTTTATATAATTATCCCATCCGACAAAAATCTTTCCCTGAGGAATTGAAAAAGGATCTCTGCTGATATAAGCTTTTTTCTTAAAAGAGTTTAACACTACCAGAAAAATCGGATATACATATGCGATGGAAATTATTGTAAAAATAACCGTCAGCAAAGTGCCGTGTTTCGCTTTTCTTACATTCATTACTGCTGTACCTCCTTTGTTCTGGTGAGAATGTTCTGTGTAATTGCGATCGCCGCTACAAGAATGAAGAACAGTACTGCTTTTGCCTGTCCTACACCTTCATATCCGGTACGGCCATAGAAGGTATTATAAATATTTAATGCCAGCATTTCAGACATCTTGGATGGTGCACCATCTGTCAACGCCAGGTTCTGATCAAACAGTTTAAATCCATTGGTCAGTGTCAAAAATGTACAAATTGTAATAGATGGCATTACCATAGGAATCGTTACATTCTTTAAAATCTGTCTGTTGCTTGCACCATCAATTTTTGCTGCTTCAATCAGTTCGCCCGGTATATTTTGTATACCTGAAATATAAATGATCATCATATATCCAATCTGCTGCCAGCACATCAGAATCACCAGTCCCCAGAATCCATAAACGGAAGAATAAGTCAGAGTTTTCTGAAAATGTGCCAAAATACCATTTAACAGCAGCTGCCATACATAACCAAGGATGATACCACCAATCAGATTTGGCATAAAGAACACGGTTCTGAAAATATTCGTTCCTTGAATTTTCTTTGTCAGAAACATCGCAACTGTAAATGCCAGAATATTAATCAGCAATACAGAGATTACTGTAAAAAGTGCTGTATACCACAATGAATGCAAAAATGGATCCGATGCATCTCCCCAGATTTTCGCATAATTAGATAACCCTACCCACTTTGCATCTGTTACGGTTGTGAATTTACAAAACGAAAGATAGATACCCAAAATAAACGGTGCAACAAATCCAATTGTAAATGCCAGCATTGTCGGTAATACAAATACCGGCCAATATCTTTTAATTGCCTTATCCATAATTTTCTCTTCTCCTCGATTAGAAAAGGATGAGCGAAGCATCGCTCACCCTTTTTAAATTCTACTGTTTATTTTTCTGTCTTTATCAGTTACAAATTATTCTGCATTTGCTGCTGCATATTCTGTAGCCCATCCGTCAACGAATGCTGTTACAACGCCGTCCCATTCGCCGGTTCCCTGAGCGTATTCAAGAAGAGCACTTCCGACACCGTTTTTCCAGTTTTCAGATGGCATAGTTGTGAAGCACCATGTTACAGAAGTTTTTCCATCTTCTACATATTTTGTTGCTTCATTTACCAGCACATTATCTGCTGCATAGTCATCACCGAAGGATGAGAATGGTGTAGCAAATCCCATATCTTTACTGATTGCAGTTCTTCCTTCATCACTTGTGATGCACCATGTCAGGAAATCAACGGTTGCCTGAATATCTTCTTCAGATGCTTTTGCGTTTACACACCAGTAATTTTCAGATCCTGTACACAGACCCTGATTTTCTTCACCTTCTACTCCGATGTAGATTGGAAGCATTCCAAGATCATCTTCTGTAAGTTCACCTTCTTCAAGAATTCCACTTGTCTCCCATGTACCATTCTGATAGAATACTGCTTCGCCAAGAGCAAATTCTGCACGTGCATCTTCTGCTGTCTTGCTGGAGATCATTGTAGGTTCACAAGTTGCATTGTTGATATACAGATCCCAGATGTTCTTATAGTTGTCAAGATATGTTCCTTTGATCGCATCTGTTGATGAAATGCCGTCTGCTTTATATTCATAGTAGATCGGAAGGTTTGCCAGATGTGTTTTAAATCTCCAGTCGGAAGAAGAATCCATACCTGCAGATGTAAATGCACCTTCAATACCAAGCTCGTCTTTCTTAGCTGTGATATCTTCAACAACTGCTTTTAATGTATCAAAATTGTTAATCTCGTCTACAGATGTTACCACAGCGCCATCTGTTTCAAAATAGTCATTCAGTAAGGACTTATTGTAAATCAATCCGTATGTCTCGATCTTATATGCAATACCGGATACAGATCCATCTTCGTTAATCAGTGCAAAATCATCACTTGCAAGATTCTTGTATACGTCTGTATCTTTCAGGTCATAGCAATAATCTTTCCATGCAGCAAGACCAACCGGTCCATTTACCTGAAACAGTGTCGGTGCTTCGCTTTTATCCATTTCTGACTTCAGTGTGGATTCATAGGTTCCGGATGCTGCAGTTACTACCTGTACTTCTGTACCGGTTTCTTCTGTATATTTCTCTGCAAGAGCTTCCCACTGATCTGCTACTTCAGGAGCAAAATTCAGATAATATACTTTTCCGCCATCTGCGCTGGCTGACATTGCAAATGCACTTGCCATGACTGCTGCTGATACTGCTACTTTCGTTAATTTTTTCATGTTTCTTCTCCTTTACACTTAAAATTTATGTCGTTGCTTTTTGTTTTGGAAACGTTATCGGTAACGTTTCCGGTTTCTGATTTCACAATAGCATATTACCAGTATATTCGCAAGTGCTTTTTGTTGCTTTTCCGTTTTTTCGTGAATTATTCATGATTTTCACTTTTTAATTTTGTGCATTTTTACATCTTTATTTTTGTGTTTTTGACATCATCTTTTCACTCTTATTACATTTCGCACAAAGTCTGTATGGCTTTCCTCCTGATCTGTCACCTTCTCATTATAGAATACCGCAGATCCATCTCCTCCATTTTGCAATGTAAAACACACCTGGTTATTTTGTCTTGCGCCATTTACAATTTCCTGGATTTCTTTTAGGCGATAACGCATCGTCTTTTCTTCTGAAGCCTCATAAATTCCCGCCGGAACTATAAATTCTGCTGTCGAATTTACTTTTCCCATGGATGCTGTATTTTGCTTTTGAAAAACAACTGTTTGATAATAAACATGCTGTTTTCCATTCGTATCCGTACCTTGTACTTTGAAAGTAAAAGTCGGATTTCCATGCGCCCACACGATATCTTCAGCCTGAATTTCTTTTGTCAACCGTATATGATTGATTCTCAGTTTTACCAGAACCTGATTCGTTTTCTTAGATACCGCTGTCGGTGATCCTGCATTCCACTGTAATGCAACAGATGCTTCATTTGGCACCTTGATCCAACTGCTTCCATCCCCTTCTTTCTTTGTCCATCCGGTCAGGTCTACATTCTTCCTTAATTTGCATTTCATCTGAAATCTCATCGTTCCACCATTATACGCAGCAATAAATGGAACTTTTATTGTGATTTTATTTTCCTGATTCTGGATCTGAGTATTTTGAATTGGTTCAAATTTGCTGCTTCCCTTTTTCTGAATTTCTGCTGCTACCGTTTGAAGTTCCAGACAATTTTCCAGCTGATCTGTCAGAATAACAGCTTCAGGTAAAAAAGAAGTCTCATTCTCCGGAAGTTTCTGCTGCACAGCAAAGACTATTTCCTCGTCTTCTGAAAGCAGATTTTTTTCTTTTTTCTGAATTTCCAAATCCAGATATTTCACAGGTGATTCCTGTTCCTTTCTTGAAATGCTACTTGTCGTCATTACTTCATTTGATTTTTTTTCAGTAGATGTGCTTTCCGTACTGTGCCGGTACTGCACAGCTGCTATATTTCTCACTTTGTAAGTTCCTGTATTTTGTGAGTACACAGGCTTCAAAACAGAAAGATTCCATTTCACCTGAAAACGAATCAGATAATGATAACCATAAAAAGATTTTCCGGAAAGCGCTGCACTTTGGGCTGATATAGTTACGCTTTGACCTTTTTGTTCCACCGTAAAGTTTCCTGTCATATCAACGCCATCCTCTTCTCTGACAATTTTCACATTACCAACATATGTAACGCCGACAGGTAAATTATCTTTTACCGCAAAAGCCTGGTAATAAGCATTTCTATCCTGCCACGGCACAAACTGTCCCACCTGATACCAGTAACTGTCTGCCGGTGTATGTAACGCAATCTGACTGTCCCAATTCTTCCCATCTAAAGATACTTTCTTTTCCGGCGCCGGTGTATCAATAATGGACAGGGAACTATCCGTCTGCTGCAATGTCTCATTTCCATCTGCATTTGAAGCCTGTCCATTTGCCAGTTTTGTATTCATTTCTTTCAGACGTGTCTTACTGTAACTGTAATCATCCTGATCGATATGGTCTCTTGGACCAATTGCCATATAATAACTGCTGCAATTGGCCAGCTCATAGGTCACACAATATCTCGGATCACTGGTTGGCGTATCATCGCCTTGTCCTACTACCATTTCCAGATTTCCGACACCTGCTATATTCTGTCCTTTCTGCACATAAACCCCGGAACCGCTATAATAATATCTACCCGCTATGGAACCATTTTCATTTTTTATTCCAAAACGCTGGCCTCCATCCACATCCCACCACTGAAATCTCGTATTTACAGCAGCCTTATTTCCGCTCCCATTCTCCAGGAATTCACATTTCATAACCAAACCACCCAGTGCCTGATTAAATCTCCATTCAATTGCATCCGGAAGCATCAAAATAAACGGATAGGATTCTGTCTTGCCTCCTCCATCACAATGGACTTCTGACGTATAATTTGTAACGGTCATTTTCAAATCATACCATTTGTGATTGTAATACAAAACTTTTCGATAAATTGCTCCAAACTTTCCACCCTGACCAGTCCTTTTCGGATAAAAATATTTTTTTCCGGAACTGGTTGTTCCGATCGTTACCTGACTGGAAGTATTGAACAATTCCAGTTTTGAGACACCATTGTAAAATTTTACCGGACGGTACTGAGAAGAAAATCTGGTTCCGGATGTAACAGCTTTCCATCCGGATGTGTTTGTTATAGCCGTTCCTGACGGTCTTTGGGTCATGTCTAACAACATCATCCTGTCATCCTCATCTTCTGTTTCATCCTGTATATCACTTTCCGTTTCAGTTTCTGTATCTGACTCTGTCTGCGTTTCTGCCTCACTGTCTGTAATTTCTTCCGACAGTCTCTCGCTTTCTGTCTCCGTATCTGTCTGAATTTCCTCTGTACTCTCTTCCGTCCATTTCTCCGTATCCGTCTGAGATTCAGTCTCCGTGTCTATGACTACTTCCGTGTATGATTCTGTTACAGCTTCTGTTATAAATTCTGTTTCCGGCTCTGAATTTATCTCTGTTTCTGTGTCGGTCTCGGCAACCGTATTTTCTTGTATTTCTTCCGTATATGCCACCGGAGTTTCATTGCTGCTTTCCTGTGCCACAGCTACTACATTTTGAACACTAAAAAAACACATCATACCTGCCAGAAGAAACGCCCGAATTCTTTTTTGTTTTTTTATCATGCATGCTCCTCCTTTGCATTTTTCTCATGATGCAAGTACTGCTGATAAATTTCTTTCAGACCGGTACCATCCGGTGCTATATTTTTTTGTATCGCTTTTGCTTCTACAGGAATCTGCAGGTTTTCTTTTTCATTCAAACTTCCTTCCAGATATGGAACCATGGTTATTTGATCGAATAACGCCGTGGTTTCCCGAAATGGTAAAACCAGATTCTCATATCCATACACATAGTGCGCGGCATCCTGTGTTTCTGTTTTCTGCAGTAATTTCCATCCTTTATTTACAGTAAACTGAAATAATTCTGTCCTGGCTTCCGGCAGTTTTCTTTTTGTATCCGGATCTACCAGCGAAATCTTCTTAACCGGAATATCCACCTCCAGAAAAATCCACGCTTCCACTGTTCCTGTATTTTTCACTGTCGGATTTTTGCTTCGGCTTTCTGCTGGAAGCATCGATCCTCCTGTTTTCCAGTCAGGCTCTTTTAACTCTATTGTCACAGTGCCTGGTGACAGCATATTTTTCAAATTTATCGTTCTTTTTGTCAGATACGCTCCTGTGGTCATCGCAGATCCTGTAAAGACAAAAATTCCAGCAAGCATCCACAATATCCATTTAGCCTTCTTTTTTCTGATAACAATGCATCCCCTTTCCATGATATATCATATGAATTCCTGATATTGCCATCTGCGCTGCCAGTATCCATAAGAACACAGCCAGTAAAAACATCTTTCCTCCTGCAGTTGCCGCCATTAATGCCACATAACCAAGACCGCGTACCGTGTATTCTACTTTTCCAATCAATGCATCTCCGGTAATCCAATTCTGATCTTCCTCCTGATTAGCATCCCCTTTTGTTTGCAGCAAACCATTTTCACGATCCACAACTTTTACTCTGTGTGTCACAATCGTTCTCCCTTCATTGAGAGAGAACGTTATGACATCACCTTCCTTTAATTCCTGAAAAGAGATCCCTTTCACATACACCACATCACCGGTATGTATTTCTGGTTCCATACTTCCACTTGTCACGGCATAAATCTGATATCCCCACAATTTTGGAACTGACAGCAAGATACATACAAACATAAATCCCGCCATGATCAGATTAAGGATTCCTTTTATTAACTTCATTTTGCTCCTTTCTGCTGTAACTTTTCTCCAACATGAAAGCTGCTGTAAGAAACAGTGCACTGAAGCCTAATAGTGCAATCCACATACCAATTTCTGTATTGTCACCGGTCGATGGTGAGGATATTCTACCGGAAGCTACTGTTTTTCCGTCTTCGCCTTTTGCAGTAAATACCCAGCGCACTTTTCCGGTAAGTTTGCAGAATTCATTGTCCATATCTTCAGATAAAGCCAGCTTTACCAGCAGTTTTTTCTTCTCCTTTCCTTTAAAAGTTCCCAGATACAAATCGTTTTTCATCGTACTGCCACTACCATTCAGATTGCCGGAAACACTGCCACGATATATGCTTCCCTGATCTGTACTGACTTCTATAACTGCATATTTTTCCAGCAGATCTTTTACCAATGCCGCAGTATGGGCATCCATACTTTTCTGATCTGTAGCTTCTGCACGCAAATACATCTGTACTTCTTCCGATGATTTATTTTCCACATATATTGTCTGAGTTCTTGCACATCCGGGAGTCAGATTCTTAAAAGATGCAAATAGATCGGTATCCTTTTCTGTTATCTGAAATCCGCCGCGCTGTCCCAGATAAATTACCTCTGTCTGTGTATCTACAGCAGCTTCCGGTCTTGTAATACCAAGATCTTTCCATGTTATTTTCCAGATGTCTTCCACAGCATCTTGTGCCTGAATAGATTCCAGCATCACGACAATCCTTGCTGCTTTTTTTCTGTACTCATTTCCAGCTTCCGCAGACAATGTATATGCCTGGAATAATGGCTTTTTTGTTTTACTGCCGGCTTTTAGAATATCTGCATAATAATAATATCCGTCAGGTCGATACTTCCACATTTCTGTATCACACTGAATCTGAATCATCTCCGGATTCAGTGTGGTATCCTCAATGAACGCTCCATCCTGAATGTCTCCAAACATTTTTTTAATCCTGATGCGAATCATACTGTCTGTTGTTCCTGTATTTGCAACATTTACAACCTTGTCCACCGTCTGACCCGGATCTACCTTTGACGGCACATGATATTCCTCTTCAATCTGATTTTTAAAAGACGCCATCGTAAGAATATTTCCTGTATTACCGGTTATTTTCCAATACCCCAGTATCCCTGTGCCAGATAGCATAAAGATTCCAAGAGCCGACAATATGCCGGCTATCTTTTTAGTTCTGTCCATCTACAGTACCTTTTTCCAGATTTTGTCCGAGAACCAGAAATGCATCATTTGCTGACGCGAATCCATTAGACTGAATTGCTTCCGCAGATACCACAACCTGGAATCTTCCTACTTTTTTCATTTCTTTATTGCCCCATTCAGTTGGAATTACAATATCTGTAAACAGCACAGCTTCTGCATCTTTTTCCATAATGCCATTCTGTCCTCCGTGATAACGGAACAAATATTCTCCTCGATTTCCGGTATCTACCTCCTGGAAATCCGGATTTACCATTGGCAGTTTTTCAATTTCTGCCTCTGAATATCCTGGGATTTTTCCCTGTTGTAATTTTTTTGCCTCACCGGTTGTACTCCAATTACCTGTATAGGTACTGTCATAACGTATCGTCTTTCTGATCATTTCAAGAGTTTCCTGATCTGTGACCATCTTTCCCTGGTCATCCTGAATTTTCATTCGCATCTGCAAATAACATGGCTGTGCGCCAATCCCTGCATCTGTCACATTTTTTACCGTAGGATTTTTATAAACGGTATATCCCGGATACATGTTAATACCATCCCCATCCTCTGGATTCCATTCCGGTTCCTTCAGACTGATGTCAAAATCTCCTACCGTGAAAACGTTTGTCACTTCTTCTTTTTCCATAAAATAACTGTATGTCTGATACGCACCTGTTGCTCCAAGAACAGCTACTGCTGCAATACATCCAAAGGTTTTTCCCATCTTTTTTAATTTATTCTTTTCCATTTTTTCTCCTTTTTGGCATACTATGCCTCTATATCCATTTTTTTCCATGCTTCTTGTCTGCTTTCTCCGGTACAGGAAACTGCTTCTCCATATACCAGAATTTCAAAATCTTCCAAATCTTCTTTTTTTATATTTTGTTTTATCTTCACAGATTTAAATAATGTTCCTGTTGATTCACCTGGTTTTAACTTTTTCTCCCAGTAATAATATCCGTCCTTTTCTTTTGTCCACCCTCCCAAAATCTGCAGGGATTCACAAAACTGTTCTGCTTCCAGGCTGGAAAATCTGACCATCACCCGCACATAACAATCTGCTGTGGAATGACTGGTCACTGAAACACTTTTGGGAATCGTAATTCCTGGGTTCAGTTCTTTTGGTGGATTAAAATTTTCAGATATACTGATATCTGTATTTGCCGCAGTGACTTCATTCACTGTTTTCTCCTGCGCTGTCAGATAGGCAAATACTGCTCCGGTACTGATTCCTGCGATCATCAGGGCCAGCAGAACGGCTGCTGCTTTTTTCATGTTCTTATCCTTTCTCATTTTTGTCCTGGACCTGTTCAAGAATGCTGTACGCCACTGCGTACTGTTACGCAATCATAAGCATCACCTCTATATTCTTTTTATAAAGTTGGAATAAATGGCAGAATTGCCGGATTCCTTTTGGAAATACGAATGTATCTCCGATGAACATCTATACTATATCATTATATTTCACATATTGCAAGTATATTTTACTTTTTATTTTCATAACATTTAAAAAAACAAGACGGAGTGTATTCATGACAAGAAAATTCTCTCGTTTTATCATAGTATTATGTATCTTCTCCTTATGCTCTCTTTTTTTATTTTTTCATCTTTTCTCCACATTTACTACCCGTACTTTTCACAAGTTCACAGACAGCCTTTTCCGGGAAGAAGCTTCCTCCAGTACACTGACACTTCATTATACGCTGCAGTCTCCCAAGTCATTCGGAATATCTGATGTTCCTGTGTGCTATGATTCTGTCAGTCAAACAACAGTTTCCCCGCAAAAATATCTGGAGTATTTATCTTCCATAGACTCTTCCAGTCTTTCTCTTTCTGATCAGATTACTTACGATGTTCTGTTTCTTCTTTTTCAGCAGTCTGCAGCTTCTCAGAATTTCACCGGTTATGCAGAGCCACTTGGTTCCACTATTGGCATTCAGGCTCAGCTTCCCGTCCTTTTATGTGAATATTCCTTTACTTCCAAAGATGATGTTCTTACATATCTTGACCTGCTTTCTACCACAGACCAGTATTTTTCTTCTCTGCTTGCCTATGAAAGGGAAAAAGCTGCTGCCGGTCTGTTTATGCCAGATTCCTGTGCAGACGGAATTATTTCCCAATGTCTTTCGTTTATTGAGAAAGATCCAGAAGACCATCTCCTGGTTACTGTTTTTAATCAAAAATTACAGAAGCTTTCTTTTCTTTCTGAAAAAGAAAAAACTTTCTTGCAAGATGAAAATTTAAAAACTGTTACAAATCATGTATTTCCGGCCTATCAGTTACTCACCCAGGGACTGCGTTCTCTAAAAAAGAACTGTAAAAATCAGATGGGACTTTATTATCTGCCAAAAGGAAAAGCTTATTACGAATATCTTGTACAGTCATCCACCGGTTCCATTCTTTCCATTCCAGCTATTCAAAATCGTATTCAGACGCAGCTTCTGAGCGATGCTGCCAGCTGCCGGGAACTTCTTTCCCAATATCCGGATCTGGATCAGCTGACCTTATCTGATCTGCCTTCTGATCCGACAGATATTCTGGAAGACCTTCAAACACATATGACAAATGATTTTCCGTCTGCCCCTCAGACTACTTATAGCCTGAAATATGTGGATCAGTCTCTGTCAGATTTCTTGAGCCCCGCTTTTTATCTGACTGCTCCCATTGACAATCCAGACCAGAATATTATTTATTTAAATCCGGGTGCCGGTTATGAAGGGCTTGATCTGTACACAACCCTTGCCCATGAAGGTTATCCTGGTCACTTGTACCAAAATTTGTATTCTTCCGCTTATCTTCCACCCATTCGCCAGCTCCTGAACTTTGGTGGATATACAGAAGGATGGGCAACTTATGTGGAAATGATCAGCTACTCTTATGCAGCCGAAGGAAAATCTGATCATGAAGCTGCTGCCATATTTCTTGCCCAAAAACAGCGTTCCATGATGCTTGGTATTTCTTCTCTCCTTGATATTTTTATTCATTACTATGGATTCACCCGGGACAATATTTCTCATTTTTTGTCTGAGATGGGAATTTCTTCTAAAGCAGCTGTTAACTCCATATATGATGCAGCTCTGGAATCACCTGCCAATTATCTGAAATACTATCTCGGATATTTGACATTCCTGGATCTTCAGGCTTACTGCCAGCAAAAATGGCCGGATCAGTTTCAGCTTTCCGACTTTCATAAAAGAGTTCTGGAAATCGGTCCATGTCAGTTTCCTGTACTGGAAAAATACCTGAAACTGTGCTATACTGATGCATTATAAATGATAGGAGTGATATTATGAAACACCAGGTATCCTGGGGAGGTAAATTAAAATCCTACCTGGAATGGCCTATTTTTGTGATTGTCCTGCTTTTTATTATGGATATAGCGGTGTTTGCCTGCAGTAAACAGGCTGGGCTGATCGCCCTTTTGTTTACCTGCATTTATCTCATCGTTATGATTGCACTGTTTTTTGTGTATAAACCATCCGTAATGAAAGAACTGGTGTCTTTTGCTGCCGAATATGGCCAGGTTCAGCGTCAGATGCTGGAAGATTTCAGCATTCCTTACGGACTCCTGGATATCGATGGCAAGACCGTATGGATGAACCACCAGATGTTGGCTCTGTTCGATAAAACCAATCGCTGCCATCAGGTCATTACCACTTTAATCCCGGATCTTTGTCCTTCACAGCTTCCTCATGAAAATGAGACAACAGAGATCGAGACAGTCATCAATGGGAAAAATTTCCGGATTCAGGTAAAAAGAATTCATATTGACGAATGGCAGTCTTCTTCTGATCTGTTAATTGTTCCGGACGATCAGAGTTATCTCTATGCATTGTATATGTTTGATGATACCGAACTGAAGAAATACATGCGTCTGAATGAAGAACAGCAGCTGGTTGTGGGACTGATCTATATTGACAATTATGACGAAGTTCTGGACAGTATGGACGATGTACGTAAATCTCTTCTTCTGGCTCTGATTGATCGAAAAATTGACAAATATATCAGCAGTCATCAGGGAATTATGAAAAAGCTGGAAAAAGACAAATATTTTATTATTATCCAACAGCGTTACCTGACCAGCATGCAGGAAAGCCGCTTTTCACTGATGGAAGATATTAAGACTGTCAGCGTCGGTAACGAAATGAACATTACTCTGAGCATCGGAATCGGTACAAACGGCAAGAATTATCAGGAAAATTATTCCTTTGCCCATGCCGCAATCGACCTTGCACTTGGTCGAGGCGGCGACCAGGCCGTTGTCAAAGATGCAGCTTCTATTACCTACTACGGCGGCAAATCCCAGCAGGTTGAGAAGAGCACCCGCGTCAGAGCCCGTGTAAAAGCTCAGGCTCTTCTGGAAATTATCAATGCCAAAGACGATGTGGTTATTATGGGGCATAAAATTACCGATATTGATACTTTCGGTTCTGCCATCGGTATTTTCCGTGCTGCCAGAAGTGTGGGAAAAAGGGCTTATATTTTGATTGACAGCAACAGTCACTCTATTACGCCATACCTGAATATGTTCCTGGAAAATAAAGACTATGAACCGGACATGTTCATTAATCATCAAATGGCAGACGAGCTGGTAGATGATAATACTGTTCTGGTTGTGGTAGATACCAATCGTCCAAGCAATACAGAATATCCTGATCTTCTTGACCGTGCAAAGAATATTGTGGTTCTGGATCATCATCGTCAGAGCAGCGAAATCATTCGCAATGCTACACTTTCCTACACAGAACCATACGCCTCCTCTGCCTGTGAAATGGTTGCGGAGATCCTTCAGTACTTTAATGAGGGCGTGAAGCTGACACGTATTGAAGCTGATTGTGTATATGCCGGAATTATTGTTGATACCAATAATTTTCTTGCCAAAACCGGTATTCGTACTTTTGAAGCAGCTGCATATCTGCGCCGCTGCGGTGCAGATGTTACCCGCGTAAGAAAGATCATGCGAAATGACGTTCATTCCTACAAGGCTCGTGCAGAAGCTATCCAAAAAGCTGAGCTTTATCATGAGTGTTATGCCATCAGTATTCTGCCAAGCCAAAATCTGGACATTCCGACCATCATTGGCGCTCAGGCTGCCAATGAACTTCTGAATATTATCGGAGTCAAGGCTTCCTTTATTCTGACCAGCTATAACAATATCATTTATATCAGTGCAAGATCCATTGACGAAGTCAATGTGCAGATCATTATGGAACGTCTTGGCGGCGGCGGCCATATGAACATTGCCGGTGCTCAGCTTGCCGGTATCTCTGCTGAAGCTGCCAAAGCAAAATTAAAAGAAACACTGGACGCTATGATTGAAGAAGGCGCCATATAGAAAAGGAGTATTATTATGAAAGTAATTTTATTAGAAGATGTAAAATCTCTTGGAAAAAAAGGTGAAACTGTAAATGTAAGCGACGGATATGCAAGAAATATGCTGTTTCCAAAAAAATTAGGTATCGAAGCTACACCTAAGAACTTAAACGATCTGAAGCTCCAGAAAGCCAATCAGGCAAAAGTTGCACAGGAACAGTTAGAGGCTGCCAAAGCTTTTGCTGAAGTGCTTGCGTCTAAAGAAATCATCTTGTCCATCAAAGTTGGCGAAGGCGGAAAGACATTTGGTTCTGTTTCATCCAAAGAAATTGCCGAAGCTGCTAAGAAACAGTTTGATCTGGACATTGACAAAAAGAAAATCCAGCTGCCAAATCCAATCCGTGGACTTGGTACAACAGAAGTCAGTGTAAAACTTCACCCACAGGTTACTGCTTCTCTGAAAGTAACTGTAAAAGAAGCTTAAGGGACTGCAGACATTATGGAAGAAACTCTTATCAAACGGGTGCTGCCCAACAGTCCTGAAGCAGAACAGTCCGTCATTGGTTCCATGATTATGGATTCAGAAGCCATTATGACTGCTTCTGAAATACTGACAAGCGAAGATTTTTATCAACGGCAATATGGCATCCTGTTTGATGCCATGGTAGAACTTTACAATGAAGGAAAAGCCGTAGACCTGGTTACTCTTCAAGACCGTCTGAAAGAAAAAGATGTGCCGCCTGAGGTTGCCAGCCTTGAATTCGTAAAGGATATTCTGGATTCCGTATATACTTCCGCACATATTCGTCAGTATGCTTCTATTGTCCACGAAAAAGCCATGCTTCGCAGGCTGATCCGTACAACGGAAGGCATTGCAAATGCCTGTTATGCCGGCAAAGAATCCATGGAAGATATTTTTGTGGATACAGAAAAACAGATTTTTGATATCATTCAGCAAAATACATCCGGAGAATATGTTCCAATCAAAGATGTTGTATTAAATGCTCTGGATAAAATTGAGATGGCTTCCAGAACAAAAGGAAATGTCACAGGTATTCCAACCGGTTTTATTGACCTTGATTATAAAACTGCCGGTTTTCAGCCATCCGACTTAATTTTGGTAGCTGCCCGTCCTTCTATGGGTAAGACAGCTCTTGTACTGAATATTGCACAGCACATGGCCTTTCGTGAAGATGTAACTGTTGCTGTATTCAGTCTGGAAATGTCAAAGGAGCAGTTGGTCAATCGACTGCTTTCTCTGGAATCCCGGGTAGACTCCCAATCTATCCGAACCGGTAATCTGACGGACGAGGATTGGAGTAAGTTGATCGAAGGTGCCGGTGTTATTGGCAAATCTCACCTGATCATCGATGATACTCCTGGTATTTCCGTTACCGAATTGCGAAGCAAATGCCGTAAATTCAAAATGGAACATAATCTCGGAATCATCATCATCGACTACCTGCAGCTTATGACCGGAAGTAAGCGCAGTGAATCCAGACAGCAGGAAATCTCAGATATTTCCCGTTCTCTGAAGGCTGTTGCCCGTGAATTAAATGTCCCGGTTGTAGCACTGTCCCAGTTGAGCCGTGCCGTAGAACAGCGTCCGGATCATCGGCCAATGCTTTCTGACCTGCGTGAATCCGGTGCGATCGAACAGGATGCCGACGTAGTTATGTTTATCTACCGAGATGATTATTATAACAAAGATACGGCTAAACCCAATGTCGCTGAAATCATTATTGCCAAACAGCGAAACGGCGCAATTGGAACAATTGAACTGGCCTGGCTGCCTCAATATACCAAGTTTGCGAATATGAAAAAATAAAAAAGGCACACGATGCCTTTTTTTATTGCATAAATATAGTTTTAACTGGTAATAATTACAATCTGAAACCCTGTTATTTACCATTTTTACCTGTATGATCAGAGTATCATATTGTAAAGGAAAGGTATTGTCGTGAATAACATACAATCTCTTCGTAAAGAAAAGAATATATCGCAGACCCGCCTGAGTATTGAATTGGAAGTATCCCAAGAAACTATCAGCGCTTATGAAAATGGCAGGCATTATCCCAGCGCAAAATCTCTGTTAA
The DNA here is from genome assembly GCA_934373455.1 of uncultured Marvinbryantia sp. Lineage (GTDB taxonomy): Bacteria > Bacillota > Clostridia > Lachnospirales > Lachnospiraceae > Marvinbryantia. Next base: position 32,515 of record CAKRON010000015.1, read on the forward strand.
AATTGCGGGAAATTTTTAATGTCAGCATTGATTACATCCTTGGTCTGACCGATCAGCGCTATCCAGTTATTCAAAAAAGTGATCTTTCAGAAGATGAACTTTTTCTCTTGCATGAATATCGACAAATGGATTATCTGGGTCGTGAAAACTTAAAGGCTTATATGACGGGATTTCGTGCCTCACGGCAGCAAACCAGACAAGAGTTATGAATACAAGATTATTTGATTTGCGTATGGGGAAGAATCTGACACAGACAAACATCGCTCATTCTTTAAACTGCAGTCAGCGTATGTACAGCCGCTATGAACGTGGCGAAGTAGATATTCCACTTTCACTTCTGGTAGAACTTGCCAGATATCACGATACCAGTATTGATTATCTTTTAAAACTTACAGATGTACCAAATGCATATCCGCATAAAAAAAGCCCTCATTCGGGCGGTGCCCGTAAAACAGGAAAAAATTAAAAGTCCCGATTTTCGGGGAGAGTACGACGTGACTTCGGTCACGCCGTTTCTCTTTGCATCAATAAGTTTAGCAGAATAAATCCTGCACCATCGTAGTAAATTTCGATTTTCTGCTGACGTTTGCCGGAAGACTTGTCCGGCGCACCTACATAGATGGCACTGACCATATCTCGCAGCGCATCAGGAGTCAGAGAATTCAGATCCTGATAGTGTTTTGCTTTCTGAATAAATTTCTCCAATCGCTCATTCTGACGCTCCTGTTCTTCGATATTCTTCTGAAGCTCTACAGCGTCCATTCTGAGATTTTTCTGTTCCGCTTCATAATTGCCACTCATCATAGAAAAACGCTCATCAGACAGTTTCCCTTTGGCATTGTCCTCATAAATCTTCACGAACAGTCTGTCCAACTCAGCAATACGTTTTTCAGCCTGTGTCATCTGCTTTCTCCATGCCTGTATCTTTTCATCACTTTCTATTTTTAGCTGTTCCTGCACAACTGCACGGAAGTGATCTTCATAGTGGAGAATATAGCTGATGACAGTTTCCATGTGCATCCACACCATATCCTCCAAAACGACTGCACGGATGTAGTGGGATTTGCATTTTTCATCGTTCTTACGATGGGTGGAACACTCGAAGAAATCCTGTCGCTTCTCAAAATTGTTAGCTGTGCAGTAATACAGCTTCTCACCACAATCGGCACAATACGCCATGCCGGAGAACAGGCTTGTTTTACCCGTCTTGGATCTGCGTTGGCGATTCTGACGCAACACCTGAACCTTCTCGAATATATCCTCTGGAATGATCGCTTCGTGAGTATCATAGAAAACAGAGTGATTTTCTACCGGATTGTCACGCTTTTTCTTGTCCCAAATGGAATTGGTAAAGGTCTTGAAGTTGACGATACAGCCTGTATATTCTCTGCGTTCCAGAATCTTTCTCACTGTGGTCTGATGCCATTTGCTTGGATTCTCCGGTGTCGCCTGTGGAGTATTTAAGCCCTGTTTCTGCTTATAAGCTGTTGGAGTAAGTACCTTGTCCTTGGTCAACTGCGTTGCAATCTGGCTCGGCCCACGTCCCTCCATTGCCATCTTGAAGATATACTTTACAACGATAGCTGCTTCTTCATCAACGAGCCAACGGGTAGGATCATCCGGATTTTTCATATATCCGTAAGGAACATTGGTTGTAAGTGGAATACCACGGGAACCTTTGGATTTATTGACGGCTCTGATTTTGCGACTGGTATCACGGGCATAAAACTCATTGATCCAGTTCTTGATGCCTGCCATATCAATCCCCATGCCATTCTGATCGCTGGTATCGAAATTATCATAGATGGCAATATAACGGACACGTGTTTCGGGAATGTGATGTTGGTGTACAGGCCAGTCATAGCAGAGTTTCTGCCAAGTCTGGAAAGGTCTTTGGTGATACAAACTGCCACATTTCCGGATTCAATTTCATCCAGCATTTTCTGAAAACCAGGGCGGTCAAAGGTAGTGCCACTGTAGCCATCGTCTACGAAAAAAGTCGGATTCGGAAAGCGATTATCCTTGGCATATTGGAGCAGGATATTTTTCTGATTCACAATGGAGTTGCTATCGCCAGCCAGTGCATC
>CAKRON010000016.1 GCA_934373455.1 uncultured Marvinbryantia sp.
GAGATGCGCAAAAGAAATATGTCATGCTTTGCATGACGCGCATCTCGCAGCAAGAATGCCGAGGCATTCTTGAATAAGAAAGAGAGGGGCTTAAATTATTATGGAAATCAGAGAAGAAGTAAAGAAAGTGAAACTGTCGGCTCCGTTGCTGGCTGGAATGCCAGAAGAAAAAAGAAATCAGGCACTGGCATCTGTGGCAGAGGCACTGATGGCACATAAAGATGAAATTTTTGCTGCGAATGCAGCAGATATGGAACAGGCAAAAGAAGAAGGAATTCCGGCGCCGGTATTAAAAAGATTAAAGTTTGATGAAGGAAAACTTCAGGATGTGACGGCTGGAATTGGTGATCTGATCAGACTGCCGGATCCATTAGGTCAGACACAGCTGGCAAGAGAATTAGATGAAGGACTGACATTATATCGTGTGACCTGTCCAATAGGGGTAATCGGTGTTATTTTCGAGGCAAGACCGGATGCATTGGTGCAGATATCTGCGTTATGTATGAAAAGCGGAAACTGTGCAATCTTAAAAGGTGGAAGCGAAGCTGTTCGGACGAATAAAATATTGTTTCAGATTATACATAAGGCGATTATGGAAGCAGGACTTCCGGAACATAGCATGATGCTTTTAGAAGCAAGATCAGAAATCAATGAACTGCTGGATTGCTACGGGTATGTAGATCTGCTGATTCCGAGAGGATCCAATCAGTTTGTACAGTATATTATGAATCATACCAGAATTCCGGTTATGGGACATGCAGACGGAATCTGTCATATTTATGTAGATAAAGATGCAGATATTCAAAAAGCCATTCCGATTATCCTGGATGCAAAGACACAGTATGTTTCAGCATGTAATGCGGTGGAGACACTTTTGATACATAAAGATATTGCAGATAAATTGCTGCCGGAACTGGCAAGAACGCTGAAGGAACATCAGGTAGAATTGCGGGGAACGAAAGAAGTTCAGAAAATTATCGACTGTATAGAGGCGACAGAAGAAGACGATCACAAAGAATATCTGGATTATATTATTTCAGCCAGAATCGTTGGGGATATTCAGGAAGCAATCGATCATATAAATTATTATGGTTCCCATCACACAGACTGTATTATTACAGAAAATACACAGGATGCAGAAAAATTTATGATGCTGGTGGATTCCGCAGGTGTATATCAGAATTGTTCTACCAGGTTTGCAGATGGATATCGATATGGATTTGGGGCAGAAGTAGGAATTAGTACCGGAAAACTTCATGCACGTGGACCGGTTGGACTGGAAGGTCTGGTAAGTTATAAATATAAACTGTTTGGAAACGGACATATTGTAGGAGATTATGCCAGTGGAAAACGGTCATTTCATTTTAAAGATTTAAAGAGGTAATAGGATGGGAGAACAGTTAACAGAAAACGACGTCAAAAAGATTCGAGAGGAGATAGAGTATCGTAAGCTGGTTGTTCGAAAAGAAGCACTGGAGGCAGTAAAAGAAGCAAGAGCACAGGGCGATCTCAGTGAGAATTTTGAATATCATGCAGCTAAGAAAGATAAGAACATTAATGAGAGCAGAATTCGTTATCTGGAAAGAATGCTGAAAAATGCAAGGATTGTTTCAGATAAATCAGGTGATGATGAAGTAGGATTAAATAATACGGTGCAGGTCTATTTTGAAGAGGATGATGAGACCGAAGAGTATAAACTGGTCACATCCATTCGCGGAAATTCCATGAAAGGGCTGATCAGCATAGAGTCTCCTCTGGGAAAAGCTATTCGGGGACACCGGGTAGGTGACCGGGTAATGGTAAAAATAAATGAAACTACAGGCTATTATGTGGAAATCAAAGCAATCGGAAAAGAAAATGATGAAAGTCAGGACGAAATACGAAAATTCTAAAGGATAATCTTTACAAAAAAATATCAAAAACAACTTTCTTTTTTGTTGAAATTGGTGTATGATAGTAAAAGGAATATGCGGCTGAGAGAGAAAATTCTCTATCGGATATAACCTTTGTCAAAATTGCAGAGGAATTCTTGAATACGTATTGGGGTGAATGGGATGATTTCGAATCAAATATTGCAGAGTACAGTAGAAGGATTAAAGCAGATCAGCAGAGTGGAACTGGGAATTATTGACACAGAAGGAAATGTTCTGGCAGCGACATTTCCCGAGGCTACAGATTTTTCGGAATCGGCCAGAATTTTTGTGAATTCACCTGCAGACAGCCAGGAGGTACAGGGATACCAGTTTTTTAAAGTGTATGACGAAGCTCAGTTGGAGTACGTCCTTTTGGCAAGTGGCAGCACAGAGGATACTTACATGATAGGCAAGATGGCGGCATTTCAGATTCAGGGACTGCTGGTTGCCTATAAAGAACGTTTTGATAAGGATAATTTCATAAAGAATCTGTTGCTGGATAATTTACTTTTGATTGATATCTATAACAGAGCGAAGAAGCTTCACATTAATACTGATTCCAGAAGAGTTGTATTTATTCTGGAAACAAATCACGAAAAAGATACTGTATCTATGGAAAGTGTCCGCACCAATATGGGAAATAAACCGGGTGACTTTATCACAGCAGTAGATGAAAAGAGTATCATTGTTGTGAAGGAACTGGAAGAATCAGATGGAAGTGAAGAACTGGAGCGGACTGCAAAGATGATCATCAACAGTCTGGATTCAGAATTGAAAGAAGTGGCACATGTAGCCTACGGAACGGTAGTGAACGAGATCAAAGAAGTATCCAGATCCTACAAGGAGGCGCGCATGGCACTGGATGTAGGCAAGATATTCTTTGATGAAAGAAATGTCATAGCATACAGTTCTCTTGGAATAGGAAGATTGATTTACCAGTTACCGATTCCTCTGTGTAAGATGTTTATTCGGGAAATATTTGGTGGAAAGTCTACAGAAGATTTTGACGAGGAGACATTGACTACGATTAATAAGTTTTTTGAGAATAGCCTGAATGTTTCTGAGACATCAAGGCAATTATATATTCACAGAAATACATTGGTTTACCGTTTGGATAAATTGCAGAAGAGTACCGGGTTAGACTTAAGAGTTTTCGAAGATGCAATCACATTCAAGATTGCCTTGATGGTTGTAAAATATATGAAGTATATGGAAACCACAGATTTTTAAGAGATAACAGAAGAAATGGGGGTTTGAGTATGGGAAGCATACCAGGCCCTCTTGTTTTTTTGCAATGGGGAATCTTTCAAAATACAAGTGGAATGCACATTATTTAAGAGAAAAGGAGGAGAAAAAAGTAATATATGGAACATAAAAATGATAATGGAAAGTTTATAAAAGGGTTGTTTTGTGGGGTGCTTCTTGTCCTTATCTGTATGGCAGGCACACTTTTTCACTTTCAGAGGAAAATGACAAAGCTGCAACTTGGGACATCCCGGGAAGGCACATCAGAGCAGCTGGATATAGATATGGGAGCTGTGAAGCAAAAGACGAAAGAGATAGAGACCTTGATTAATCAGTATTATCTGGATGAAGTCGATGAACAGCAGATAGAGGACACGATGTATACTGGATTGGTAGCGGGACTGGATGATCCTTATTCCGTATATTATACAGAAGAGGAATTAAAGACGATGGAGGAATCTACTTCTGGTGAATATTCCGGAATAGGTGCTACACTGACACAGAATCCGGATACAAAAGAGATGTCTGTTGTATCTTGTTTTGAAAATACGCCTGCAGAGGAAGCAGGACTTTTGCCGGGAGATATTATTGTTGGATGGAATGGAAGTTCCGTAGAGGGTATGGAACTTTCAGAATTAGTTTCTAAAATCAAGACAGATCCGGATGAACATCTGACGCTTGAAATAGAACGGGATGGAGATACAATGGAAGTAGAATTGACCAGAAGAGAGGTGGAAATCCCGACAGTAGAATCAGAAATGTTACATGATCAAATCGGATATATTAAGCTTCTGGAATTTGATGAAATCACAGCAGAACAGTTTCGTGCAGCTCTGGATCAATTGGAAGAACAGGGAATGGAAAAACTGATCATTGATGTGCGGGATAATCCAGGGGGCGTGCTTCAGACAGTCTGCGACATGCTGGATGAACTCTTGCCGGAAGGGCTGATTGTATACACAGAAGATAAGGATGGAAACAAAAAAGAATATACTTCAGATGGGGAGCATCAGTTTACAAAGCCTCTGGCAGTGCTGACCAATGAAAACAGCGCAAGTGCATCGGAGATATTTGCAGGGGCTATTCAGGATTACAGTCTGGGAACAATTGTTGGAACAACCACGTTTGGTAAGGGAATCGTACAGAGAATTTTTTATTTGTCAGACGGAACGGGGGTAAAGCTGACAGTAGCAAAATATTATACGCCAAAGGGGCATGATATACACAAAAAAGGTATCACGCCGGATGTGGAAGTTGAATTAGATGAAAATTTAAAAAATAAAATCACGATCAGTCATGATGAAGACAATCAGCTTCAAAAAGCGATTAAGATTCTTCAGAGTCAGAATCAGTAAACAGGATTGTATCAGAAACTGAATGATCCAGATAGCGAAGAGAAAAATCTTCATCGCTCATAGCAATCAGTGAAAGAATTCTGGAAAGCTCCTGATCTGTGTAGTCGTAAAAACGGTTCATATCATACCTCCATAAGTAAAATGATCTCTGTTAACTTTATTTTAGACATGGTGTGTCTAAATGTAAAGAGGAAAAATACAAATAATAGAAATCAAAGAATACAATATAATCGAAATAATTAATAAAACTAATGATTAAGTATCATTATGAGACAGCGGCATTTAGGTTGACAAACGAAAATGCCGCTGTTATCATTTTTTCAGAGCAAAGGCGTTCAACCATGGGGATAGAATGCCTTTTTTCCATACGGGGAAATGTATATCAGATGTGAGATGACTCCCACCTCTTCAGGTGGCGAGGAGCAAATTAGTATCAGTGGTGGGAGTCAATCCCCCATCTGATATAGCCTCCGGCAGGATTGCAGAGATGCGCAAAAGAAATATGTCATGCTTTGCATGACGCGCATCTCGCAGCAAGAATGCCGAGGCATTCTTGAAGAATATTGGGCAAAGGAGTGACAAATTATGAAGTATACCAGAGAGGATATTATCCGTATTGTAGAAGAAGAGGATGTGGAATTTATCCGGCTTCAGTTTACAGATATTTTTGGTACAATGAAAAATATTGCCATTACGGCAAGTCAGTTGGAAAAGGCACTGGATCATCAGTGTATGTTTGATGGCTCATCAATAGAAGGATTCGTAAGAATTGAAGAATCAGACATGTATCTTCATCCGGATCTGGATACTTTTGTTATTTTTCCATGGAGACCTCAGCAGGGAAAAGTGGCAAGAATGATTTGTGACGTATATCGTCCGGATGAAACTCCGTTTGAAGGTGATCCGAGGTATATATTAAAAAAAGTACTGAAAGAAGCTGCTGATATGGGATATCAGTTCGATGTAGGACCGGAATGTGAGTTTTTCCTGTATCACCTGGATGACAATGGACAGCCTACCACCATCACACATGAAAAAGCAGGATATTTTGATCTTGGACCGGTGGATTTGGGAGAAAACGCCAGAAGAGACATGGTAATGACCCTGGAAGATGTGGGAATTGGGGTTGATGCTTCCCATCATGAAGTAGCACCGGCGCAGCATGAAATAGACTTGAAATACGGAGATGCACTGACAATTGCTGACAGTTTGATGACTTTTAAACTGGCTGTAAAAACCATTGCAAAAAGACATGGACTGCATGCTTCTTTTATGCCAAAACCAAAGCAGAATATCAATGGCTCCGGTATGCATATCAACATGTCTTTATCAAGGGATGGGGTAAATATTTTTGCAGATCCGGAAAATGAAAAAGAATTAAGTCAGGAGGCTTATTATTTCATGGGCGGCCTGCTGAAATATATGAAAGGTATGGCAGCGATTACCAATCCATTGATTAATTCTTATAAGAGACTGGTGCCTGGATATGAAGCACCGGTATACATTGCCTGGTCGACACAAAATCGTACACCGCTGATTCGTATCCCGATGACAAAAGGAGATGGACAGAGAGTGGAACTGAGAAGTCCGGATCCGGCAAGTAATCCGTACCTGGTTCTGGCAGTCTGCCTGGCAGCAGGCCTGGAGGGGATAAAGAATAAAATAGAGCCGCCAGAAAGTGTGAATGGAAATATTTATGAGATGATGCAAACAGAAAAAACAGAAATAGAACTGGAACGTTTGCCAAAGAATCTGGAAGAAGCAATAGAAGAATTGGAAAAAAGTGAGTTCATCTGCAATGTGCTTGGTGATCATATTGTGAAGAATTACTGTAAAGCGAAAAAAGCCGAATGGGAGGAATATACAAACCAAGTGACTCAATGGGAACTGGATCAGTATTTATATAGAATCTGACCGCCTGTTTTGAAATGAATTTTATAACAGATGGGAGATAAAAATGGCTAGTATCATTGTAGCTTTTCCAAAAGCAGAAGATGCGAAAAATATCAGGAATATTATTGTACGCAATGGATATCAGGTATCAGCCGTTTGTGTCAGCGGAGCACAGGTTCTTCAGACTGCGGACAGTCTCGGGGAAGGCATGGTGATTTGCAGCTACCGTTTTCGAGATATGCAGTATGATCATTTAAAAGAATGTCTTCCAAAAGATTTTGAGATGCTTCTGGTTGCTTCAGAAGGTGTGCTGGGAGGCTGCGCAGATCCGGGAATTGTGCGGCTTTGTCTGCCTTTGAAAGTCCATGATTTGATGGATACGATAGAATTTATGCAGGCATCCATTGTGCGCAGACAGAAGAAACAAAAGAAAATGCCGAAAATCCGGTCAGAAAAAGAACAGAAAATGATTGATGCGGCAAAAAAACTGTTAATGGAACGAAACAGTATGTCAGAGGAAGAGGCGCACCGCTATATGCAGAAATGCAGTATGGACAGCGGCACAAATTTGGTTGAGACAGCGGAAATGGTATTTACATTGATGAAGAATTAAGAAAAGAAGGAGATGTGGAACCGTGAAATTCACAAAAATGCATGGAATTGGTAATGATTATGTGTACGTAAATTGCTTTAAAGAGACCGTGGAGAATCCATCAGAAGTGGCAGTGAAAGTGAGTGACAGGCATTTTGGGATAGGGTCAGATGGATTGATTCTGATTAAACCGTCTGAAGTGGCAGACGGAAAGATGGAAATGTACAATGCAGACGGATCTCAGGGAGCTATGTGCGGAAATGGGATACGCTGCGTAGCAAAGTACATGTATGATTATGGAATTACAGATAAGACCAGCATCAGTGTGGAGACAAAAAGTGGAATAAAGTATCTGGATCTTACACTGAAAGATGGAAAAGTGGATACCGTAAAAGTAAATATGGGAATGCCGATATTAAAGGCAGCAGAAATACCGGTACGTTTTGAGAAAGAACGGGTGATCAATGAACCTGTTTTTGTGGATGGGACAGAATGGAGAATTACCTGTGTATCCATGGGAAATCCTCATGCAATTACTTACATAGATGATGTGAAAGGACTGGAAATTGAAAAGATCGGTCCGAAATTTGAAAACCATGAGATGTTTCCGGACAGAGTAAATACAGAATTTGTTCATGTTATCGATCGAAAGACTGTAGAAATGCGTGTATGGGAAAGAGGATCAGGAGAAACACTGGCCTGCGGTACAGGAGCCTGTGCAGTGGCTGTTTCATCGATTTTAAATGGTTTGACAGAAGATGAAGTGACAGTGAAACTTCTGGGTGGAGATTTGAAGATTTTCTGGGATCAGAAGGAAAATACTGTGTATATGACAGGAAGCGCGACAACGGTATTTGACGGAGAAATTGATATATGAGGAGGAAAATAAAATGGTAAAAGTAAATGAGAATTATCTGAAACTGCCTGGCAGTTATCTTTTTTCCACGATTGGTAAAAAAGTAGCAGCGTTTTCAGCGGAACATCCGGACAAGAAAATTATCCGTCTTGGAATCGGAGATGTGACACAGCCTCTGGCGCCGGCGATTATTACAGCTCTGCACAGTGCAGTAGATGAGATGGCAGATGCAGCGACCTTTCATGGCTATGCGCCGGATCTCGGTTACGAATTTTTAAGAAATGCGATTGCAAAGAATGATTATCAGGATCGAGGCTGTGACATCTCAGCAGATGAGATCTTTGTATCGGATGGTGCGAAATGTGATTCATCTAATATACAGGAAATTTTCAGTTTAGATAACAAAATTGCTGTGTGTGATCCGGTGTATCCGGTATATGTAGATTCTAATGTTATGGCAGGGAGAACCGGCAGCTGGGATCCAAAGACAGAAACCTGGAGTGATGTCATTTATATGCCGTGTACGGCAGAGAATCATTTTGCACCGGAACTTCCAAAAGAAACACCGGATTTGATTTATTTATGTTTTCCAAACAATCCTACCGGTTCGACAATTACCAAAGATCAGCTGCAGGTATGGGTAGATTATGCGAACAAAGTGGGGGCAGTCATTATCTATGATGCAGCCTACGAGGCATATATTTCTGAAGAAAATGTACCACATTCTATCTACGAATGCGAAGGTGCCAGAACCTGCGCGATTGAACTACGCAGTTTTTCTAAAAATGCAGGATTTACAGGAGTTCGTCTTGGATTTACTGTGATTCCAAAAGAATTAAAGGCCGGCGAAGTCAGCCTGCATCCTCTCTGGGCGAGAAGACATGGAACAAAATATAATGGAGCGCCATATATTGTGCAGCGGGCAGGAGAAGCCGTATATTCACCGGAAGGAAAAGCACAGTTAAAAGAACAGGTCGCTTATTATATGAATAATGCAAAAGTGATCTACGAAGGATTAAAAAGTGCAGGATATACCGTATCCGGTGGCGTCAATGCACCTTATATCTGGCTGAAAACACCGGATCATATGACTTCATGGGAATTTTTTGATTATCTTCTGGAAAAAGCAAATGTTGTGGGAACTCCAGGATCCGGATTTGGACCAAGCGGTGAAGGGTACTTCCGTCTTACGGCATTTGGAAGTTATGAGAATACGGCGGAAGCAATCGAACGCATGAAAGCATTGTAAGATTTTTTTAAACCTGTTATACTTTATGGATATGAGGAGGATATGAACATGAACAATTTGATTATTCCAGAAGAATATGCTTCTGCTTTGAACCTGCATGATACACAGGTTGCCATCAAAGTAGTAAAAGACTATTTTCAGAAAGCACTGATTACTCGATTGAATCTGCTGCGTGTGACAGCACCGTTGTTTGTAACACCACAGTCTGGTTTGAATGATAACTTAAATGGTGTAGAACGTCCGGTTTCATTCGGAATCAAAGAACAGAATGATGCCCAGGCAGAGATTGTACATTCTCTGGCAAAATGGAAACGTTATGCGTTGAAGAAATATGGATTTTCCCATGGGGAAGGTCTGTATACAGATATGAATGCAATCCGCCGAGACGAAGATACAGATAATATACATTCTATTTATGTGGATCAGTGGGACTGGGAAAAGATTATTTATAAAGAAGAACGCAATATGGAGACATTGAAAAATGTGGTGAAAAATGTGTATAAGGCATTAAAAGCCACAGAGACCTATATGTCTTTGCAATATGATTATATTGAAGAAATTCTGCCAAAGGATATTTTCTTTATTACGACACAGGAATTGGAAGATATGTATCCAGACTGCACTCCTAAGGAACGGGAGTATAAGATCACGAAATTAAAAGGTGCGGTGTTTATCATGCAGATCGGTGGAAAGCTGGCATCCGGTGAAAAGCACGATGGACGTGCACCGGACTATGATGACTGGTCATTAAATGGTGATATTATCGTCTATTATCCGGTACTGGACATTGCATTGGAATTATCTTCTATGGGTATCCGTGTAGATGAAGAAGCACTGGAAAAACAGTTAGAAGAAGCAGGATGTCCGGAAAGAAGAGAGCTGCCGTTCCAGAAAGCAATTCTGGAAGGAAAACTGCCATACACAATTGGTGGTGGTATTGGCCAGTCACGAATCTGTATGTTTTATTTAAGAAAAGCACATATCGGAGAAGTTCAGGCTTCCCTGTGGCCGGAAGATGTGACAGAGACAGCCGAGAAAGCAGGAATACAGCTTCTGTAATAACTCTCTTGCATTATATTAATGCGATTAATTCATTAAACATAGTATTGTAATTAATAAAACTGTGTGTTAATATAGCTGACATAAATGAATGGAAAAGCAATGAAGGAGACTCCGGCAGAGGAACCTGACAGGGATACAGCGTCACCGACTGAGAGCGCTGTTTAGGGGAATCACCAATGGGGAACACTCTGGAGCAGACCGGCCCAACAGATCTGACTGTCAGATAAGTAAGTCGGTACGTGGTACGCGTTAAGTACGAAAGTGGCATGCAAAGGCGCGTGCAACTGCGGGTGGCACCGCGGCTATATAGATCATATACCGTCCCGGAACAGAAATGAGAGTTTCTGTTTCCGGGATTTTTTTATTTCAGTAGAAAGGAGTATGAATATGGAGACATTAAATGGAGTAATCAAAAAAGAAACAAAGGAAATTAGTGAGTTAGTCAGTCCTCAGATGACCGGACAGGTGGTAAAAGTAAATGGTGCGGTACATGTTATCCGTGATATGGGAGAAATCGCATTTGTGATTCTGCGAAAAAGAGAGGGTCTTCTTCAGTGCGTTTATGAAGAAGGAAAGGTCAATGTCCCACTTTCTGAAATGAAAGAAGGTACAACTTTAGAAGTGACAGGAGTAGTAAAAGAAGAAGAAAAGGCACCTCATGGAATTGAAATTCGAATGACGGATGTAACCATTTTAAGTCAGCCGACAGAGGCTATGCCACTGGCAATTTCAAAATGGAAAATGAATGCTTCGCTGGAAGCAAAGCTGAATATGCGCGGGATTTCTCTTCGTAATATCAGAGAACGGGCAAAATTTAAAATACAGGAAGGGATAGCACGAGGTTTCCGTGAGTTTTTATATGAACAGGGATTTACAGAGATACGCACGGCTAAGATCGGGGCACGAGGAGCAGAAGGAGGTGCGAACCTGTTTCGTCTGGATTATTTCCACAAACCGGCAGTGCTCGCCCAGAGTCCACAGTTTTATAAACAAATGATGGTAGGTGTTTATGACCGTGTATTCGAAACAGGTCCGGTGTTCCGTGCAGAAAAGCATAATACCAAACGTCATTTAAATGAATATACCAGTCTGGATTTTGAAATGGGCTATATCGACAGTTTCCTGGATATTTGCGGAATGGAAACAGGATTTTTGCAGTATACGATGAAATTCCTTCAGGAACATTACAGCGAAGAACTGAACATTCTGAATGTAACGATTCCGAAGACAGATCATATTCCGATGGTACGTTTTGATGATGCAAAGAGAATGGTATCAGAAAAATATAACAGACGAATTAAGAATCCATATGATCTGGAACCGGAAGAAGAAGCATTGATCGGACAGTTGTTTAAAGAAGATTATGATGCGGATTTTGTATTTGTAACACACTATCCATCCAAAAAACGTCCGTTTTATGCTATGGATGATCCAAAAGATCCGAAATTTACGTTAAGCTTTGATTTGTTGTTCCATGGCATGGAAATCACAACAGGAGGACAGCGTATACACGATTATCAAATGCTGCTGGATAAGATTGCAGCCCGTGGTATGACTACAGAAGGAATGGATTCCTATCTTGAAGTATTCAAACACGGCATGCCGCCTCACGGAGGACTGGGTATCGGACTGGAAAGACTTACCATGAAACTGTTGGGTGAAGATAATGTAAGAGAGACAACCTTGTTTCCAAGAGATCTTTCAAGACTGGAACCGTAAAGGAGATGCGAGAATATGGCAAATATAATATCAGATGAGACAATGGAATATGTAGGGATTCTGGCAAAACTGGAATTATCGGAAGAAGAAAAAGCACAGGCAAAAAAAGATATGGAAACCATGCTGGATTATATAGATCAGTTAAATGAATTGGATACTACAGGCGTAGAACCAATGTCTCATGTATTTCCGGTATACAATGTGTTTCGGGAAGATGTGGTGACAAATGGAGATGACAGCGAGAACATGCTGAGAAATGCACCTGCAAAGAAAGATGGGGCATTTATGGTTCCTAAGACAGTAGAATAAAGGAGAACAGACATGGAATTACTGGAATATACAGCAGTGGAATTAGGGAAAAAAATCAAATCCGGTGATGTCACAGTAAAAGAAGCAGTAACAGCCTGCATCGATCAGATAGAAAAAGTGGAAGGCACGGTTCATGCTTATGTGACGCTGGATAAAGAAGGGGCGTTGAAAAAAGCAGAAGAAATTCAGAAAAAAATCGATCTGGGAGAACTGACAGGACCATTGGCAGGAGTACCGGCAGCGATCAAAGACAATATGTGTATTGAAGGAATGCGTACGACATGCAGTTCCAGAATACTGGATAACTTTATTCCGACTTATACAGCAGAAGCAGTAAAGAATCTGGAAAAAGCAGGAGCGGTAATTCTCGGAAAAACAAACATGGATGAGTTTGCCATGGGAAGTACAACGGAAACATCGGCCTATGGCGTAACGAGGAATCCATGGAATCCGGAACATGTACCGGGAGGATCTTCTGGTGGTTCCTGTGCAGCAGTGGCAGCGGAAGAATGCTTCTATGCTTTAGGGTCTGATACAGGTGGTTCGATTCGACAGCCAAGTTCTTTCTGCGGTGTCACAGGAATCAAACCTACCTATGGAACCGTATCTCGTTATGGACTGATTGCCTATGGATCCTCTTTGGATCAGATTGGACCGGTAGGAAAAGATGTCACAGACTGTGCAACTATTTTGGAGATCATTACTTCACACGATAAAAAAGACAGTACTTCTCTGGAACGTTCAGATAGTGATTTTACGTCTGCCCTTGTGAAAGATGTAAAAGGTATGAAAATAGGTATCCCAAAGGATTATCTTGGAAAAGGACTGGACCCGGAAGTAAAAGAAGCAGTGCTGGCAGCAGCAAAAGTGCTGGCGGAAGCCGGAGCAGAAGTAGAGGAATTTGATTTAAGTCTGGTAGATTATGCGATACCGGCATATTATACGATTGCCGCTGCGGAGGCAAGTTCCAATCTGGAACGTTTTGATGGCGTGAAATATGGATACCGGGCAAAAGAATACGAAGGACTTCATGGTATGTACAAAAAAAGCCGGTCAGAAGGATTTGGACCAGAAGTGAAGCGAAGAATTATGCTGGGATCTTTTGTATTAAGTTCCGGTTATTATGATGCTTATTATTTAAAAGCGCTGCGCACGAAAGCGCTGATAAAAAAAGCTTTTGATAAAGCATTTGCATCTTATGATGTAATTCTCGGGCCGGCAGCTCCTACTACGGCACCGAAGCTGGGAGAAAGCCTTGGGGATCCTTTAAAAATGTATCTCGGTGACATTTATACGATTTCCTGTAATCTGGCAGGACTTCCGGGTATGACAGTACCATGTGGAATTGACAGTAAGGGTCTGCCAATTGGTGTGCAGCTTCTTGGAGACTGCTTTCAGGAAAAGAAAATAATCCGGGCTGCGTATACTTATGAGCAGAGCAGGCAGGAGAAAATTATTTGTCCGAATAGAAAAGACGTATTAGAAAAGGCGGTGGAGTAAATGGCAAAACAATATGAGACAGTCATCGGTCTGGAAGTGCATGTGGAACTGGCGACCAAGACAAAGATTTTCTGTGGTTGTTCTACAGCATTCGGAGGTGCACCGAACACCCATACCTGTCCTGTGTGTACCGGTATGCCAGGGTCTCTTCCGGTTTTAAATAAGCAGGTTGTGGAATATGCATTAGCAGTGGGGCTGGCTACGGACTGTAAAATAAATCAGTACTGTAAATTTGACCGAAAGAATTATTTCTATCCGGATAATCCACAAAACTATCAGATTTCTCAATTATATCTGCCAATCTGCCATGACGGAAAAGTAGAGATTGAGACAACAGCCGGAAAGAAATACATTGGTATTCATGAAATTCACATGGAAGAGGACGCAGGAAAACTGGTACATGATGAATGGGAAGATTGTTCGCTGGTAGATTATAACCGAAGTGGTGTGCCGTTGATTGAGATTGTATCAGAGCCTGATATGAGAAGTGCGGAAGAAGTAATTGCATATTTGGATAAACTGCGGCTGATTATTCAGTATCTGGGTGCTTCTGACTGCAAGCTTCAGGAAGGATCTATGCGTGCCGATGTGAACTTATCTGTTCGCGAGTTAGGGGCAGAAAAATTTGGTACCCGTACAGAAATGAAAAACATTAACTCTTTTAAAGCAATTGCAAGGGCAATTGAAGGAGAACGGGCGCGTCAGATTGAACTTCTGGAAATGGGCAAATCGGTGATACAGGAGACAAGAAGATGGGATGATAACAAAGAGTATTCTTATGCTATGAGGTCAAAGGAAGATGCTCAGGATTACAGATATTTCCCAGATCCGGATCTGGTACCGATTATGATCAGTGATGAATGGATAGAACGGGTAAAAGCAGCACAGCCGGAACTTCGTACCGAAAAACTGGAGAGATACAAGAGAGAGTTTGATATTCCGGAATATGATGCAGAAATTCTCACATCATCGAAACATATGGCAGATATTTTTGAAGCGGCGACAGCAATCTGTAAAAAACCAAAGAAAGTATCCAACTGGCTGATGGTGGAAACCTTGCGCCTTTTAAAAGAAAAGGGACAGGATCCGGAAGATATTGCTTTCTCACCTAAAAATCTGGCATCGCTTGTAGAACTGACAGAAGAAAACACAATTAACAGTAGTGTGGCAAAAGAAGTATTTGAGAAAATTTTTGAAGAAGATATAGATCCGGTTTCTTATGTGGAGAAACATGGCTTGAAGACTGTGAATGATGAAGGAGCACTGCGCAGTATCATAGAAGAAATTGTAGCAGCAAATCCCCAGTCAGTGGCTGATTACAAGGGTGGTAAGCAGAAAGCCCTTGGTTTTCTGGTAGGGCAGACCATGAAGGCTATGAAAGGAAAAGCAGATCCTGCATCTGTCAATAAATTGTTAAAAGAAATTCTGGATTGCTAAGAAAAACGCTTTTACTTGTAATTTTTCATAAGAGTAGATATACTTAGAAACATGGAAAGGAGAGATCCATGAAGAAAAAGATATCTACTCTAATTTTATGTCTGCTGACGTTAACGGTTGGGCTGACCGGATGCAGCAGAGCGCAGATAAATGAACAGATTGCGGAAAGCATCGGAACACTGGGAATGTATGAGAATAATGAACCGGTGGAGACCCCGAAGATGAAAGCTGAGAAGCAGATACAGGAAGCCAGACAGGAAGAAGAAGATAATGTCAGTGAACATTTGGAAAAAGCGCAGAGGCTGGCGGCGTCCTATGATTATAGCAATGCACTGGCTGAACTGGCAGAGATTAATCAAGACTATCAGGATGATGAAAGAGTGATCAGTGCGAAAGTGGAGTATCAGAGATTGCAGAGTGCACTGACAACTTATGGCGGAGACTTTGCACATTTTTCAGTAAAAAGTCTGATAGCGGATAAAGAAAGAGCGTTTGGGGATACAGACATGGCATATTACTATAACTACTGGTCCCTGACAATTGACGAATTTAAACAAATACTACAGTCGTTGTATGATCGGGATTATATATTGATGAGCGTATACGATATGGTTGTAGAAGTTCAGAATGAAGACGGAACAGTTAGTTTTGCATTAAACACCCCGACGGTTCCGGAGGGTAAGACACCGATTATTTTATCTTTTGCAGAAGCAAATTATTACAGTGATACAGATTATGGAGCATATTCTGATAAAATGGTTCTGGCAGATGATGGAAGTGTACAGAACGAATACGTAGATGAGCAAGGCAACACACTGGTAGGAGCATATGATGTCGTACCGGTGGTGGATGAGTTTGTAGAAGAACATCCGGATTTTTCATTGCGTGGAGCGAAGGGTATTATATCATTGACCGGATATGAGGGCGTGTTTGGATACGACCTGCAGACGGAAGGCGATGAGATAAAGGCTATTGCAGACAAGTTAACAGAGGAAGGATGGCTGATTGCTTCAAATGGCTACAGCAATGCCATGTTGGAAAGTGAAATGGATACAAATGATCTGGATGAAGATCTGAATAACTGGAAAACACAGGTGGCTTCGCTGGTGGGAGATACGGATCTGATGTTTTATCCGTTCGGAGAGTCTGTATCAGCGGGAAGTTATAAGCAGAATCAGCTGTTTGAGGCGGGGTATCGTTTTTTCTTTAATTTGTGGGCTACCTCAGATTATCTGGAAGTGAACAGTGATTATGTAATTCAGTCGCGGCGTGTTCTGGATGGCTATGACCTGTATTACTATGGAGACAGTATGACGGATTTCTTTGATGTAAAAGCCATTCTGGATCCATCAAGACCGGCATTTGAATAGGAGGAAAAGCATATGTATGTAATCAAAAAAGACGGGACACATGAAAAATTTGATGTACAGAAGATTATTCGTGCAGTAAACAAATCAGCAGCGAGAGCATTATATACATTTACGGAGGAAGAAACAGAAGAACTCTGCCGTTATGCGACTGCAAGGGCAGAAGGCATGAAAAAAGAAGGTATTACCATTGCGGAGATGCACAATATTGTAGAAAGTGCGTTGGAAAAGGTGAATACGGATGTGGCGAAAAGCTATCGGGATTATCGGAATTATAAAGTGGATTTTATTCATATGATGGATGATGTGTATACAAAGAGTCAGTCAATCCGTTATATTGGGGATAAGAGCAATGCAAATACGGACAGTGCCCTGGTGGCAACGAAAAGAAGTCTGATATTTAATGAATTGAATAAAAACTTATATCGGAAATTTTTTATGACAAGGGATGAGCGTCAGGCCTGCCGCGATGGGTATATTTATATTCACGATCAGTCAGCCAGACTGGATACTATGAATTGCTGTCTGTTTGATGCAGGGGCAGTGCTGAAAGATGGATTTGAGATGGGAAATGTCTGGTATAATGAGCCAAAGAGCCTGGATACTGCT
Organism: uncultured Marvinbryantia sp.; assembly: GCA_934373455.1. Lineage (GTDB taxonomy): Bacteria > Bacillota > Clostridia > Lachnospirales > Lachnospiraceae > Marvinbryantia. Next base: position 17,107 of record CAKRON010000016.1, read on the forward strand.
TTTGATGTGCTGGGAGATATTATATTAAGCACAGCAGCCCAGCAGTATGGTGGATTCACGGTACCAGAAGTGGATAAAATTCTGGCTCCTTATGCAGAAAAAAGTTATGTGAAACATAAAGAAGAATTCCTGAAATATACAGATCCGTCCTGGAGGGGCGTAGAAGAAAAAGCAGAAGAATATGCAATAAATAAGCTTCGCAGAGAATTCGACCAGGGATGGCAGGGAATCGAATACAAACTAAATACCGTAGGTTCATCCCGCGGCGATTATCCGTTTGTGACGGTTACGACAGGGCTTGGAACAGAACGATTTGAAAAAATGTGTAATATTTCACTTTTGGAAGTGCATAAAGGAGGACAGGGAAAGCCTGGTAATAAAAAGCCGGTATTGTTTCCAAAGATTGTCTTTCTGTTTGATAAAAATCTGCACGGCGAAGGGAAGATCTGTGAGGATGTATTCGAAGCGGGAATTGACTGTTCTTCCAAAACCATGTATCCGGATTGGTTATCTTTGACCGGAGAAGGATATATCTGTGATATGTATAAGAAATATGGACGCGTAATCAGCCCAATGGGATGCCGTGCTTTCCTGAGTCCGTGGTATGAACGGGGCGGCATGGAACCGGCTGATGAAAATGATAAACCGGTATTTGTGGGAAGATTTAATATCGGAGCAGTCAGTCTTCACCTTCCGATGATACTGGCAAAAGCCAGACAGGACAGTGTGGATTTTTATGAAGTGCTAGATTATTATCTGGAAATGATTCGAAATATTCACATTCGCACATATGAATATTTGGGAAATATGTATGCTTCGACAAATCCACTGGCATACTGTGAAGGAGGATTCTATGGCGGGCATCTTCAGCCGGGAGAACGGATCAAGAAGTTGCTAAAACCAATGACAGCATCCTTTGGTATAACCGCATTAAATGAACTGCAGGAATTATACAATGGAAAATCTATTGCCGAAGATGGACAATTTGCACTGGAAGTGTTACAGTATATCAACAAAAAGGTCAGTGATTTTAAGAAAGAAGATGGATGGCTGTATGCCATTTATGGTACTCCGGCAGAAAGCCTCTGTGGTCTTCAGGTAGAACAGTTTCGTAAATTATACGGAATCGTGGAAAATGTATCTGACCGTCCTTATGTAAGCAACAGTTTCCACTGTCATGTGACAGAAAATCTGACACCGATCGAGAAACAGGATCTGGAAGGCAGATTCTGGGAATTGTGTAATGGCGGAAAGATTCAATATGTGCGTTATCCGATTGACTATAACCTGGAAGCAATTAAGAAACTGGTGCTTCGTGCCATGGATCTGGGGTATTACGAAGGTGTGAATCTTTCACTGGCTTATTGTGATGACTGTGGACATCAGGAACTGGATATGGATGTGTGTCCAATATGCGGTTCTCAGAATCTGACGAAAATAGACCGCATGAATGGCTATCTGTCTTACAGCCGTGTTCACGGAGATACAAGATTAAATGCTGCTAAGATGGCTGAGATTGCAGAGAGAGTGAGTATGTAGATGAAGAAAAAACGTTGGACGCTGGTGCAGATTATGATACCGGGATTTGCTGCATTGATTTTCTTTGGTGGATGTTTACTGACGCTGCCTGTTTCGAATGCGGATGGCACATGGCTGAATTTTGTGGATGCATTGTTTACTGCGTGTACCTGTGTCTGTGTGACTGGTCTGACTACGGTGGTACCGGCTACACAATTTTCCATATTCGGAAAAGCAATATTGTTGATCTTGATTCAGATTGGAGGTATTGGCATTCTTGTCAGTGCAACATATCTGATGATACTTCTGAAGAAACGGGTTTCCCTTGGTACAAGAGTGTTGATTCAGAATCGATTCAGTATGAAGACCATGAGTGGTCTTGTAAAGATGCTGATCTATGTTGTTCAAGGAACATTTCTGGTAGAGGGAATTGGAGCCTTGTGTATGGCAGTTCGATTTGTGCCGGAATACGGACTGCTCAAAGGAATCTGTTTCTCGGTATTTCATTCCGTGTCGGCATTCTGTAATGCGGGGGTGGATCTTCTGGGATCGACCAGTCTGCAAAAATATCAGTCCGATCCATGGATGCTGCTGGTAGTTTCTGCACTGGTTATCATTGGAGGGCTGGGCTATCTGGTTTGGAAAGATCTGACAGATGTATTGCAGAAAATACGAAAAAAAGAACTGGGACTGCGAAAAGCAATAGAAAAGCTGCAGCTCCATACGAAACTTACACTGATTATGACAGCGGGGCTGCTGTTGTTTGGAATGATATTTTTTGTAGCAGCGGAGTGGAACAATGGAAAAACAATGGGGAATATTTCTGTTGGAGATAAACTGCTGACCGGATTCTTTCAGTCAATGACAGTACGTACGGCTGGTTTTTATACAATCTCGCAAGCCTCTTTGCGGGAAAGCTCCAAGCTGGCAGCCTGTATGCTGATGTTTATTGGTGGATCTCCGGTGGGAACCGCAGGAGGTATAAAGACCGTAACGGTGGCAGTATTGGCGCTGACCTGCTGGTCTATTATGAAAGGACGTACAGAGACAAGCTGCTTTAAGAGAAGAATTGCAGATGAGACGGTACGTACTGCGATGCTGGTCATGTCAGTCAGTCTTGGACTTACGTTGGTTGGAACGATGATATTATCATTGTTAGAACCGGGTATTCCGCTGGTATCCGCATTGTATGAGGTGACCTCTGCGGTAGCTACAGTGGGGCTGACGGCAGATGTTACGCCGTTTCTCGGTGCTCCGGCCAAATTGCTGGTTATTTTACTGATGTATATGGGCAGAATCGGACCGATCACGATTCCGCTTGTGATTGCATCAAAGCTAGGAAAAAAGGGACAGCCATTATACCCGGAGGAACATGTGGTAGTAGGCTAGAAAAGGACAGGATAAGAGATGAAAAAACAATATGTAGTATTTGGAGCAGACCGTTTTGGAGCCAGCGTGGCAGTGACGCTGGAGAAAAACGGATGTCAGGTCTTAGTGATTGATAATAATCCGGAAAGAGTCAAGGATATTGCGGATCTGGTAAGCTGTGCCATGGTGGCAGATGTGACAGATCCTGATGAAGTGGCAGAACTGGGACTGAAAAATATGGATGGTGCTGTGGTAGCAATTGCCAATCATATGGAAGCCAGTATTGTTGCCACACTAACATGCAGAGATTATGGGATCAAGGAGATTATCGCAAGAGGAAAGAATGAAGTACATGGCAGAATCCTTGGAAAGATCGGTGTCAGCAGAGTTGTTTATCCGGAGAAAGAAATGGGAGTCCGTATCGGTCATTTCCTCACGGTACATGACTTTACTGATTGGATTAATTTATCATCGGACTATAGTCTGGTAGAATTCAAGATTCCTCAGGACTGGTATGGAAAGACGCTTGGGGAATTGAATCTGAGAAGCCGTTATGGATTTAATGTAGTAGGAATCCGCAGAGGAAATCAGATGGATATGGAATTTAAGCCGGATCTTGTGGCAAACAGGAGTATGACTTTGTATGTGATCGGAAAGAATACGGATTTGGAAAAATTTTCGGGAAAGTAAGGCGATAGTATGCTGGGAGAATGTCATGCACATCTGTTTATGAATGGAACAGATTACCGACAGGCGGTGGCAGATCATAAAGTATCTGTTCACAGACAGAAAGTACAGGAAGAACTGAAAGCTTATCAAAAAAACGGAATTGATTTTGTCAGAGATGGCGGTGACAAATATGGGGTATCACAACTGGGAAGAGAGCTGGCACCGGAATATGGGATTGATTACCGCACCCCCATTTTTGCGATTCATAAAAAGGGACATTATGGAGGCATTGTGGGAAAGGCAGCAGCAACGTGCCGGGAATATGCAGATCTGGTTCATGAAGTGCAGCAGAAAAACGGTGATTTTATCAAAATCATGATTTCCGGTATTATGGAGTACGAAGAATTCGGAGCTTTAAGCGAGCCTGGACTGGATGCAGACTGGATAAAAGAAATGATCCACATTGCTCACGAAGAAGGATTTGCCGTTATGGTTCATGGAAATGGACGGGATGCGGTAATGACTGCGGTAGAAGCCGGAGCAGACAGCATTGAGCATGGGAATTATATTGATACAGACTGTCTGGATGCTATGTCGGAAAGAAATTGTGTCTGGGTGCCAACCATCGTGACGACAAAAAACCTTTTGGGATGCGGCAGATATCCGGAAAAGGTGTTAGAGCAAATTTATGAAAAAGAACAGGAAAATCTGGTGTATGGATATCAAAAGGGTGTGCAAATGGCAGCAGGCAGTGATGCAGGAGCTTATCTTGTGCCGCATGGAAAAGGCGTACTGCAGGAAATAGAAATCTTTATTGAAACGTTAACGAACCTGGGATATAATGAGACCGACGTAAGAGAACGAATCCGACAGGGAGAATGTCAGATTCGGAACTGTTTCAGCAGAAAATAAATGAAAGTGAGGAGTAACACGATGAAAATTTTATTTTTTGGAACCAAAAGCTACGATAAGCAGTTTTTTAATGAAACGTGGAAAGAAAAAGCATATGAACAGATCGAAATTGATTATGTAGATGTACTTTTGACACCGGATACAGCCAGATTGGCTCATGGTTACGAAGCAGTGTGTGCATTTGTAAATATGGATCTGAGTACACCGACGATAGAGACACTGGCACAGGGTGGAGTGAAATTGATTCTGATGCGCTGCGCCGGATATAATAATGTAGATTTGAAGAAGGCACAGGAAAAAGGCATCACAGTCATGCGTGTACCGGGATATTCACCGGAAGCAGTAGCAGAACATGCGATGGCACTGGCACTGACAGCAAACCGTCATACCCATAAATCTTATGTAAGAGTCCGTGAAAATGACTTCAGCCTTGGAGGACTGATGGGTGTTGTACTGCATGGAAAGACAGCCGGTATTGTAGGAACCGGTAAAATCGGTGCGGCAATGGCACGTATCTGCCGTGGATTTGGCATGAAAGTACTGGCTTATGATGTATATCAGAATCCGGATCTTGATTTTGTGGAATATGTGGATCTGGATACCTTACTGTCCCAGTCAGATCTGATTTCTCTGCATTGTCCACTGATGGAAGCCACACATCATATGATCAACATCGATACGATAAATAAGATGAAAGATGGTGTTATTCTGGTGAATACTTCCAGAGGCGGTCTGATCAAAACAGATGATCTGATCCAGGGAATCCGTGAGGGCAAATTCTTTGCAGTAGGACTGGATGTATATGAAGAAGAAAATGCCAATGTATATGAAGACCGTTCAGATCAGATTTTGCAGCATTCTACAGTAGCCAGACTCCTGAATTTCCCAAATGTAATGGTGACATCCCATCAGGGATTTTTCGCAAAAGAAGCCTTGCAGGCAATTAGTAAAACCACAATGGATAATGCATTGGCATTTATGGAAGGCAGAAAGAATGGAAACGAAGTAACTGCTTAAAGGTCATGTTTCTGACGAAAATGCAGTAGGTGAAATCCCATGAAGGGTGGAGTCATGATGACTCTGCCCTTTTTTGAAGTGGTGAAAAAGGCAACAAATAAGCTTCAGTCTCATACATTAACACTAAGAGAAAGTGGGAGGTGTAAAATGCCGTCTTTTTTGGAGTGTCGGGATGTAGGATATACGTATCATAGCCTAAATGGAGAGACGAAAGCGCTGGAGCATATCAATTTTACCGTAGCAGAAGGCGAATTTGTAGCAGTGGCAGGTCCAAGTGGCTGTGGAAAGACCACGATACTTTCCCTGCTCTGCGGACTGCACAGGCAGAGTGAAGGGGAAATTCTATTTCGGGAAAAGCCTCTGATGGATCATACAGAGTTTCATATTGGATATATGCCTCAGCAGGATCAGCTGTTTGAATGGAGAAATATCTATGGTAATATTACGCTGGGACTGGAAATACAGAAAAAAATGACAGAGGAAAATCTGGCTTATGTCAGAATGTTGATGGAAGAATATGGATTATGGGAATTTCGTCATGCCAGACCGAGCCAGTTGTCCGGAGGAATGCGGCAAAGGGCGGCGCTGATTCGGACACTGGTCTTGAGACCGGAGCTGCTGTTGCTGGATGAACCGTTTTCTGCATTGGACTATCAGACCAGATTGTCTGTGGCAGATGATATCTATCAGATTATAAAAAAAGAACATAAAACAGCCATTCTGGTAACGCATGATCTGTCAGAGGCAGTCAGTATGGCAGATCGGGTTCTGGTTCTGTCTAAACGTCCGGCAACGGTATTAAAAGAAGTAAAAACGACATTTGAGACAGAGCAGAGAACTCCGATGAAAGTAAGAAATATGGCTGGCTTCAAAGAATATTTTAATGAAATCTGGGAGGTGCTGCAATGTCAGTAGGACGAAAAGCAGATATTGTGCCAGCGCCCGGTCAGATATCGGCGGCACAGACCGCATATTTGAAGAAACAGAAACAGCATAAGAGATTTGTGAAAGCAATGAGAATTCTGATCCTGCTGGCTTTTTTCTTTTTCTGGGAATGGTCTGTAAGGCAGGGGTGGATCGATGGATTTATTTTCAGCAGCCCGGTAAAAATCTGGAAAACCATGATCAGTATGGCAAAGGATGGAAGTTTGTGGCTGCACACGGGGGCAACTCTTTATGAAACGTTCATAAGCTTTTTCCTGACGGTAGTTCTTGGAATTTTTCTTGCAGTGTTTTTATGGTGCAGTGACAGTGCGGCAGAAGTGTCAGAACCATTTCTGGTTGTATTAAACAGTCTGCCCAAATCAGCATTAGCGCCTCTTTTGATTGTGTGGCTGGGAGCTAATCAGAAGACGATCATAGTAGCAGGTATCTCAGTGGCGATATTTGGAACAATACTGAACCTATATGCAGGATTTCGGGAAAGCAGCAGAGAAAAAATGAGATTGATATATACTCTGGGAGGAAAAAAATACCATGTCCTGACAAAAGTGGTTCTTCCGGGCAATATCCCTTCTATTATCAGTATTATGAAAGTGGATATTGGATTATGTCTGGTAGGTGTTATCATCGGAGAATTTATGGGAGCCAGATGCGGTCTTGGATATTTGATTATTTATGGCAGTCAGGTGTTTAAGCTGACGTGGGTACTGATGTCCATACTGATATTGTGTATCATAGCCATGGTACTGTATGGAATTTTGAATATAATTGACAAATGGGTGCGAAAATAAGCACCCGTTTGTTGCGGAATATTCTTGTTAAGAAAAAATTTTTCGAGTATAATAATATCACATAAAAATGTTGAAGGCATTCTGGTACATCCAAATTTTGATGAGGAAAGGAGAGTGCTTATGTCCGACAGTAAACACGATTTTCATATAGATATATTTGATTACAGCACGGTTGCATATTATGTGATAGAGATGGTATTGAACGAAAAAGGTATGCCGATAGACTGGATTTATCGTTATTGCAATCAGGCATTTGCAGATTTGAAAAGATATCGGCTGGATGCAATGATAGATCATTCATTTTTAAGTTTGCATCCGCAGGTGGATCAGAAGTGGATGGCAGCCTATTATCGTGCGGCATGTGAAAATACAGGTAATGAGATGGATTTGACAATTGAGAGACCATATCATGCTGTGATTTCGCCAATTGGGAAAAAGGGATTCTGTTCCTGCATGATTTATGAAGAAAGAATAAGAACGCAAAGAGACGTAGAGCAGGATTTACTGGAAAAGGAAACATATATGTTAAAGAAGCTTTTGCCAGAGTATGTTTCTCTGTATCGTATAGATCTGAATTTCGGAAAATACGAAGTGCTTCGTTTGGAAGAAAATACGAACGCCAGAAAGCTTGCAAATCAGGGACTGAATTGTTTTGCGACATTTGATGAATATTCCAGGCAATATGCAGATGATTTTATTTCAATGGAAGACAGAGAAGAATTCCTGGACTGGCATTGCTGCCAAAACATGAAGAGAAGATTTCACAGTACGGAGAAGATTACTTATCATTACAAGAGTACCTCCAGAGATGGAAAAGAGAGTTATTATGAAGCATATGCTGTAAAAGGACAGATTGACGATGAGAAATACATTATCTTTCTGGGATATCGTAACATTGATGGAATTCTTTACAAAGAAAAAGCAATTCAGAGACAATTAAAGAATGCGCTGGAAGAAGCCAGACTGAGCAATGAAATTATAGCGTCTATAGCTAAAGCCTTTCAGTATGTTTCACGAATAGATATAGAAGAAGACACTTTTGAAGAAATCATAAACAAGGAAAGAGAAGAACTGAAATTTATAAAAAGTGGTACATTGTCAGTGAATAATAAGAAGGTGTGCACTCAATGTGTGGCTCAGGAGTATCAGGAGGCGTTTCTTAGATTCACAGATATTTCTACTTTAGCAGATCGTATGGACAAAGAAGAGAGTATAGCGATGGAATATCGGATGAAAGATGGAAACTGGCATCGCCTTTGCTTTATTGAGAAAAAGAGAGATGAAAACGGTCGACTGACCCATGTACTCTGTGCCATACGAAGTATCAGTGCGACAAAGAAAAGAGAGCAAAATCTGATCAATCAGGTAGCAGAAGCGAAAAAAGAAGCCATATCAAAAAACAGATTTCTGTCGAATATGAGTCATGATATCCGAACGCCAATAAATGGAATCATAGGGATGCTGGAGCTGTCAAACCGTTATCCGGATGACCTGAAAATCCAAAAAAGATGCAGAGATGGAGTGCTGGAATCATCCAGATATCTTGTGTCACTGGTAAATGATATTTTGGATATGAATAAACTGGAGGCGGAAGAAGAGACAGATCTGAATATCTCATTTGATCTTGCAGAATTGCTGAGTCAGACGAATTCCGACAAACAGGGTCAGGCGGTAGAGAAACAGATTGATTATGTGGTGGATTGGAGCCGGGCCGGATTAAAACATCAATATCTGGTTGGGAATCCGTTATATGTGGGACGACTGCTTACGGCGGTTGTCGATAATGCAATAAAATTCACAAATCCAGGAGGAAGTGTGCGGGTATGGTGTGAGGAAAAAACAGCAGATGCAGAGAAGGTGATCTATCAGTTCGGATGTTCAGATAATGGGATCGGGATGAGTGAAGAATTTGTGGAACACGCTTTTGAGATGTTTTCCCAGGAGAATGAAACCAGTCGATCCAGATACGAAGGAAGTGGACTGGGTCTGGCTATTGCGAAGAAAATTGCAGACAGACTGGATGGAACCATTGAGATTCAAAGCCAAAAGGGAAAGGGAACGACGGTGTTGATGACCATTCCATTTGAGATTGGTGAAAAAACAGAGACGAAAAAGACCGTCGATCTGGAAAATGTTTCGGTAGAGGGACTGCGGATTTTAGTTGTAGAAGATAATGATCTGAACATGGAAATAGTGAAATTCTTGCTGGAAGAAAATGGAATCCATGTAGAATGTGCAGTGGATGGTTTGGAGGCAGTGGAGAAATTTGCAGGTTCAGAACCTGGGTATTACGATGTGATATGCATGGACATTATGATGCCAAATCTGAATGGCTGGGATGCAGCCAGGAGAATCCGCGCTATGAAAAGAACAGATGCCAAAAAGGTGCCAATGATTGCCATGAGTGCGAATGCATTTGCAGAAGACCGCATTAACAGCAGGATTTCCGGTATGAATCAACATATCAGTAAGCCGCTGGATATGGAGAAGCTGTTGAATGCAGTGAAAGATTGTGTGGGAAATCGTACTTGCAAATAATATAGTAATGTTATATAGTAGAGAGAAATAGCGAATACATATTTTTGTGAACTGGGGGCACCACTTTTCACATGAACAGATATCAGGCGCCGTATGATACCAGAAGTGTATCATACGGTGCCATTTTTTTATATAATAGGAAATTGCATTTCCTATTATGTGTCGTCATTGGTGCAGGACAAAAGAGAGGAGAAAGCATATATGGTAAAGATCAACGGAGAGGAAAGAGAACTCGCCGGACGAAATCTTTTGGAATATTTAAAAGAAACTGGATTTGAACATGAAAAGGTTGTGGTAGAGCGAAATCTTGAAATCATTCCGAAAGGAGAACTGGGAAATGTAATCATTCAGGATGAAGATACTATAGAAGTTCTGAGATTTGTCGGTGGAGGCTGAAAATATGACAGAAATACAGGAACAAATGCAGCGGATGATTTCAAAAGAAGAACTGAATAAAGCATTTGATGCAAGATTTCCAAAGGAAATGCAGGAAAAGCTAAGAAGTGCAAAGGTTGCCGTGGCGGGGCTGGGCGGTCTGGGATCAAACATCGCAGTTATGCTGGCAAGATCAGGAATCGGTCAGCTGCTTCTGGTAGATTTTGACATAGTGGATGTGACCAATTTAAACCGTCAGATGTATTTTATCTCACATCTTGGAAGACCGAAAGCAGAAGCACTTTCGGAAATTTTATGTCAGATTAATCCATATCTAAATTATGAATCAGTATCTATAAAAGTAACACCGGATAATGTGAAAACATTATTTGAAAAATATCCGATCGTCTGTGAGGCTTTTGATAAGGCCGACCAGAAGGCAATGCTGGTAAGAGAATTGCTTACCCAATGTCCTGGTACAACCGTAGTTTCAGGAAATGGAATGGCGGGATATGGAGATATCAACAAGATTCAGACGAGTCAGAAAATGAGCCGACTTTATGTATGTGGAGATCAAAGTACAGATGTGGAAGCAGGAATTGGGCTGATGGCACCGAGAGTGGCGGCCTGTGCAGCACATGAAGCAAATAAAGTCATACAGTTGATTATGAAAGAACAGGAGAATACAAAAAATGGAAGATAAATTTATATTAGGTGGAAAAGAATTCAAAAGCCGTTTTATTCTTGGATCAGGAAAATATAATCTGAATCTGATCAAAGCAGCAATAGAACAGGGCGGTGCAGAGATTATTACGCTTGCACTGCGCCGTGCCAATACACAGGAAAGTGAAAATATTCTGGATTATATCCCGAAGGGAGTGACACTGCTGCCAAATACATCCGGAGCCAGAACAGCAGAAGAAGCCGTCCGGATAGCCAGACTGAGCAGAGCAATGGGATGCGGAGATTTTGTAAAAATAGAAATTATGCGTGATGCAAAATATCTGTTTCCGGATAATCAGGAAACCATTAAGGCTACAGAAATTCTTGCAAAAGAAGGATTTGTAGTGTTGCCGTATATGAACCCGGATCTGAACGTGGCCAGAGATCTGCAAAATGCAGGAGCAGCTGCAGTAATGCCGCTGGCAGCACCGATCGGAAGTAATAAAGGTCTGGCAACGAAAGCGATGATACAGATTCTGATTGATGAAATTGATCTGCCGATTATTGTAGATGCCGGAATCGGAAAACCGTCCCAGGCGTGTGAAGCTATGGAAATGGGAGCTGCTGCCATTATGGCAAATACAGCAATTGCGACAGCTGGTAATGTGCCGGATATGGCAGAAGCGTTTAAACTTGCGATCAAAGCAGGAAGAACCGCATATCTTACCGGCATGGGGAGAGTATTGGCCAGAGGTGGAAGTGCATCAGATCCGCTGACAGGTTTCTTACGATAGGAGGAGAGCGTGATGAATGAAGAAAATCAGGTATATTTTATAGACAGTGATACGCTTCCGCCAGCGGCACTGGAGAGAAAGCACCGTCTGGAACAGGATCCTTCTTTTCGTACAAACCATATGGAATATATGAAAGGGATGCAGGTAATTGAGTCCGATATCAAAGATAAAGTGCTCAAAGCAATGGAAGAATACGATTATGATTCTTATACAGCGGCAGATGTAGAGAGAGCACTCTCTCATGAAAGCTGTTCCATAGAAGATTTCAGAGCATTGCTGTCGCCGGCAGCGGCACCATATCTGGAACAGATGGCAAGAAAGGCAGAAGAAATTACCAAGAATCATTTTGGAAATACCGTATATATTTTTACACCGCTGTATATTGCAAATTATTGTCAAAATTATTGTATTTATTGTGGCTTTAACTGTTACAACAATATTCGGCGTAAAAAGCTTACCTTTGAAGAAATTGAACACGAGATGCAGGTAATTGCAAAGACCGGCATGGAAGAGATTTTGATTTTGACAGGGGAAAGCAGAGCTTATTCAGATGTGAAGTATATCGGAGAAGCAGTAAAAATTGCGAAAAAATATTTTAAAAATATTGGTATTGAGATTTATCCGGTAAATGTGGATGAATATGAATACCTGCATGAATGCGGTGTCGATTATGTGACAGTATTCCAGGAGACCTATCATACAGACAAATATGAGACATTGCATCTGATGGGGCATAAGCGTGTATGGCCATATCGATTTGATGCCCAGGAACGTGCAATCATGGGTGGTATGCGAGGCGCAGGATTTTCAGCACTTTTGGGACTGGATGATTTTAGAAAAGATGCGCTGGCAACAGCTCTTCATGTTTATTATATTAATCGAAAATATCCTCATGCAGAACTGTCTTTGAGCTGTCCGAGACTTCGTCCGATTGTCAATAATGACAAGATCAACCCAAGAGACGTGGGGGAAAAAGAACTTTGCCAGGTTTTGTGTGCATATCGAATTTTCCTTCCGTTTGCAGGAATTACGGTATCCAGCAGAGAAAGTGCGTCGTTCCGTAATGGAATTACAAAGATCTGTGCAACGAAAGTTTCTGCCGGAGTTTCCACTGGGATCGGAGATCATGAGGAAAAGTATGAAGGAAAAGAAGATGCAGATGTGGGAGACGAGCAGTTTGAGATCAACGATAACAGATCATTTACATCGATGTATCAGGATATGGAACAGGGAGGACTTCAGCCTGTGCTGAATGATTATATCTATGTATAACGAGTATGAACATACGATTGTTATCACAAATCGTGCATTGGTACAGGGGGATTTCCTGATGCAGCTGAAAAAAGTACTGCAGCTACATCCCAATGCATTGATTTTGAGAGAAAAAGATCTGACAGAAAAGATGTATGAAGATCTGGCTGAAAAAGTGCTGGATTTATGTAATCAGGAAAAGGTACGTTGTTTTCTTCATTCCAGAATCGAAGCTGCCCGCAGGCTGAAGTGCAAAAATATTCACTTATCCATTCCGACACTGCAGGAAATGACTGACGCAGAAAGAATGAAACTGCGATCAGATTTCAATGAAATCAGTGTATCCTGTCACAGCACGCAAGATGTACAATATGCGGTAGAGTTCGGAGCAACACAGATCATTCTTGGAACTATTTTTGAGACAGAATGTAAAAAAGGGCTAAAAGGAAAAGGCGTAGAATTTGTCAGAGAAGTTTGCAGCAGCTGCGATCTTCCGGTATATGCGATAGGTGGAATAAACTCAGAGAGAGTAGAACTGGTAAGGAAGGCAGGGGCGGCAGGCGGCTGTATGATGTCAGGTTTTATGCGTATGTAGAAGCAGGGGTGTAATACTCCTGCTTTTATTATGCTATAAAAATAAATAAAGTTTATAAATAGTGCATAATATATAAAATACGATAAATAAATATAGAAATATATAAAATAAAGCACAAACAATATTGACAAAGATAAAAAATAATGGTAATTTTAAATAAATACGAAACAAAGTTTATAAATGAAAAGAGACAGGATGATGTTAGTTGGACAACCACAATTGTTGAAAAACATTAATACGGATATTGTAAGAGATTTGATTTTTAAAGAAGGACCTATTTCAAAACCAGAGATTGCAGAACGCACAGAATTAAGTCTTCCAACCGTGAAAAAGAGAGTAGACATTTTACTGAGAGAAGGATGGATTAAAGAAAGCGGTCGAAAGGGTGAACGAGTTGGACGAAAGGCTGTCCTATATGAGGCCGACAGATCGCACAATATGATTTTGATGTTATATAAAACAGGTGGTTTTACAGGATATCTTGTAGATATTACAGGAATGATTCACTTCGAAAAAGAATATATTTTTCAGGAAAGTAATGCTGAGGATTATACAGAGTTTTTATATAAAAGTATACAGCAGCTAAAAAAAAGAATCGAGGGCAGGATATTACTTATCGGTGTAACAGTTCCAGGAGTAGTCAGAAGCAGTGGCATGATTAAGCATATCCCGGAGATACCGGAATGGGAAAAGTTTAATCTTCAGGAAGTATTACAAAAGTATTTTGAGACGGATGTTCTGGTAGAAAATGATATTCGGATGTCCACATTAGGTTATTATGAAAAGAATGTCGAAAAACAGGTTCAGGATATGGTGTATATCTTTGCAGAACGTGCATTGAGTGCAGGTATCGTAATTGATGGACGTCTGCATCGGGGATTTGAAAATTTTGCCGGTGAACTAGGGTTTCTGGTGGTTCATGAAGACATGAAGCGGCAAGGACAGCTGCAGGAAAGCCGTGGTGATTATGAAAGAACGATTATGAATATTTTAAAACAGCTGGAGTCAGGTCCGGACAGTTTCGTGATACAGGAACAGTATTATGAATTATTGGCAAAAGGAATCATAAGCGTAAGCTGGGTGCTTGCTCCGGAAATGGTAGTCATCCAGGGAAAGCAATTAAATGAATCGGCTCTGGATCATATAACCGAACAGGTTCGGTCGCAATTTCCGAAAGATGTGATGCCGCAGCTGCGAATTAATACTGACAGCAGTTGTGATGTTCAGGGTATGATCCAGGAATGTATGAGATATTCGGTAGAAAAAAGTGCAAAATTAGGTGATACGACAATTCGTATGATGACCAATAGATAGAAGAAAGGAAGTATGGGATGAAAAAACTAAGGGTTGGGGTGATAGGAATTGGTTTTATCGGAGCCGCTCATGTGGAAGCTCTGAGAAGGCTTGGATATGTAGATGTGGTGGCTGTTGCGAATCATAACAATGGAGCACAAAAAGCAAAAGAGTTATTTGTAGAGCATGGTTATGATGATTACCGCGAAATGATTGATAAAGAATCACTGGACGCAGTTCACATCTGCACACCAAATAACACACATTATGAAATGGCAATGTATGCGATGGAGCATGGTGTGAACGTAATGTTAGAAAAACCGTTTACCATGACAATAGAAGAAGCTGAAAAGTTATGCAGTTATGCGAAAGAGCATCAGATTGTAACAGGGGTAAATCATTCATTGCGTATGAATCCACAGGTGCAGCAGATGAAAGCGATGGTGCAAAGCGGGGAAGTGGGCGATATTTATGCAGTGACAGGATGCTATCTTCAGGACTGGCTTTATCTGGACAGCGACTGGAGCTGGAGACTGGAGTCGGAGCTTTCTGGAAAGACAAGAGCTTTTTCCGATATCGGAACACATTGGATTGACATGGTAGAAAATATTACCGGACAGAGGGCGGTTGAAGTACTGGCAGAATTTGAGATCGTTCACAAGACCAGGAAAAAACCAAAGAAACAGGTGGCAACTTTCTCTGGAATGGCGCTCAGACCGGAAGATTATGAAGACGTTCCAATCAAGACAGAAGACTGGTGCAGTATATTGTTCCGTTTTGAAAATGGGGCAATTGGCAGTGTGAATGTAAGCCAGGTGACTGCCGGACGTAAAAATCAGCAGGTGATTTCCATCAGTGGAAGCAAATGTGCACTTCATTGGGACAGTGAAGATTCACAGGAACTGTGGATTGGAAGAAGAGAGACGTTTAATCAGAAAGCACCGAAAGATCCATCTATCCTGTCAAAGGAAGCACAGTCAGTAATCGGTTATCCGGGAGGACATGTGGAAGGATTCCCAGATACTTTCAAGATGCAGTTTGAAAAATATTATCAATCCGTTTTGAACAAAGATACATCCAAAAAGGATTTTGCAAACTTTGAAGATGGACTTCGTGAAATGATTTTGAATGAAAGGGTATATGAATCAGCACAGAAACGGGCATGGGTGAAAATCTGAGAAAAGGAGCAAAAAGCTATGATGAAATTGGGGTTACATACAGCAATTCTGCCTGATTATTCATTTGAACAGGTAGTGGATTACGCAGCTGAGACAGGCTTTAAAGGCCTGGAGGTCTGCTGTTGGCCGAATGAAAAAGCTACGCGCAGGTATGCAGGCGTTTCACATATTGATGTAGAAGACATGACAGAAGAGAAAGCGAAAAAATATGTGGAATATGCAGAGAAAAAGGGAATTACAATCGCAACACTTGCGTATTTCCCAAATCCATTATCAGATGATGAAGAAACAGCCAAAAAATCACAGGAACATCTGATAAAAGTAATTGATGCAGCGGCACTTATGAATGTAAATCTTGTAACAACATTCATTGGAAAAAATAAAACAAAAACAGTAGAAGAAAATCTGGAATTGATGGAACAGGTTTGGATTCCGATATTAAAACATGCAGAAGAGAAGAATGTTCGGATTGCAATCGAAAACTGTCCGATGTATTTCACAAAAGATGAGTGGCCGGGTGGAAATAACCTGGCATCCACACCACAGGTATGGAGAAGAATGTTTGAGATGAGTCCAAATATCGGTTTGTGTTTCGATCCATCCCATATGATTCTTCTTGGGATGAATGTCTGGAAACCAGTAGTGGATTTTGCGGACCGCATCTATCATATTCATTTTAAAGATCTGCAGATTGATCAGGAAAAAGTAGAAGAGTATGGAAGGTTCAGTTATCCGGGATTATGGCATACACCGAAGCTTCCGGGGTACGGAGACATAGATTTTCCAAAACTGATCACAAACCTTCATGAAACAGGATTTAACGGATATGCCTGTCTGGAATGTGAAGAC
>CAKRON010000017.1 GCA_934373455.1 uncultured Marvinbryantia sp.
CGAAAACGTTTGGCAATGTGCAAAATGAACAATTCCCGCAGAAGGTACTCGAACATGGCCGGTACTTAGCGACCGTCCTCTGGTCGCTTACGTACCGCTGCCAATGTGAGGTAGCGCAAGCGTGTCTTCGGTGAATACTTTTATCAGCACATACAATAAAAATATCTGTCTTGCAATTAACTATTAAAAAACTCTCGTCCGTAAAAGGACGAGAGTTCGTTATACCACCTGTTACTTTTCTGGATACTTCGGTGTATTTACCTGTATATCCGCTCCCTGTAACGGGGGAATCCGTCAGAATCTACTCTGGATATTCCTGCTTCAATTCTGAAACTCTGAAGTGATCTTCCATCTGCTTTACTTGGTCCGGACTTGCACCCACTCCGGCTCGCTGCGCCTTTCACTGCAAATGTACTGTCTTCGTCATTGTTGTTTCCATCATTTTCTTTCACGGTACTTATAGTACCCCAGGAATCCTTTAAAGTCAAGGGATTTTACGTTTTTATCCTGCAAGAACGAATGCTTATATGTCTCTGTATTTTTCCAGAGACATCAGAAAATAGCTGAGCATTAACAGAATACAACATATCCAGATCACTGATATTCCATACGTTACCGACAAAACACCTCCGATGCCTGCCCCAAGTGCAAACATGAGAATGATTGCAAAATAATGACCGCATTTTCTTAACTGATCAGGCTTTCGTTCCCGTATGTAAACGGACAATGCATCCACACCGCTTCGCAGGTTGCCGATACACATGGTACTTGCATAGGCATATCCGTCTACTTTTCGGAATCCCTGCACCTGCATGGCACAGGTAAAAGATACCAGTACGGTGGCCGCAATATTATACTCTTCCGGAATAAACCCGACTATAAAAAGGACCAGAACTTCGATTAACAAAATTGTCTGTCTCCAGTGTATTCGTTTTGCATATTTATAACGGTACTGTATCTGCTCCGTAACCAGCACCCCCAGAGCAAATGCTATAACAGGTATCAGATAGTGCAGCATGGTCATCCACTCTCCTGACATAAGAGACTGGCTCATCAATACCACATTTCCTGTCTGCGCATTTGAGAAAACTCCTTCTCTGGTATTATAGGTATATGCATCCTGAAGGCCACCGGATAATGCCAGAATAGCATTGTTCGTAAATGCCTCCGACATCTGATTTTGAGGAAGGCGGAGCCTGTGCCTCGTTTCTTCCATAAAATCCTGTACCTCATTTCTACTTATTTCGCATGCTGTCTGAGATATTCTGCCCGTCCGCTTTCATAAAGATTGTTTCCTTCGCTGTCGATAATGACTACCAACGGCATGTCTTCCACATATAATTTTCTGAGTGCCTCCGCTCCCAGATCCTCATATGCAATCAATTCTGCTTTTTTGATACATTTTGCAAGAAGTGCGCCTGCTCCTCCGATTGCTCCAAAGTATACGCCATCGTATTCCTTCATTGCTTCTACTACTTCCGGAAGGCGTGCTCCTTTTCCGATCATTCCCCGCGCGCCCACAGACATCATAGTCGGGGCATAGGCATCCATACGTCCACTGGTAGTCGGACCTGCAGAACCGATCACAGTTCCTGGTTTTGCCGGTGTCGGACCTACATAGTAAATCGTTGCATCCGTAGGGTCAAATGGCAGTTTCTCGCCTTTTGCCAGAGCTTCACACATTCTTTTATGTCCGGCATCACGGGATGTATAAATCGTTCCGGTTACCAATACCTGATCTCCTGCGTGAAGTGTCTTTGCCAGTTCTCTTGTCAGAGGAAGTGTAATTTTTCTTTTTTCCATCGTTAGATCACCTCCGATTTATGACGGGTTACATGACAGTTGATATTTACCGCACATGGCATACCTGCAATATGAGTTGGCATTGTCTCAATATTCAGTCCGATTGCTGTGGTCTTTCCGCCAAATCCCTGCGGTCCAATGCCAAGTTCATTTACTTTTTCCAGCATTTCTTTTTCCAGATCTGCATAGAACGGATCCGGATTGGAAGAATCCACAGATCTCATCAATGCTTTCTTTGCCAACAATGCTGCCTTATCAAAAGTTCCGCCGATTCCCACACCAACTACCATAGGTGGACATGGATTCGGTCCTGCAGTTTCTACTACTTCCAAGATAAAATCTTTGATTCCCTGCAATCCTGCGGAAGGCTTGAACATGCGGATCTGACTCATATTTTCACTTCCGAACCCTTTTGGTCCGACTGTGATTTTGATCTGTTCTCCCGGAACGATTTCTGTATAAATCATTGCCGGTGTATTATCTCCTGTATTTCCACGACGTACCGGATCTTTTACGACGGATTTTCTCAAATATCCTTTGTCGTATCCACGGCGGACACCTTCATTGACTGCATCTGTCAGATTGCCTCCTGTCAGATGTACATCCTGTCCGATTTCCAGAAATACACATGCCATTCCTGTATCCTGACAGATTGGAACACATTCGTTATCTGCAATTTCAAAGTTCTCGATAATGTTATCCAGAACTCCTTTTGCAATTTCTCCATCTTCGCATGCACGGCAATTTCTGATCGCACATTTTACATCTTCCGGAAGATGCTCATTTGCTTCGATACAGAGCCGTTCTACTACATCTGTGATCTGGCTGACTTCGATTTCACGCATTGGAAATTCCTCCTTTATTTATCTTTCATGTCTTGCATAATGAGGAAGCAGAAGCGGTGAAACTTCTCCAGTCTCTACGCCTGCTTTCTTTAATTCTTCATCGTATGCATAAATATGATTCAGATTCGGTTCTCCCAAGTTTACCTCTTTACATTTTACAGCTGCTTTCTTTCCTGCATTTCTTCCGAAAACGATTACATCCAGAAGGGAGTTACCCATCAGACGGTTTCTTCCGTGAATTCCGCCTGCTGCTTCTCCTGCAACTAACAGATTCGGGATCTCTTTTGTAAATCCGTCTCCGTCGATCTCCAGTCCTCCATTCTGATAATGAAGTGTCGGATAAATCAGAATCGGAACCTTTCTCATATCAATACCATAATTCATATACATACGGAACATTGCAGGGATTCTCTTTTCAATAGTGCCTTCTCCGCCAAGCATTTCAATCATAGGCGTATCCAGCCATACTCCGTGCTGTCCGCCAGGTACTTCGACTCCGCGGCCTTCTTCGCATTCACGAATGACGCCGGAAGCATTCACATCACGGGTTTCCAGTGGATGAATATAAGCTTCTCCTTCTGCATTTACCAGCTGTGCTCCAACAGAACGAACCTTTTCTGTTACCAGTGCACCAAGAATCTGTGCCGGGTAAATTGCACCGGTAGGATGATACTGAATGGAATCCTGATACAGAAGTGATGCTCCTGCACGGTATCCCAGAACAAGTCCATCTGCTGTTGCGCCGTAATGATTGGATGTCGGGAATCCCTGATAATGCATTCTTCCTGCACCACCAGTTGCAATTACAACTGTTTTTGCTCTCGCAACGGAATAATCACCGGTTTCCATATTCAAAAGAACTGCTCCTGATACTTGTCCCTTCTCATCTTTCAGAAGTTCTACCGCTGATGTAAATTCGACTACAGGAATACCCAGGTTTATCACTTCGTCTCTTATAGTACGCATAATCTCTGCGCCGGAATAATCCTTGGCAGCATGCATTCTTTTTCTTGAAGTACCACCTCCATGAGTGGTAATCATTCTTCCGTCTTCTTCTTTATCAAACTCAACGCCCAGTTCATTGAGCCATTTGATTGCATCCGGAGCTTCCATAACCAATCTCTTTACAAGTTCTGGTTTTGCAGCAAAGTGACCGCCTCCGAAGCAGTCAAGATAATGCTGTACCGGAGAGTCATTTTCTTTATCTGCTGCCTGGATTCCGCCTTCTGCCATCATGGTATTGGCATCACCGATACGAAGCTTTGTCACAATCATAACGTCCGCACCTGCATTGTGCGCTTCGATGGCACAGGAAGAACCTGCACCACCACCGCCAATGATCAGCACATCTACATCATAATCAACTTTTGTAAGGTCTACGTTTTCTGTCATCAGGCGGCTTGTAGAATGAAGCATATCTGCCAGCTCCAATGGAGCCTTCTGACCTTTATTCGGTCCCACTTTAATCTCTGCAAATGCCTCTGGATTATAATCCGGATGGAACTCTTTCAGAAGCGCATCTTTTTCCTGGGCAGACAGACGACGTGGTTCTGTTCCCATCCGTTTCTCTCTGGTTGCTTCTACCTTTTTGACCGATTCCATCATATTTTCTGGATATGGTGCATACATCTTTCATGCCCTCCCTATTTCTCAATATCTCTGTTATTATAAAGTTCCTGCATTTCCGTAAGAGGCTTCTGCATGATCTGTTCGATCAGTTCATCATACTTACCTTCGTTGATCTCTTCTACCCTCTTTGTAAGATGCTTTGCCTCAGGAGCAATATATTTTCCGGTAAGACGTCTTGCCAGAAGTCCTACCATTGGATGAGAAATACCTGCAGGACATCTTACACTGCAGCATCCACAGCCTACACAGTCAAAAGATTCTTCTGCACATTTTTCAAATTCGCCTCTCTGAGCATATGCAATATACTGCATAACATTCAGATTCTGAGTACATGCTTTTGTACAGGCATTACATCCGATACAGCTGTATATTTCCGGATACAATTCCATCATAATCTGCTGTTTTGCCTGGATTTCATTCATGTCATATGTTCTTTTATCTGTTGGAAAGAATGGGATACTTGCCACATACATTCCTTCCTGAACCTGTGTCTGACAGGCCAGACAGGTTTTCAGCTCATTCTGTCCCTTAATTCTGTAAATGGTTGCACAGGCACCACAAAATCCGTGACGGCAGCCACATCCTCTTTTCAGAGTATATCCGGCATATTCCATGGCCGTCATGATTGTCAGTTCTGAAGGTACACTGTATTTTTTACCGAAAAAATATACATTCACCATGTTTTCCATATTGGTATCTTCCTTTCCTAGTACTCATTAGGTAATTCTTCAATTTCATCATAACGGAACACCGGACCGTCTTTGCAGACATATTTGGAACCGATATTGCATCGTCCACATTTTCCAACTCCGCACTTCATACGCAGCTCAAGAGTAGTATATACCTGTTCATGGGTAAATCCAAGCTCCTGAAGTCCTGCCAGAACAAATTTAATCATAATAGGCGGTCCACAGAGAAGCGCTGTCTTGTCTGTGTCAAATCCCAGTTCTTTTACATAGTTTGGCACAAATCCTACATGGCCGTCCCAGCCTTCCTGTTCGCGGTCTATCGTCAGATATACATTCACATCTTTTGCGTTCATCCAGACCTGCTGAATTTCTTTTAACTGTACCAGATCGTCTGCGGATCTGGAACCGTACACGATATCTACCGTACCATAATCATCACGGTTATCCAGAACGTAATTGATCACGGAACGCAGCGGTGCAAGACCGATACCACCGGCAATAAACAGAAGATTTTTTCCTTTCAGCTCTGTTTCCACCGGAAAATGATTGCCGTAAGGTCCTCTTACTGTAATCTCGTCACCCACTTCCAGGCTGTGAAGGTATTCCGTAAGCATACCACATTTTTTGATACTGAATTCCTGATATTCTTTATTCGTTGGGGAAGAAGTAATAGAGAACATTCCCTCACTGATTCCCGGTGCACAAAGCATGGCACACTGACCAGGCATATGATCGAACAGTTTTCCTCCTTCCGGTGCATTTACACGAAATGTCTTTACATCCGGAGTCTCTTCGCGGATATCTGTAATAACCCCAACCTTAGGGATCAGCGTATCCAGTGTATAATTTTTATGACAGGTACATTCGCTCATGATTCTTCACCTCCCGCCTTCTGAAATGCTTTTACTACTTTTACAATATTTAAAGATGCCGGGCATTTTTCCACACAACGTCCGCATCCCACACAGGAATACATGCCGTCATTGTTTGCCGGAAAATATACCAGTTTATGCATAAATCTCTGACGGAATCTCTGCATCTGGCTGGTACGGTTATTTCCGTGAGCCATCATGGTAAAGTCAGAATACATGCAGGAATCCCAGCAGCGGTAACGTAATACGCCATGACCGGTATCATAATCTTTGATGTCATAACACTGGCAGGTCGGACATACAAATGTACAGGTTCCGCATGCCAGACATGGCTTATACAGTTCTTCCCATACAGTAGAATTAAATTTCTCTGTCAGTGCATCTCCATTCCATCCTTCCAGGGAAAGTCCGGAATATGGAAGCTTTTCTACAATACTGCGGATTTTTGCTTTTTCTTCTTCTATGATTTCTTCGTCTTTCTGATCAGCGCTCTCCAGAAGTTCTTTTACACTTTCTGTCAGTGTCTGTCCTTTTTCTGTCAGTGGTTTCCAGTACAGTTCTTTTTCTGCCATCCATACAGCGACATCTGCTGACGGATCTGCACAGTCGATGCCAAATACTTTACAAAAACAGGATTCTTCCGGTTCATGACATGCCATGGCAACAATCGTTCCATGTTCTCTTCTGGCTGCATAATAGGTATCTACCGGATCTGCCAGAAATACTTTATCCAGCACTTTTACACCCTGTACGTCACAGGCTTTCATACCAAATACGACGAAATCTGCTTCTTTCAAAGTTCCCGGTTCCACAGATAATTTTCTGCCTTCTTTTTTTACGCTGTAAAGATTCTCACACTGCGGAAAAAAAGCATCTTTTGGTGATTTTACTGTTTTCAGAGTGTCCAGATCCACCTGTGCATCTTCGCTCCACACTCTGAAATTTACCTGATCACTTACCTTTACCGGCAGGTACAGTTCCTGGCTGGCCGCAATCTTACGGAATAATGCGGACAGATTTTCTTTTGCGATCTTATACATACATTATCCCCTCTTTCCTACAATACTTGGCTCTGCATCATCAAATGTATAATTTGTCAGTGGTGCTTTGGCTTCTGCATCTTCTCCTGCCTGATATTCTCCGTACAGTTCATCGATGTCTTTGATAAACTTTCGGTTAAACAGATGCAGTGGAATTCCCTGCGGGCAGACTCTGCTGCATTCTCCACAGTCTGTGCATCTTCCTGCGACGTGGAACGCACGGATAATGTGGAACATCTTTTCTTCAAAAGAATCTGCATTTGCTTTCTGGGAACTGTCGAATTTGTTGCTGTCAAATACGCATTTGCGGCAGCTGCATGCCGGACAGACATTTCTGCAGGCATTACAGCGGATACATTTGCTCAGCTCACTTTGGAAAAATGCAAATTTTTCTTCCGGACTCATTGCCTCAATACGCTTTACTTCCTCAAAACGGTCTGCGTCTTTGGTATCCTTTGATTCGCCGATCAGTTCATCATAGATCTTGTGTTCTTTTCCTTTACAGACATGACAGCGTTCCAGCATTGCGTCTGCATAGGCACATGTTTTTTCACCATAAAGGGTCTGAATGGTCAATGTATCTGCGTCTTCTGTAAGTTCGGCACCGGAAATGCTTTCGATTCCCTTGATACCCATTTTTCTGATTTTTTCAATATCCAGCTTTCCTTTACATCCAACACCGATAATATAGGCTTTTTCTCTGTCTACACGATGTTCTTTCAGCAGCTGGTTAAAACTGTATGTATCACATGGTTTCAGACAGACCAGCGTCTTTCCTTCCAGTTTGGACGCCTCTATCATATATTTGCTTAAATTTGCGCCACAAAATCCATTGTATACAAAATCCTTCAGGGATTCTTCTGTCTCAAAATAAGCCGGTTCCGGATTATAAGACAGGTCTCCGGCTTTCCATCCAAGAACACGGGCAACAGTTCCGTCAGCCAGTAATTCTTTTGCACGATTTATGATTTCCTGCATCTTAAATCCTCCAATCTGACATTTTTTCCGAGGGAACGTACTTTTTCTACAAATTCATTCATTGTCTGGGAAAACTTCACACCCTCTGCTGCGGATACCCATTCTACACGGGTACGTCCGTTTTCCACACCGATGTAATCCAACATGGAGAAAAGCAGTGTCATACGTCTTCTCGCATAGAAATTACCGGTGCTGTAGTGGCAGTCTCCCGGATGGCATCCACACAGAATTACTCCGTCGGCGCCTTTTTCAAATGCTCTCAGAATAAACATTGGATTCACACGGCAGGAGCATGGCACGCGGATGATTTTTACATCTGCCGGATAAGAAAGGCGGCTGCTTCCGGCAAGATCGGCACCTGCATAACTACACCAGTTACAACAGAATGCTACAATTTTCGGTTTGAATTCTTCTTTTTCTATCGACATATTGCATCTACCTCCGCGATAATCTGTCTGTTTGAGAATCCCTGCAGGTCCATAGCTCCGGACGGGCAGGCAACGGTACATGCTCCGCATCCCTGACACAGTGCACTGTTTACAACTGCGATACGACGGTCTTCTCGGATGCCGTGGTCATTCACCTGTTTTTCTTCATATGTAATCGCACCATAAGGGCAGACATTTGCGCAGGTGGAACATCCATTACACAAAAGTTCATCTGCCTGGGCGGTACAAGGATTGGTCATTAATTTGTCTTTTGCCAGAAGTCCTATGGCTTTGACTGCTGCTGCACCGGCCTGTGCTACTGTTTCCGGAATATCTTTTGGTCCCTGACATACACCGGACAGGAAAATACCTGCCGTCGGAGACTCTACCGGTCTGAGTTTTGCATGTGCTTCTGTCAGGAAATTATTCGTATCAATACTTGCTGTAAGCATGGTCGCAATCTTACGCACATCCGGATTCGGTTCAATCGCAGTGGCAAGAACTACCATATCTGCTTCTTTCAGAATCTGCTTATTATCCAGAAGGTCTACACCTTGTACCAGAAGCTTTCCATCTGGCTGTGGAAGAACTTTTCCAACCTGACCTTTGATATAATTTACACCATACTGCTCTACCGCTCTTCTGTAGAACTCATCAAAGTTCTTTCCTGGTGTACGTACATCTATATAAAATACGGTTACGTTGACATCCGGATATTTATCACGGATCAGCATGGCATGTTTTGCGGTATACATACAGCAGATTTTAGAGCAGTAGCTCTTTCCTCTGTCATCTGCACAACGGCTTCCCACACACTGAATAAATACCATCTCTTTTGGTGCTTTTCCATCAGAAAGACGTTCCAGATGTCCTTTGGTAGGTCCCGCAGCGTTCATGACACGTTCCAGCTCCAGAGAGGTAATCACATCTTTGCTCTGATTGTATGCATATTCATCGTACTGATCCAGTTTGATGGTATCAAATCCTGTTGCCACTACAATTGCACCATATTTTTCTGTTACCATTTCATCCTTCTGGTCGTAGTCAATGGCACCTGCCTGACATACTTTTGCACATACTCCACATTTACCGGTTTTGAACTTGGTACATGCTTCACGGTCGATCACCGGAACATTTGGAATTGCCTGTGCAAACGGTGTGTATATAGCGCTTCTGTTATTTAAGCCACGGTTGAATTCACTCGGTGTCTTTTTAGAAGGACATTTTTCCTGACAGACTCCACAGCCGGTACATTTATCCATATCTACACTTCTGGCTTTTTTACGGATATCTACCGTAAAATCACCTACGAAACCGGATACTTTTTCCACCTCACTATAGGTGTAAATCGTAATTTTCTCATGGGCTGCCGCTTCTACCATCTTTGGTGTCAGAATACATGCAGAACAGTCCAGTGTCGGGAAGGTTTTGTCCAGCTGTGACATTCTTCCGCCAATACTTGGTGTTTTTTCTACAATATCTACTTCATATCCTGCATCAGCAATATCCAGTGCTGTCTGAATTCCCGCGATACCTCCGCCGATAACCAGCGCACGTTTTGTTACACGGCTTTCTCCCGGATGAAGCGGTGTATTTAAGTTTACTTTTGCTACAGCAGCTCTCATAAGAATCACTGCTTTTTTCGTAGCCTCTTCCATATCTTTATGAATCCAGGAAACATGTTCACGAATGTTTGCGATTTCTACCATGTATGGATTCAGACCTGCCCGCTCTGCTGCTTTACGGAATGTGGTCTCATGCATACGCGGGGAACAGGAACATACTACCATTCCTGTAAGATTTTTTTCTTTGATGGCTTTTGCAATTAATGCCTGTCCTGCTTCTGAACACATATACTGATAATCTTCCGCATGAACAACGCCTGGCTCCATCATTGCCATTTCTGCTACTTTTTTTACATCGACTGTCGCGGCAATATTACTTCCGCAATGACAGACAAATACTCCTATTCTCTGCATCGATCTTATCTCCTGTATCTTCTGAATGCACTGACTAACAACTGCTGTGGAAGATCCGGATCCAAAAGTTCCGGAATCTCATCTGGTGAAAGATAGCTCTGTTCTCTCTGGCGAACTACAAGCTGTCTTGCCGCATCAATCAGTTTTCCAGGTTTGACATCTCTTGGACAACGCTCTACACAGGCAAAACAGGACAGACATTTCCAGAGAGATTTGGAATTTACCAGTGACTCGATATCTTCATTTACCACATAAGACACAAACTGATGTGGTTTGATATCCATCTCGTTAAATGCCGGACAGGACGCAGAACATTTTCCACATTTCATACATTTCAGCGGATTCACTCCACTGATTTCTTTTATTTGTTCTGCCTGCTTCTTTTCATTTATCACTGTTTCTCCACCTCCCTGTCCACTTCTTCTTTTACTCCAAGCGCTTCAGCCAGAAGCTCTGTAAAGTAATATATCGGAAGCTTTCCATTTCCATTCTTATTCAGATTGTACAGACACAATGGACAGGCCGTAATCAGCATATCTGCACCAAATCCTGCTGCACTGTCACAGATTTTATTGCACATGTTCTGAGTCATATCTTTTTCTTTCAGAGAAATATATCCCCCACAACATTCATTTCGATATGGGTATACAACCGGTTCTGCCCCGATAGCACGAATAAAATCTTCTAAAACCGAAGGGTTTTCCGGATTATCAAATCCCATGATCTTTCCCGGTCTGAGGAGCAGACATCCATAATAAGCACCGATCTTCTTACCCGTCAGCGGATTTACGACTTTTTCTTTTAGTTTGTCAAATCCCACACGGTCACGAAGCACTTCCAGATAATGAAGCACGGTCGTTTCTCCCTCATAAGGAGTTTCAAGCTGCATATAGTTATTGGCTCTGGTACGAATATCTTCTACATTTTTCATATCATCATTGACACGTTTGATGACGTGATGACAGGCGGAACATAATGTGACGAGATCCTGTCCTTTTTCTTTTGCTTCATTCAGTGCCCTAACGGATGACAATTTTGTTGCAATTTCATCTGTCCCCAGAGGATATACTCCTCCGCAGCACTGCCAGTTTTCAATTTCTTCCAGTTCAAAACCAAGTGACAATGCAGATGCTCTTCCGTAAGCATCCAGCATCTTTGCATTTGTTCTTAATGTACATCCTGGAAAATAGCTGTACTTCATAAGATTCTCTTCCTTTCTACCACTCAATCTGCGCAATTACTGACTTCAGTGTATCTGCACTGGCTTTCAGTTTTTCAATCTCTTCTTTTTTCATTCTCATCGGAAGTTTTCCCTGAATTCCATTTGGTCCAAGGATCGTAAGTGTACTCAGACACACATCATCGATTCCATACTCACCGTGCATCATGGAAGATACCGTTGCAATGGAGTCTGAAGAAGCTGCTACTCTGGCACAGATCTGACAGACTGATCTGGAAACTGCATAAAATGTTGCACCTTTATTTGCAATAATTTTTCCGCCTGACTTCTGTACATATGCCAGCATCGCTTCCTTATCCACTGCCTCAATATCTTTTCCATGGGCCTTCATAAGCTCGTAAAATTCATCTACACTGACTCCGGAGATATATGCTCCTGACCAAGGAATGAAGGAACTGTCTCCATGCTCTCCAAATACATAGGCATGTATATTTTTCTGTGCAACACCGAAATGATCTGATAACGCAAATTTCAGTCTTGCAGTATCCAGAATAGTACCTGAACCTATAATCTGTCTTTCCGGAAGTCCTGATATTTTTGTAAACACATAGGTCATAATATCTACCGGATTGCTTACCATAATGTAGATCGCATTTGGCGCTGCTTTTACAATCTCCGGTGTAATGCTCTTTAAAATGTTTACATTCGTCTGGGTCAGTTCGATTCTTGTCTGACCTGGTTTTCTGGCAATTCCGGAAGTGATGATCACGATATCAGAATCTTTTGCATCTTCATAGTCTCCACATACAATTGAAATCGGATCTCTGAAACAGGTTCCCTGTTCAATGTCCATGACTTCTCCCTGAACCTTTTCCTTGTTGATATCAATCATAACAATCTCTGATGCAATGTTTTCTCCTGACAATGTATAGGCAATTGTTGCTCCCACACTGCCTGCTCCAATAATCGTAATTTTACTTCCCATATTCCTTCCTCCTAGTTTTTTGTAATTCGCCCATGAAGAGCGCTTTTGTTCATAAGAATTTCTTCCTCTGAAAAACAAAAATGCCTGTGTTCCGAAACACAAGCATACACTAATAGACTATAAGCTGTTATCGAAATCCCTCATAGTCGTTTGATGTTTATGCTGTATCTGGAGCACATCTCACACCAGGCAGGTTTCCTGACTCACAGATCATCACGTACCTTTTCCTTCTCACATATTTCGATTTATGCAATGGTTTCCAAAGGCATATTTCCTGTTTACAGTGACCAGTTCGTTCAGGCTTTTCACCTGATTCCCTCTTTTTCGCAAAAGTAAAAATGCTTACCCTTCACCTGACGTGCATATATTAAATTTCATGGTTAATATAATAACATAGTTGTTATTTTTTTGTCAATGCATGTTTATTAAAAACTATTCACAAAGTAATCTTGAATTCTTTCTAAATTTTGTTTATACTGTTAAAAGGTCAGAATATTTCGACCTTTTTCTTTTATCTTTGTAATTTAATTGTACTTTAAGGGGGTATTATATGAGCAGTTTTTTTAATATGGACAGTCCGCTCTGGCGTTTTCTTGGAAGACTGGCTGACATCATGATTCTGAATATTGTTTTTCTGATTACCTGCATCCCGATTGTCACCATTGGTGCCGCCTGGACATCCCTCAGTTATGTAACTTTGAAAATGTCACGGGATGAAGAATCCTATATTGTAAAGAGTTATTTTAAAGCCTTCCGTCAGAACTTCCGTCAGGCTACTGTCATTTGGATACTTACACTTGCTGCCATGCTTATTTTTTACATGGATTTCCATATTATACGAAATATGGCTCCTTCTATGGCGCAAGTTATGTATGTTCTGCTGTCAGCAATTGCTCTCCTGTTCGGTCTGACTCTGCTGTATGTGTTCCCGGTACTTGCAAAATTCGATAACACGACTTTAAATACCATAAAAAATGCTTTTTTAATATCCATCAGCAATCTGCCACGTACTCTTTTGATGCTCGCTGTCGTTATTGGATCTGCCGTACTGACTTTCCTGTCACAGCAGACTATCGCTGTCGGCTTACTGGTATGGACTATGATTGGATTTGCATTGATCGCTTTTCTCAATGCACATATTCTTGTAAAGATATTTGACCGGTATATTCCGGATGACAGTAAAACAGAAAATGCTTCTGAAGATTCCATCGATACGTCAGTATTTCAGAATCTGCATCCGACGGAAGAATCAGGGGAAGAGGATTCTTCACAGGGCTAGTACTTGCGTCTACTGTAGCGTTTATTCTTTTTTATATTGCGACAAACTAAAACTTCTTATAATTTTAAACTTATATCTAAATTTCCTTTCTTTCGCATTATCTCTTTCCTAAATATAATGAATCCATAAACTAATTATACTTAGGAAGGAGTATCTAATATGGCAATTACAGATTCATACCAAATATCCACAGAACCAATAAGAACCAAAAGAATTAACAATTTACACCAATATATTACCAACTCAAAATATGGAGTTTGCGTGGAACGTGGGAAACTGATTACAGAATACTATCGTAACCATCCAGATGAGGCAAATATCGTAAAACGTGCAAATGCAATTGATTATGTATTGCAGAACATGAGTATTTACATTATGCCAGGAAGTTTATTTGCAGGAAACCAGGCATCGAAGCCAAGATGGGCACCGATTTTTCCAGAATTTGACGCAGAATGGATTGAAGAAGAAATGGTTCACGAGAATCCATACCCTCTCAATGCACGCCCTGCCGACTGCTATATTTTAAATGAAGAAGATAAACCTGTAATTCAGGAATTTTGTGATTGGTGGAAGGGAAAAACCATTACAGATATGCTTAGAACCCGACTTCCAAAAGAAGCTCTTACCACTCACTATGACCTGAAAGCTGCAGATATTGGTGCCTATTTTCAAGGTGGAGATGGTCACTTTGCACCAGACCACCCATGGTTAATCAAAAACGGTCTTCAGAAAATTATCGATTTATGTGAAGAAAACCAGAAAGAGATTGATTATAAAAACGATCCTGAATGCATAAAGAAGAATGATTTCTATGAAGCAGCAAAAATCAGTGCCAATGCAGTTATTAAATTTGCAGAACGATATGCAGACCTTGCCGAACAGATGGCTGACGACGAAAAAGATCCAGAAAGAAAAGCAGAACTTCTGGATATGGCGCAAATTTGTCGCTATGTTCCAAAAAATCCGGCTCGAAACTTTAAAGAAGCACTCCAGTTTATCATTTTAACACATATCTGTATCCAGATTGAAGATAATGGAGCTGGTATATCTTTTGGACGCTTTGATCAGTTCATGCAGCCATATTATGAGTCAGGTATCGCGGATGGTACTTTAACCAGAGACCTTGCTCTTGAAATGACTGAAAACTTTTTCCTGCAGATTTATGCCTGCAACAAAGTACGAAGCTGGGTTGATACAGATTTCTTCCGTGGTGTTCCAATGTTCCAAAATTTGACCATTGGTGGCGTTGATCCGGAAACTATGGATGACGCGACAAATGAGATGAGTTATATTGCACTGGATGCTACTTTCAATACAAGAGTACCACAGCCATCACTGACGGTTCGTTTTCATAAAAAAACACCAATGGAATTCAAAATGAAAGTTGCTGAAGTCGTCAGACTTGGAACAGGTCTTCCATCTATTTTCAACGATGAAGTCTATACCAGAGCAATGATGAACCGCGGATATGAAATGAAAGATGCATACAATTACTGCATTATCGGTTGTATCGAACCTGGTGCTCCAGGACTTCTTGGTGGAAGAACCGGTGGGGCATGGCTGAACTGCACAAAAGCGTTAGAGATGTCTTTATACAATGGAAGAGATCCGAGAACTGGTATCTGTTTGCATAAAAATGAAAATGGAAAGACATTATCAGAGTTTGCATCATATCAGGAAGCAGAAGATGCTTTTGTAGATCAGATGAAATATTATATCAAAATGGAAGCTATCCTTGAAAACACCATCGACCAGGTGTGGGAAGATATGTTAGAAGAACCAATGGCTGCAATTTTTGCCTGCCCAACAACATCCATACCACGAGGTAAATCCATAAAACGTGGTGGTGCCAAATATGACCTAACAGGGCAACAGACCATTGGAACTGCAAATATTGCAAACTGCTTATTTGTAATTAAAAAATTGATTTTTGAAGATAAGAAGATCACAGGTGCTCAGTTACAACATGCGCTTGAAACAAACTGGCAAGATGAAACCACTACACCGACTGGACCGCAGATTAAAGCTATGTGTCTGGCAGTTCCAAAATATGGAAATGATGTAGATGATGTAGATTTTATCGCAAGAGATATGCTGGCAATGATTGCAAACGAGCTTTCTTCATATAAAAATACCCGATACGGACGAGGACCAATTGGCTGCACTTTACATTGCAGTACATCCACAGTATCCAGTAATACACCATTTGGTCATGTATGTGGCGCTACACCGGATGGTCGTGATGCTTACATGCCTGTTGCTGATGGTCAGTCTCCAATGCGAGGAACTGATGTAAATGGTCCAACTGCCGCTATCGCTTCTGTAGCGAAGTTGCATAACGAACTGTTCTCATGTGGATCATTATATAATATGAAATTCACGCCTGAAGAACTTTCCTAAAAGATTTCAAGAAAATAAGAAGAGATGCCACCGGTATCTCTTCTTATTTTCTGATTAATATTTGATGATCTATAAGCCTGCTTTCATATTTATATTGTTCTGATACAATTAATACTGGTATACCATATTTTTTTAATTCTGTCAGAATGCGTTCCATGATATAATCTGTTTGTGGTTTAATTAAAAAGACGGGTATAAAAATAATTAAAACCTGCGGTTTACAAATCATCCATCTGCATGCCGCAAGATACATAATCTGTTCCAATGACAATTCTTTCGTTTTTTTGTCTAATGTGATGTCCGGAGAAATCTTATTTACATACTCTTTTACAAGCTCAACATATTTCTTTTTTAAAAAAAATCCTCTCTTTTTCTGACACAAAGGATAACATAAATTTTCCAGGATACTAAGATTATCGAAGAGTATATGCTCAATATCTGAATAATCTATCATACCAAGCAGCCTTTTTCTTTTTAAATTTTTTGCCAATTTAGGCGTCACTCTTTTATTTTCCCAGTAAAATGAACCATTTAATTCTACTCTTTCACCATAAAAAAGATTTTTTAAAGTTATAAAAAGTTCACTTGTTCCACATACCAGATTTGTAATTTCTCCCGATCTGATCCAAATAGTTTCTCCTGTATGACTCGCCCAGTTCATTTTTACTTTTTTGTCATTACTACTGGATATGTCTTTTTTATCATTCACATTTTTAAAATCTCTGGAATTATCCAATATCTCATATACTTCTTTTTTACTAATCTCTGTCCTACTAAACTCTGCAATTGTCTTTCCCTTTTTTAATATATGAATTCGATCCATTCGTTCTAAGGATATCGTATTATATGTTTCAATTTGGCAAATAGAATAATTTAATCCGACTAGACGTGCATAAAATCTTTCCAGTTCTTCCAGCTCTTCTAAGTTTAATTTGCCATTCACTCCTGACACAATAATAATCTTATTATGTCTTCCAACTGCATGTAGTAATTGAATCTCAATCTGTTCAAGAAATGACAAATCTCTCGTTTTTTTGTTTACAGGAATATTCAGATCAAAAAATTCCATTAACTGAATCACCATTTGCTTACGTTTTTTATATGAGAAGTGTTCACCATAAATAAATATATTATCTGTAATCGATAAATAATTCGTCAGTTTTGTGGAATCCGATATTACTGTAACATTTTGACACAGTTTTTTTCTTACTTCATTATCATAAAACTGAGAATTATATTTTTCTCCTTTATAGTAAAATGTTCCAGACATTAAACTATTTTGTTTGGTAAAGAAATTTTCTATTAATTTTCTGTCTTCAGAATTATCAGTGACAATCCCACTTATTTCCCCCTTATACAAGTGAAAAAAAAATGGTCCACGCAAACTTTTTCCCTGCTTTATTATTCCATCCTCAATACGAATCAATTCTTCTTTCATATGGCAATCCTATATATTTTCATAATCTTCAGCATTTTCCTGTCTTGGAACAGTAATCTTAACAGTAGTTCCCAGTCCCATCATGCTATAAATTCGTAATCCATAATCTTCACCAAAATATAGCTTAATCCTTCTAGATACATTCTTCATAGCGATTCCAGTATGTGTTTTTCCTTCTGTCTGTTTTATCTTCTGATGTTCTGTTTTGTACGTCGTTTCATTTAAAGATTTATTCAATTTTGTCACGTCATCCTCAGACATTCCGATTCCTGTATCCTTTATACTGATCAAAAGATTTGTTTCTGTCTGATCAAATGTAATTGTAATTTTTCCTCCACCTACTTTATTCTCTATACCATGAAAAATACTATTTTCTACAATAGGCTGCAATGTCAACTTTGGGATAAATAAATTTCGAATTTGATCTTCTGCATCCAGAAAGTATGTCTCTAACTGCAATTTGTCACCAAATCTATAATGTTGTATCATGAAATAATTTTCAACGTTCTTTATTTCCTCATCCACTGTAGACATAAAATGTACATTAGAAATCGTATACCGGAAAAATGTTGCCAGTGCCTGAGCTGTATCTGCCAAAGAGTACAGTTTTCCGGCAATCGCATCTCCTCTTATAGCTTCCAGTGTATTATATAAAAAATGCGGATTTATCTGATTCTGCAGTGCGAGATATTCTGCGTATTTACTCGTTTCTCGAATCAGGGTTTTCCTGTCAATCAAATCATTTACGCGTTCAAAAAACGCTTTTTCTTCATCTACAAAAAGCACTGGCGTTTCTTCCACATCAAGTGTAATTATTTTTCCTGATTCATAATTTCTATATTGATTTCTTATTTTCTTTACTGCAGGTACGATGTAAATAAAATAAGCGATAACTGCCACCACACACAGAAGAGTTACTACTATATTTATAAGCATAATTGACAATGGTGCTGAATTTAAAATCAAATACCCAAATAGTACAATAGAAAAAATGCCTATTATTGTAAAGAAACTAATAAAAATACTTATATACGTAACAATTGAATATTTTTTCATCTTATTTTTTCTTATGAAAACAGTCCCCTGTATTCATTAGGTGACACTCCTGTAATTTTTTTAAATCTAGTAGCAAAATATTTTGCATCATGAAATCCAACTATATCTGCAACTTCTCCTATACTTCTTTCCGTATCCAGCAACAATTCTTTCGCATGTTGTACTCTAATATAAGTCAGATAATCCACAACAGACTTTCCGATATTTTTCTTAAAAGACGATGATAAATATGTCGCTGTCCAACCAACCTCTTTTGCGATCTCCTCCAGTGTAATGTCATCCATATAATGCTTTTCTATATACCTCTGTGCAAGTTTCACCGGTTTAATACTTTGCTCTTCTTTTTTCTTCGAAATACTCTGAATCTCCGATCCGATTATTTCTCCAAGATAATGAAATAGACCAGATACACTGTAAAAATACCTGCCCTGCTGTAAAATCTCTTTTTTAGCCTCTATAACCTCGTCTTTTTGACTATATCCGAATATTGTTAAATAAAACTCTTCAACCAATATATCATATATTTCCAATACGGTTTTTCCATCTGTCCGTTTGCTGTAATTATATAATTCAACACTTAATTCTTCCAGCAACGCTGATATTTTTCTAATATCTTCATTCTTTAATGCATTTGCAAAATTCTTTCGGAATGTATCATTTAAAAAAAACTGTGTATCATATACTGGCTGTGGAACTTTTTCAAAATATATTATTCTGTCTTTTCCTTTGTAAACCTTATGTAATATACATTTTTCACATTGTGCTATACAATCATAAATCTTATGATAATCTGCATATATATTACTTACCCCAATTACAAAGTTTACTTTTTGTATGGTCTCATTTAATACAATAAGTTTGTCTTTTATATAATTTTCATACTTTTTTTCTTCCAGATAGTCCATATTTCCATTTACCAGACAATAAAAATCATTTCCTGACAAAGTGGTTGTAATTTCTATAGCATTTGTTCCAATTCCTTCAGTCACAATTGCTTTCATCTTCGTCTTTAAAAAATTCTGAATGAAAGTAATATCCTCCCCACTCCTGAAAACAAAATTAATCTGGATTAACTGCCAGCCTCTTTCTTTATCATTTGAATAAAACTGATCTCTGTATACATCAAATATTTGCTGTCTGTTATCCATATCATTTTTATTTTTCAGCATACACATCAGCAAATTATCTTTTATTTTCTGCGCTGATACAATATTTGCGGAATCAACCTGTAAAAGTCCAGATTCTTTCTCGAGCAATTCTAATCCTTTTGTTACTGCTGCTTCCAATTCATTCTTCTGAACAGGTTTTAACAAATAATCTATCACATGGTATTTTATCGCCTGCAATGCATATGGAAATTGACTATAACCGGTAACGATAATTACTTTTATATCTGGTAACGTTTCCGCTATCTTCTTCATCAATTCCAGGCCATTCAAGCCAGGCATTCTAATATCCGTTATCAGGAAACTGGGAAGCAGTTCCTGGCACATTTGAAATGCGGTTTCCCCATCATGAGCAAATCCTGCTACTTCAAGTCCATATGCTTCCCAGTCTATCAGGCACTTTATTAAATTACAAATATGAAGTTCATCATCTGCAATCAGTACTCTTTTCATTAAAGATCTCTCCATTCTTCCATTCTTTAAAATTTAAAAATCGGAATGTCGTACTTATTTAGAATTTCATTTAGTTCATTCATTTTTTCAGTTGTTGGCGGAACAGTGGATTCCATCTCGTATTCTCTTCCCAGGCTATAGTATTTTCCACGTCCCAACTTATGGTATGGTAATAATTCCATTCCAGTTATATTTGTACAATTTTTTGCAACAAATGCTGCGGTTTCTTCTACTTCTTCCGATTTATCATTGAATCCTGGAATAATTGGAATACGTATAAACATTCTATTTCCATAGACAGGAACCAAATCATTTACTCTTTTTATATTCATAAGTATAAGTTCATTTCCATGTCCTGTCCACTGTTTATGCTTTTCCGAATTCATATGCTTCAAATCCATAAAAATAGTATTTAAATATGGTACTATCTGCTCATAATCTTCTGTCTTCGCATAGCCACAAGTTTCTATTGCTGTGTCAATCCATCGCTCTGTAAGCGTTCTCAGCAATGCATAGGTAAACTCTGGTCTTACCATCGGCTCTCCTCCCGAAAGAGTTACACCGCCACCTGAAGCTTCATAAAATGGTACATCTCTTTTTACTCGATCATATACCTGCTTCACCGTCATCTCTTCCCCTGTTATCTTTCTGCAATTCACATAGCAGTTTTCTGTACAGGCAAAGGCATTTTCCCTTTTGTAACATTCTCTGCAGACATCTCTGTCTGCAGTCAGATCTTCATGTAGCCCTTTATAAGGGCAGGCTCTCAGGCAGTTGAGACACGCAAGACATTTGTCAGAGAAAAATGACATTTCTGGATAAAAAGCCTGCGTTTCAGGATTACTGCACCATTTGCATCTCAGATTACATCCCTTTGTAAAAACAGTAGTACGTATTCCATTTCCATCATTAATTGCATATCTTTCAATATTTGCAATAATGCCTTTCTGCTGCAACAACTGATCTGCATTTGCATTTAACAATTCTTCCTTTATCATCTCGTCTACCTCGTCCCAAATCTTTCTTTTTGTTATTTTGTTTTATACAGTAATACTGCCAACACAATCACAATTCCTTTTAAAACCATCTGTGGATATGAAGCAACTCCCATCAGATTCATGATATTATAAAGTACGCCCATTAACATCGCACCTACAATTGTCTTTACTACGCTTCCTGATCCGCCATTCATAGATGCACCACCAATAACAACTGAAGCGATTGCATCCATTTCATATCCATCTCCAACTGTTGCTGTTCCCATTCCAAGACGTCCACAAAGAAGCACACCTGCAATCGCAAAGCACAGTCCGCCCAATGCATAGGTAAGAATCAAATATCTTTTAACCGGAATTCCTGCTAAATATGCTGTCTGTTTATTTCCACCAATTGCATAAATTCCTCTTCCATATCTCGTTCTGTTTAATACAAACAAAAATACTAAAAATACAATAATCATAACAAGTACCGGATTTGGTATTCCAAAGGTAGATGCCTTTACCCAATTAGGAAGA
The DNA here is from genome assembly GCA_934373455.1 of uncultured Marvinbryantia sp. GTDB lineage: Bacteria > Bacillota > Clostridia > Lachnospirales > Lachnospiraceae > Marvinbryantia. Next base: position 21,735 of record CAKRON010000017.1, read on the forward strand.
AATGTTCCATCTATACGTCTGCTCTGACCTGTCTGGTACATATATGCTGCACCTTTTAATATAGTTGTCATCGCCAATGTTGCTATAAAAGGTGCAATGTTCAATACTGCAACCATTATTCCTGAAATGGCACCAATTACGAGCGCAAGAGCCAATACAATCAATATAGCAACAACGCCATACTTTTTCTGGATTAACCCTGCAGTTAAACATACAATAATACAAACATAGCTTCCAGTAGACAGATCAATTCCACCGGTGATAATAATCAATAACATTCCAATTGCACAGATCGCATAAATGGAATTCTGAATTAATACTGACTTGATATTATTTACCGTAAGAAATGCCGGTGATAAAAAACAGCTTGCTATAAACAATACAACAAACGCTATAATTACAAAATTTGATAACGCGAATTCCATATACTTCTTTATATGATTATTTTCTAATTTTGTAGTTCCCATTTCCGTTCTCCTCTCACTTATGCAACCCCTGTAATGTAACGCATGATCGCATCTTCATTTATCTCTTCTTTCTGCAGTTCCCCATGTACTTTTCCTTCATACATCGCATAAACCCTGTCACTCATCCCTATTACTTCCGGTAAGTCAGAAGAAATCATAATAATCGTATTTCCCTGTTGTGCAAGTTCTTTTATGATTGTATAAATTTCATATCTTGCCCCCACATCTACTCCCCTGGTTGGTTCATCCAGAATCAAAACTCTCGGTGCCGTCGCCAACCATTTCGCCAATACTACCTTTTGTTGATTTCCTCCACTAAGACTGCTTACAGGATTCTCTATATTATTCGTTTTTATCTGTAAACGTTTTTTCAGGTCTGTCACCACTTCTTTTTCTTTCTTTTTGGACAATACACCATTTTTAAGAACTTTTTTTAAAGAAGCCATTGAGATATTAAAGCGAATCGTCTGTCCAAGAATCAGTCCTGTAGTCTTACGATCTTCTGTTACATATCCGATTCCAGCTTTGATCGCATCACCAGGAGAATTTAAACTAATTTCTTTTCCATTCAATATAACGGTTCCGTTTCCCTTGGTTGTATACGCTCCTATTACAGCTGACATCAGTTCTGTTCGCCCGGCTCCCAGCAGTCCGGAAATACCTACTATTTCACCTGCTCTGAAATACATATTTGCGTTTTCTACAATATTTGTTTCATATAATGCATGTGGTACTGAATAATTCTTTATTTCCAGCGTTCGTTCTCCTATTTCTGTTTCAATCTTAGGATACAGCGCATCCATTTTTCTTCCCACCATAGTAGATACTAACTGATCGACTGTTATATCTTTTATATTAAATGTTTCTATCATTTTTCCATCTCGCATAACAGATGCTCTGTCTGCTATCTTGAATACTTCTTCCAATCTATGCGTGATGTAAATGATAGAAATGTTCGTCTTTTTCAAATTTTCTAACATATCTAGAAGAAAATCGATTTCTCTTCCCGTTAACGGCGCTGTCGGCTCATCCAGGATTAATACATTACCACCTAAGTATATTGCTTTTGCAATTTCTACCAGCTGCTGCTGACCAACTGTTAAATATTTTATTTTTGTTTTTACATTTAAATTAAGAGAAAATTTTTTCAGAATTTCTTCTGCTTCACTATACATTTTTTTCCAGTCTACTCCAGACGGTGTCTTTGGCTGGTTTCCAAGAAATATATTTTCCGCTATGCTTAAATCTGGTATCAATTCCAGTTCCTGATGCACAATTGTTATTTTTTCATTCCGTGCATCTTTAGGATTATGTATTTTTTTCTTTTCACCTTTTAAATAAATCTCGCCCTCATTAGGTGGAAACTTTCCTGTCAATACATTCATTAATGTACTTTTACCAGCTCCATTTTCACCACATAAGGCATGAATTTCCCCACTTTTAATTTGAAGAGATACATTATCAACGGCAATCAATCCACCAAACCGTTTGGTAATATTTTTCATTTCTACTGCATATTCACTGCCCATTTTACACCTTCCAATCTTTTCAGATATAACAAATGCCGGTTCCCCGGCATTTGTCATTTCCCCATTGTTACAGATTAATATGTAGAATTTGCATCATAATAAGTATCTACATTTTCTGTGGTAACAAGATCATTCATTACATAATATGTTGAAGGGGTAGAAACTCCACTTGCCTGAAGTGCTGCCATATATACTGCCCATTTACCCATCTGTCTTGGATCATTGAATGCATCACAAACAACACCTTTGTCTCCATTCTTAATCCATTCCAGCACAGATTTTCTACCATCAATTGTACAAATCAGGATTTCTCCATCTCTTCCGATCTGTTCAAGCGCTGCAACTGCTCCCTGTGCGCCGCCATCACAAGCTGCAAAGATTACGTCGATATCCGGATCTGCCTGAAGTACATCCAGAGTTGCATTCATTGCTGGCTCAGGCAGCCACTGATAATACTGGTATGCTACAATATTCAGATTATTTTTGCCATATTTATCCAGCATATAATCTGTCCATCCCATTACTTCTCCCCATCTTCTAAGATCAGATTCTTTTTCCTGTGGAGCAGAAGATAATACGAATGCTCTGACTTCATCCTGCCAGCCATTTTTTTCGTCATAATAACGAGCCAATTCATAGCCTGATTTGTAACCGGAATTTTCCACATCGGCAGATACAAATGTATACTGTCCATTAAAATCTACCGCCTGATTTACAATTGTCAGAGGAATATCTGCTGCCAGAATTTCATCCAGTCCAACATTGGCTGAGTTATATGGATTTACAATGATAGAATTCATACCAAGATTTATTAATGTCTCCACATCTGAAATCTGCTTATTCAGGTCATCATTTGCATCATAAACAGTAAGTTCAATTCCAAGATACTCTGCTTCTGCCTGTGCAAAATCTACTAACTGCTCATACCATTCTGATCCTGCAATACGATGCTGTGAAAATCCGATTTTCATGTCTTTAAACTGATCCTGTGTTCCAATCATCTGTGTTGCAAGTGCACTTGCTTCCTCTGGAGTCACTGAAAATGTTCCATTTACAACATCTGCACCTGCTGGATCAACAGCCTGAGAATAATCGATATTAAGTTCTGGTGTTTCATATGACTCCTCTGCAAAGGCTGCACTTCCCATTGCTGCTGTCATAGATACGGTTAATAACATACTGGCAATTTTTCTAGCTCGTTTCTTCATTTTTCTTTTCCCCCAAATATTTTTTTATAATTTTTCTTCAGTTCTTGCAATAATGTCTTCCTGCACGTCTTTTGACAACTGTGTAAAATAAGCACTATAACCTGCTACTCGAACCAGAAGATTTGCATATTTATCTGGATTCTTCTGTGCATCCAACAGCGTCTTTTTACTTACCACATTAAACTGCATCTGGTTTCCACCCATTGCAAAATACTGATCGATCATATTAACGAATCTTTTTAAACCATCATTTTTATTTACATGAACTGTATTTTCCATATCTGTTTCTCCTCTTTTTAAGATAATTCTTCCGGACTAAATTTCATATTATATAAAGATCCACATGAGAACAATTCATTATGAAGCTTTGCAACTGACGCGATCGCTGCCGTCGGTCCATTTACATCGGTTCCACGCATTGGAGACTGACCATCTGCTACTGACATATATGCATCTCGTCCATCTGGTGTTGCTCCACATACATGCCCAAACGGTGTATTACTGGATACTGTAGATGTACTGCAATGTAATGTACCACCAATCGGTCCTCTTCCATAGCGGGTATTTTTGTAAGATGAAAGTTCATTTGCAATCATTGCCATCATATCTCTGGCAATAAAATCTACTTCATCTATATCGTTTCCATATTTTGGAACTGCCAGACACATAGCTTTAATCTGTGTTCCAGTTGGTGTAGTAGTTTCATCTTGCCAGTTTGTTTCAAGCGCATGTTGTAACTGAGCACCAGTAATCTTCTTATCTTCAAAAATCAGCTTTTTAATGACGTACAAACTATTTGCAATATTGGCTGTTCCAATGGTCTGTTGTCCAGTCAGATCATATTTTGCGCCACCTTGTTTAATTGGTTTTCCACGTGGAATTGTAGTAGTCGGGCAGGCAAAAATTGCTGCCATTGGTTCTTCCAGCATTTCTTCCCATACCTGATCAATGGTATTCTCCAAGATAGCTTCCATCTTAATATAATATTTCATCTGATCTACAAAAGCATCTTCAGCTTCCTGATATGATGCAAACTCTGATAATGTCTTTCCATTTTCATTTTTATGCAAACAGATACCAGTTCTTGGATCTTTTCCATTGTATAAAGACATCTCTAAAGCTTTTGTACAGTTCAGCCATGCTCCACCGGTTCTTCCTCCAAGAAGTCCTGGTGCACCAGGCTCGATACAACCGATAATGCAGTAATTGTATGCATCTTTCATTTCATATCCGCGGTTCATCATTGCTCTGGTATAAGTCTCGTCATTAAAGATAGATGGAAGACCAGTTCCCAATCTAACAACTTCAGCAACTTTCATTTTGAATTCCATTGGTGTTTTTTTATGGAAACGAACCGTCAGTGATGGCTGTGGTACTCTTGTATTAAAAGTAGCATCCAATGCAATATAACTCATCTCATTTGTTGCATCGTTCATAGTTTCCGGATCAACACCGCCAATAGTCAAATTCTGGAACATTGGTACGCCTCTATAAAAATCGGTATCAATCCAGCTTCGTACTTTGTTGCATGTATAAATCTGTAGGAAAAAGTTTTCTGTTAATTCTACTGCTAAGTCTCTTGTCAAAGTACCATCTGCAATGCCGGCTTCATAATATGGCTGCATGAACTGATCAAAACGTCCGAAAGAAACGCCAGCTCCACTATCTTCAATTTGGATACAAATGTGTGTTAAAATGATAAACTGGAGTGCTTCCTTAAAATTACGAGCAGGATATCTTGGAACGTGGCGGCAAATCTGCGCCATATCCAGAAGTTCTGCTTTTCTTTCTGGATCTTTTTCCTCTTTAGCCATCTGTTCTGCAAGTTCTGCATATCGTTCTGCAAATTTAATAACTGCATTGGCACTGATTTTTGCTGCTTCATAGAAATCATTCTTCTTTACACACTCAGGATCATTTTTGTAATCAATTTCTTTTTGTTTTTCTTCACATAAATCGATAATTTTCTGAAGACCGTTTTTGATTAACCATGGGTGGTCTGGTGCAAAATGACCATCTCCGCCTTGGAAATAGGTTCCAATGTCTGCTGCTTTTAAATCATAATGTGTAGCAAGAGCTTCTTTTGGAAGTCTGGTTCGAAGCATATCTGTAATGGTCTTTCCCTTCCACCAGTTACAAAAATCCTGAATAATCGGTTTATCTTCTTCTCTCAGAATATAACGGTCAGCAGGTCTTTCTCCAAGTGGATATGGATCCTCATGAACCATTTCTTTCTCCACCCATTCTACCTCGTATTCTGGGAAAATCGGCGCCCATCTTGGTTTCGATGCCTGGTTTCCTGCGAATAAACTTCCTGGCATAATGTAAATACTCATGTTTTGCAATACATAATCTATTGCATTTGCACGTCTCACGATGTTGATTTCATCTGGATGATTGCGATAGTATTCTGTAATTAATTTTCCACGTTCCACGCAAACGCCATATTTGGAACTGGTAATGTACTTGTGCAACTTGTCTATTCTTTCGCTTCTTACCGGTTCCGTAGATATCTGATATGAATCCATTACTGCCATTTTACCCATCTCCTTTTATGCATTTTTTTCTTTTCTGCTTGATGAGTTTATTATATTCGTTATCATTCTTGTACGAAACCTATGATATTTTGTTCCAGGTTTAATATTTTTAGATTGCATCCAAAAATGTTTGCCTACATCCAATCAAAAACAGCTGTCTGGCAGAAATATTTATCTGACAGACAGCTGAGCAAGTAGGTGGATTATTTAGCATAAAATTTATTATGAGTTGAATATTTTTTCTAGCTGTGTTATATTCTAACTAAAGAAAGACATCTGCGGTAACAGATGCCTTTCAGCGGAACGTATCCATCCCAAAAGTGGATGCTCCCAAGCGAGGTTTCATGCACTCTTAAGAGCGCCGCCTTACCTGTTGGCAGACAGGTAAGGCCTTTTTATTTTCTTCTGCTATTTCTCTTATTATCGAGAAAGTTCAGAAACGCAACTACAAGTTGTCCAAAACCAATCAGCAAGCTGATGATTCCTATGAATATCAATATGATATCTGCACTCGTCATAATCACGCACCTCCCATCCTACGTATTCCGTTAAACCGGTCATTAAGCTCGGGAGGCTACCACCCCTGTCATGGGTTCCGTATATCCAATATTATCATATGGATCTATTCTTTTCAAACATAATCTGTATAAATCAAGAAACGGACATCCTCATATACTCCATCCACCGGAATATATCCCGATACACGTCTCCTCTGTCTACTTCATTCAGGATCTCATGTCGATCCTGCGGATATAACTTCATAGTCACATCTTTCATTCCCAGTTCTTTGAACTGTTCATATACTTTCGTTACACTTTCACCGCAATTGCCTACCGGATCATCGGCTCCTGCCACCAGGAATACCGGAAGGTTCTTTGGCATTTTCTTCAGAATTTTTTCTTCACTGAGCATGTGAATGCTGTAAAAAAGATTGTAATATCCGTTCAGTGTAAAACGGTAGGTGCAAAGTGGATCTTTCATATAGGAACTGACATTTTCTTCGTTCCGGCTGAGCCACTGTCTTCCCTTCATGGTACCAAACTTTCGGTTATAACCGCCAAATGCCATAGCATCTACCAGAATGCTACGGTAATTCCAGCCGGTAAACAATGCCATCGTTTTACACAATGCCATTCCAAAAGCTGTCGCAATCTTTGGCTGCTGACCGGTTCCCATGACAATTGCACCCGCCAGTCCTTTTCCGTGAAGGCAGAGATACTGTCTCACCAAAAAAGATCCCATACTGTGTCCTAAAATGAAATATGGTACGTCCGGAAAACGTTTCTGTGTCATAAGACGCAGACGATGAATGTCGCGGAGTAGTATTTTATTACCATCTTTTTCTGCAAAATACCCCAGTCTGGATTCCTCTTTTACAGATTTTCCATGCCCCAGATGATCGTTTCCTGCTACTGCATATCCCTGTTTCGTCAGAAATGCGGCAAACTCATCATAACGGTTTATGTACTCCACCATTCCGTGAGAAATCTGAAGTACCGCAATCGGCTTCTCTTCCGGTTCCCAGCAAATCGCATGAATCTGTGTTTTTCCATCATGAGACGGATAGGTAAATTCAATCTTCTTCATTTCAACACCCCTGCTAATATATCCGCTAATTTTGCAAACTGCTCCAGTGTCAGTGCTTCCCCCCGGATACTTGCTGACACACCTAATTTTTCAATTGCCTGAGCGATCTGCTCTTTGGAATAGTGCAGATCCGGCGCATTATTCAAACCATTCGCCAATGTCTTTCTTCTCTGATTGAAAGATGCACGAATCAGGCGGAACATCAGCTGTTCATGCTCCGTAGTTACCGGTGGCTGACTGTAACGAGTCAGACGAATGACTGTACTTCCCACCTTCGGTCTTGGCATAAAGCAGTTTGGCGGCACATTTGCAGCAATATACGGTTCACAGTAATACTGTACAGCTAAAGATAACGCCCCATAGTCTTTTGTGCCCGGTCCTGCCTGCATACGCATAGCCACTTCCTTCTGTACCATAACGGTAATACTTTCCACCGGTACGTGTGCTTCCAGAAGTCCCATAATAATCGGTGTCGTAATATAATACGGAAGATTCGCCACTACTTTAATCGGCTTGCCTCCGTTCTTTTCTTCTACAATTTTACAGATATCCAGCTTCAGCACGTCTTCATTGATCACTTCCACATTGTCATATGAGGAAAGCGTCTCATGCAGAATCGGAATCAATGTTTTATCGATTTCCACTGCCAGGACACGCCCTGCTGCTTCTGCCAGATACTGGGTCATCGTTCCGATTCCCGGTCCAATCTCCAGTACAAAATCATCTTTGGTGATATCTGCGGATGAAATAATCTTATTCAATACATGGCTGTCGATCAAAAAATTCTGTCCGAATTTTTTCTGAAATGTAAACTCATATTTTTGAATAATTTCTATGGTTTTCTGCGGATTCGATAATTTTTCATTTAATTCCATATATTCATTCCTTTACATCTGATATACCCGGCAGGCATTCTCCCAGGTACGATTTTCTACTTCTTCAGGCGTCAGTCCCTTTATTTCTGCAATGGCTTGAATCACAAATGGCAGATTCAGTGAAGAATTCCGCTTTCCGCGGTATGGCACCGGCGCCAGATATGGACAGTCTGTCTCTATCACAATCCGGTCCATCGGCACTTCAGCGACTACTTCTTTTAATACTCTGGCATTTTTAAAAGTCACGACTCCACCAACTCCAATCTCATATCCCAGCTTCAGGTACTCTCGTGCCATCTCGACAGATCCGGAATAGCAATGAATAATTCCTCCTGCAAATCCCGGTTGTCTGGCATGCTCTGTCTTTATCAGATCAAAAGTATCCTGTGCTGCTTCTCTGCTGTGAATATTAACAGGGAGTCCGCACTCCAATGCCAGGTGCAGCTGTTCCTGAAACCATTTTTTCTGTATCTCATGAGATTCTTTATCCCAATAATAATCCAGTCCGATTTCTCCGACAGCTACCGCCTTTTTATGAGACAGTAAATCTTTCAGCCACTGCATCTTTTCTTCATTTAATTCTCCGACTTCATCCGGGTGCACCCCAAGTGCACCGTAGATAAAGTCATAGGTCTGCATCAGTTCGTAAGTAGCCTGCACACCACGAAGACTTGCGCCCACATTTACAATGCGTCCGACTCCATTTTCCTGCATACTTCCAAGGAGCTGTTCTCTGTCGTCATCGAAAGCCTCATCATCATAATGAGCATGGGTATCAAATATCATCGATCTCTCCTAACTAACAGATTTCTGCTCCTGCAGGCATTTTCTTTTCCGGTACCATCAGCGCCAGTTCTCCGTTTTCATCTTCTGCGCAGAGGATCATTCCCTCAGACAGTACACCGGCAAGTTTCGCTGGCTTTAAGTTTACCAGTACCATCACTTTCTTTCCAACCATCTCTTCTGCAGAGTAATGGGCTTTGATACCGGATACAATCTGTTTTACCTGGCTTCCGATCTTTACCTGGCTGCAAAGCAGTTTTTTGGATTTCTTCACTGGTTCACAGGCAATGATTTCTCCCACCTGGAACTGCATTTTTTCAAAATCTTCGAATGTGATTTCTTCTTTTGGCTCAATATCAATCACTGGTTCTTCCGGCTCTTCTGGCTGTCCGGAAGCTGCCTTCTGAGCAGCCTGAAGCACTTCTACTTTTTCCATAACTTCTTTCAGATCCAGTCTTGCAAAAAGAATCTCTGGTTTGTCTGTTACTTTATTTCCACTTTCATAAAGACCGAACTGATCCATCTGTTCCAGTCCTCTCTTCTTGGCATTTAACTGTTCCAGAATCTTCTTAGAAGTTCCTGGCATAAAGGATTCCAGGAGTTCTGCTCCAATTGCAATACTTTCTACCAGATTGTAGAGAACTGTTGCCAGACGATCCTGTTTGCTTTCGTCTTTTGCCAGAGCCCAAGGCATTGTTTCATCAATGTACTTGTTGCAGCGTTTGAACAGTACAAAAATCTCACTGATCGCATCTGCCACACGAAGCTGTTCCATCTTTTCAGTTACTTTACCTGGTGCAGCCAATACTACTGCTTTCAGTTCTTCATCTACCAGTTCAGTTACCCCTTTATCAGCCACTACGCCATCGAAATATTTATTGGACATGGAGATGGTTCTGTTCACCAGATTTCCTAATGTATTTGCCAAATCTGAATTCAGACGTTCTACCATCAGTTCCCAGGTAATCACACCGTCATTTTCAAATGGCATTTCATGAAGCACGAAGTAACGTACTGCATCTACGCCAAAGAAATCTACCAGATCATCTGCATAGATAACGTTTCCTTTGGATTTACTCATCTTTCCGTCACCCTGAAGCAGCCATGGATGTCCAAATACCTGTTTTGGTAATGGCAGATCCAGAGACATCAGGAAAATCGGCCAGTAAATTGTATGGAAACGGATAATATCCTTTCCAATCAGGTGAAGCTCTGCCGGCCAGTCTTTTTTGAACTGCTCTGTGCTGTTGCCATCGCAGTCATAACCAATACCTGTAATATAGTTGGTCAGTGCATCCAGCCATACATAGGTAACGTGCTTTGGATCAAAGTCAACAGGGATTCCCCATTTGAAAGATGTTCTGGATACACACAGATCCTGCAGTCCCGGAAGCAGGAAGTTGTTCATCATCTCATTCTTTCTGGATACCGGCTGAATGAATTCCGGATGTGTATTAATATGATCGATCAGTCTGTCTGCATATTTGCTCATTTTGAAGAAATATGCTTCTTCTTTTGCAGGAGTTACTTCACGTCCACAGTCCGGACATTTTCCGTCTACCAGCTGAGATTCCGTAAAGAAAGATTCGCAAGGTGTACAGTACATTCCTTCGTAATGTCCCTTGTAAATATCTCCCTTGTCATACATTTTCTTGAAGATCTTCTGTACCTGTTTTTCATGATATTCATCTGTCGTTCTGATAAACTTATCATATGAAGTATCTACCAGATCCCAGATTCTTTTGATCTCTCCGGCTACTTTATCTACATATTCCTTTGGTGTCACACCTGCTTCTTCTGCTTTTAATTCAATTTTCTGACCATGTTCATCTGTACCTGTCTGTAAAAATACATCATAGCCCTGCGCTCTCTTGTAACGTGCAATCGCATCTGCCAGAATGATCTCGTATGTGTTACCAATATGTGGTTTTCCTGATGCATATGCAATGGCTGTGGTCATATAAAACTTTTTCTTTTCCATCTTCATTTCTCCTTCCATAATAAAAAATCCTGCCTCCTCAAATCGAGAAGACAGGCCAATACCCGTGTTACCACTTCACTTTATCCATACCTCACAGCATGAACCTCTCTGGGTGCATCTACACCCATTCGCTATAACAGGCGATCCTGTCGCAGCCTATATGCTTTCTTCATAGTCGGTGCGCCGCTCCGAAGCCATCTTCCATTTACCGACACATATCCCTCTCAGCCTGCTGGAATTCTCTGTAATGTTCTGTATAAATGTACTCTCTTCATCTATGCGTTTTCTTATATCACAATAAGCTAATATTAGGCTAACACAGGAACCTTTTTCTGTCAAGGATGGGCGGGAAATTTACTTACTTCTCCATCTCTTTCTTACCTGGTACTGCCTCACATCCGAACATCGCCAATGCCTGATTCACCTTATCTAATCGCACAGTTTCTTTTCCCTGCTCCAATTCTCTTACAAACCGAAGACCCAGACCTGCTCGAAAGGCAAATTCTTCCTGCGTCAAACCTGCATTTTTTCTTTCTTCTTTAATATAATCTCCAATTTTACTCATATCATATATAGTAACCC
>CAKRON010000018.1 GCA_934373455.1 uncultured Marvinbryantia sp.
AAAACTGTTTCAGAAAGCTGTTAATAATTACGCTCCTGGAATCATGAGGCGCAACCTGCAAATAAAAATGTTCTCGTCCGATTAATCTTCCGTCACGCACAAAAAATACCTGCACCACAGCTTCTTTTCTGTCGGTGGATACCGCAATTACATCTTTATCCTCTCCATCACTGGCAGTAATTTTCTGTTTCTGCGTCACCTGTTTCACACTGGTAAGTAAATCTCTTTTCTCTATGGCTGTTTCAAAATCCAGATTGTCCGAAGCTTCTGTCATTTGTTGTTCCAGCATCTGAAGAACCGGTTTGTAATTTCCATTTAAGAATTCCAGTGCCTGATCTATCTGTTCCCTGTACGCCTCTTTACTGATATAGCCCTGGCATGGTGCATCACATTGTTTTATATGGTAGTTCAGACACGGACGTTCCAGTCCTATGTCTCTTGGAAGATTTCTGCTGCAAACTCGCAGATGAAACAATTTATTCATCAATTCGATAGTGTCTTTTACTGCACCAGCGCTGGTATAAGGACCAAAATATCGGGATTTGTCTTTTTTCATGGTTCTTGAAAAAAGAATACGCGGATATTCCTCTCCGACCGTCACCTTAATATACGGATAGGTTTTATCGTCCTTTAACATCGTATTATATTTTGGTCTGTGTTCTTTAATCAGATTACATTCCAAAACAAGCGCTTCCAGTTCAGAATCCGTTACGATATATTCAAACCGTCGAATTCGTGTCACCATCTGCTCAATTTTAGGACCTTTATTTCTGCTGCTCTGAAAATATTGTCTCACGCGATTTTTCAGGCTGATTGCTTTTCCTACATAAATAATTGCATCTTTTTCATCATGCATAATATAAACTCCCGGCTTAGCCGGGAGTTTCTTTAATTCTTCCTGAATATCAAACATCTCTGTCTCCACATTCATTATTTGTTGGTACATACACCTTTTTTGTTAAACTTGTATGTCTTACCTTTGATAACCTTTTTACAGTTCAGATATGGTGTTCCGTTCTTATTTAAATAATACCATTTATTATTATATTTCAGCCAGTAATTTGTCAGAAGTCTTCCGTTTACTTTGCTGAAATAATATTTCTTTCTTCCGATCTTTACCCACTTTTTCTGCATTACACCTTTGGAGGAAAAATAATACTTATGTTTGCCGATCGTCTGCCAGCTTGTCTTGGCTCCACCAATTTCTTTGTTGAAATAATATTTGTTGCCATTGATGGTCTGCCATCCTAATTTAAGCTTACCGTCCTTTGAAGCATAATAATAACGTCCTGCATACTTCACCAAACCACTCATGGCTTTTCCATTCTTATCATAGAGATATAGCGCATTTCCTACTTTTACAACACCTTTTTTTATTTCTGTATTGTTATTGGTGTTGTTGTTCGTATTGTTATTGGTGTTGTTATTCGTGTTCTCAGATGGATTTTGGCTGCCTTTTTTGCTCAAACCATAATATTTTGCGATTCCTGTTGCATCTGCAATCCCCATCTTCTTTATCTGAGCATCTGTATTTATGTATTTTTTACAGTCATTTGGATTATTTACAAAACAATGCTCTACAATAAAACTTGGGATCTTTGTATTTATCGTGCTCTTTGACATTCCCCAGCTCTTCGCCTGCGCAGCTGTATAATTGCTCTTCTGACCAAATACAATAATTCCCAGTTCATCATCAATCCAATATCCATTATTCCGAATTCCTACCTGGCTGTTCAGTTCTTTCAGAATCACACTTGCCATATCGCGCGCAGCTTTCGCTGTCGCACTCTTACTGGAAGGATATTTTCTTGTGGAAGGTACGCAGCAGTAAGCTCCTGATGAAGATGTCTGCTTGTTCGCGCCTGTCGAATTGATGTGAAGGCTGACAAGTGCATCCGCATGTCTTGCTTTTGCAATATTCAATCTGGTCTCTCGATCCTGGTTTTTCTGTGTCACACTGGTTCTTGTCATATAGACTTTCACTCCGGCATAAGTCTCCAGTTCTGCCTTACAAAAATTTGCGATCTTCTGATTGATCACTTCTTCCCGGTATGTCTTGCCATTCCAGCTGCGTGTTGCACCGCTTTCTGTTCCTCCGTGTCCCGGGTCCAGGACAATGATGATATCTTTCGCCTTTGCTTCTGCCTGCGGTATCAGACAAAAAGCACACATCAGAACCATAAAAAATACACTGATCTTCTTTCTACACTCTCTCATTTTAATTTTTCCTTTTCTTTTTATGCAAAAGAGGCTGTACTTCTACAGCCTCTCCTATACACCTATCTTCTCTTTAAGAAATCCGGAATCTGAATATCTCTTTCCTGAACCTTACTTTCTGGTGCTTTTAATCTGCCAGTATTACTCTGCATAGATGGCGCAGAAGTATTCATACTTCCAAAATTCGGCATCTTCATCGGCTGTACACTTGCAGTCGGCTGACTGAATTCTGGTACGATTCTCTTGTTCGCCGTTGTCTTTGTCGTCTTCTTCGGTTCTTCCAGCGTCATATCTGTCAAACCTGTAGCAATTACTGTAATGGTTGCTTCGTCTGCATATGTATCATCATACATAGCACCAAAGATAATATTGGCATTCTCACCTGCCATCTCCTGCACATAACTTGCAGCATCATTGGCATCCATCAGAGAAATATCACCGGAAATATTTATAATTACATGGGAAGCACCTTCAATAGTAGTCTCCAGCAATGGGCTGGCTACTGCCTGTTTCACTGCCTCAAGTGCCTTGTCATCACCCTTGGCCTGTCCGATACCGATATGGGCAATTCCCTTATCTGTCATAACTGTCTGCACATCTGCAAAATCCAGATTGATTAATGCCGGCAGATTGATCAAATCTGTAATTCCCTGCACTGCCTGCTGAAGTACTTCATCTGCTTTCTTCAATGCTTCCGGCATAGTTGTACGTCTGTCTACAATCTCAAGCAGCTTGTCATTCGGAATCACAATTAATGTATCTACATTATCTTTCAGTTTCTCAATACCTGCAATGGCATTGTTCATACGGGTCTTTGCTTCGAAACGGAATGGCTTTGTTACTACACCAACTGTAAGAATTCCCATTTCTTTTGCAATTCCAGCTACTACCGGAGCTGCACCTGTTCCGGTACCGCCTCCCATACCACAGGTAACAAATACCATATCTGCTCCCTGAATTGCTTCTTTAATCTCCTCGGCGCTTTCTTCTGCAGCCTGCTGGCCAACCTGAGGCTTTGCTCCTGCACCAAGTCCTTTTGTTACTTTCTCCCCAATCTGAATTGTATGAGGAGCTCTGCAAAGATCCAGTGCTTGTTTATCTGTATTTATTCCGATGAATTCAACACCGGCAATTGTCTCGTCTACCATTCTGTTCACAGCATTATTACCGGCACCGCCTACCCCGATGACGATAATCTTGGCAGCTGCTTCAGCTTCATTTGACATTATTTCTAACAAGGTACTTCCTCCTTCTGTCCTTCTGTCCGACGACAGTATTTTCCACTATTTCTTCTATCATATAGTTTTTTCTTTAATTTATCAAGCATTTTTTTTCGGTTCTGCACGATTTAGTTCAAAATATAAGCTCCTGTATATGGATCAATATAACCATATCCATCTGAAATGATCTGACCATCGTCTCCCAGATACAGCTGTTCACTGTTATTGGTCACATTACCATTAGCATCTGTATAAGTGTCATTTCCATTGGCGTCTGTGGAAAAGGTTCCACTGCCTTCGTTATAGCCACTGTTCGCTTCCTCTGTGCTTTCCTCTGTATTTGTCTCGCCCTCAGCCTCCTGTGTACTTTCGCTTCCTTCTGGCTGGTTCACATTCATAATCAGTTCTTCTTCGCCCTTTTCACCTTTCTTGAATGTAATGGTTGTTGTCCCGGCTGTATAATTTTCCATGTGAAGCGTTCCGGATAAGTCTTCCATCTGCGGCATCAAAGCCTGCAGGTTTGAAAGTTTCTCTTCCATATAAGAATTATCTCCAAGCATCACTCTGTTATTCGCAAAATACAAAATCAGCTGCTGTTTGTCATCATAATGCACTTCTTTTGGCTCAATTCCATTCTGAAACAGAATTTCCTGTATCATCTGTGCTTCTGAAATAATATCATTCCGAAAATCCTCATCTTCTACCGGAATCATTTCTGCTACCTTTGGTTCGCTGATTGCAATACCGGAATAAGCCGGAATGCCTTCTCTCGTTTCCTGAGATATTTCTACTACTACACCATCTTTGTCAAAATAAACCATAGAACCGGAATACATCAGATATCCTACGATGCTTTTCTCATATACTTTAATCTGTACATGATACGGATTAATCATTGATACATCTACTGCGCTTAAAAAAGTCATGTCTTTTGCTGCATCCGGCTGACTGTACTTCCAGGTCAGATACAGGGAATTTTCACTTAAAGAGTCAGACATTACCATTTTCTGAATTTCGTCTGCTGAATAATATTCATTTCCCACTACATCTACCTGTCTGATATGAAACAGACCGAATACTACAAACAGAGCGATTACTATCATTCCAACCAGAATAAGAGAAATCATATAAATAGGTCTGACTGACTTTTTCTTCTGTAATTGCATGGTTTTTACTCCTTCGCCGGAAGTTTTTCTGTAGTTTCCAACTCTGTATGAATTGTAGCTCCAAGTTCTTCCAGATCTCTGCTAATATTTTCGTAACCTCTTTTTATATATTCATCCGGAGCTACCCGGCTGATTCCATCTGCCGCAAGTGCTGCTATCACTAATGCTGCACCACCTCGTAAATCTCTCGCCGCCAGATCTGCTGCATGCAGTCCTCCTCTTCCTCTGATCTGCGCTTCTCTGCCACTGATCCTGATGTCTGCTCCCATCTTTCGAAGTTCCTCTGCGATCAGGAATCTTTTTTCAAATATTTCTTCCTGAATATAACAGACATGGTTCTTTTCGGAAGCAGCTACTGCTGCCATAAGCTGCGACTGTAAATCTGTCGGAAAGCCGGGATAAGGTGCTGTCTCCACATATATTTGTGAGCTTTTTAAAGAACGACAGTCGGCTTCCACTTTTTGATCATAATCTTCCTGCCAGATTCTAAAATGACCTTCCATTTTCTTTATCAGCCTGGTCAGTGACGCAAGCTCTTCGGCTGGTACATTATGCAAGATAATTTTGCTTTCTGTCGCACAGGCAGCCAGCAGATATGTTCCGGCTACAATACGATCCGGCATAAGTGTATATTCCATATCTGTCAGTTCTGTAACACCGTCCAGATAAATTGTATCACCATCGTTTTTTATCTTTGCACCCCGTTTTTGTAACGAACAACAGAGTTCTCTTATTTCCGGTTCTTTCGCGCACCCTTTTAAAATTGTTCTGCCATTTGCAAGAACTGCTGCCAGAATTCCATTTTCGGTTGCTCCAACACTTGGAAACGGTAACTGTATCGTATTTCCTTCCAGACCAGATGTTCTGAAAATCATCCGTTCTTCCTGACACAATACCTCTGCTCCCATTTTTCTCATCATATCCATATGATAATTTACCGGTCTTGCTCCAATTACACAGCCCCCGGGAAACGGCAGTATAACTTCTTTGCATCTGCCAAGAAGACTGCCCATCAGTAATACCGAGCCTCTCATCTGAACGGTCAACTCAGGTCTGAGTTCATTCTTCTGAAGTACCGATGCATCGATCCAAAGAGTATGGTCTTCGTGTCTTATTTGACATCCCAGATCCTCCAGAATCTGTTTCATACACTCTACATCCTGTATCCTCGGACAGTTATGTATGACAGTCACTCCTTTATGGAGAACAGACGAGGCCATAAGCGGTAATGCCGCATTTTTAGATCCTTGTATTCTGGTTTCGCCACATAATTTTTTTCCTCCGGACACATGAATTCTTCCCATTCTACGCCCCCAGTTACCGGAGAATTATATATTATTATATGCCGGATCTTCTATTTTGCCATCGACTTACCGATAATGCCAGCCCCATTTCGGCCAGCAAAAACAGGGACGATGTTCCACCATAACTGATAAAAGGAAGTGTGATACCGGTATTCGGAATAGAATTGGTTACTACCGCCACATTTAGGATCACCTGTATTGCAATGTGTCCCATAATTCCGGCTGCTATAAAAGCTCCAAGTCGATCCTTGGCATGAACTGCAATAGCCATTAATCTCCATATCAGCAGGAGAAACAGGAGCAGCAATAAAATTGCTCCGACAAACCCGGTTTCCTCACACACAATCGAAAATATCATATCATTTTGTGCTTCTGGTACAAATCCGAGCTTCTGAATTCCCTTCCCCAGCCCTGTTCCGAAAAGACCACCTGATCCGATTGCATACAGTCCTTGTATGGTCTGAAATCCCTTTTCATGGATTTCCGGATTCTTCCAGATCTCCAATCTTTCCAGCCGATATTGCTCCATCGATAAGAAGATTGTCACAACACCTGTTCCTGATAAAGCAATCCACAAAAATTGTGCATACCCAGGTCTTGAGACAAATGCAAGGATTACTGCGATTCCAAGAATAATAACGGCAGTACTTAGATTATTGGTTCCCACCAGTGCCACAATCGGAAGTACCAGTATGATACACCATATCAGAGACCACAAACTGCTTCCATTTTTCTCTTTTTTGCTGATGATACCAGATAAAAACAGGATCACAGCAGGTTTTGCCAGCTCTGATGGCTGAAATGACAGTGATCCCACTGACAGCCATCTGCGCGATCCATTATAAGTATCTCCTACCAGAAGTACTGCTCCTGATAACAGCATAGATGCCAGATATATCATCAACGACATACGGGCCGTCTTATGATAATCTATTCTGGAAATTATCCACATGCCAGTCAGCCCAAGTACTGCCGCAAATAACTGCTTCTTCAGATAGTATCCGGAATCTGAAAATCTGACTCTGCCATTATATGCACTTGCACTGTATAACAACAGTAATCCAGTCAATTCCAAAATTCCTACGACAATCTGCAGCATTCGATCTGCTTTTCCCGCTTTTAAAGATACCACTTCCCCGCACAATATTATTTTTTCAGCTGATAAACCAGTTCTTTAAACATCTTTCCGCGCACTTCATAGTTCGGGAACATTCCCCAGCTTGCACACGCAGGAGATAACAGTACTGCATCTCCCGGATTTGCATGCTCTGCACAGAAATGAACAGCTTCTTCCAGACTGTCTACCATCACAATATCTTCAAATCCACATGCTTTTGCAGTTTTTGCGATCTTCTCTCGGGTCTGACCCAACAGTACCAGATAACGCACCTTTCCGTCAAAAGCATTGATCCATTCTTCATAAGCAGAATCTTTATCGTATCCTCCGCCAATCAAAAGCGTTGGCCGATCCATTGCCTGAATGCCTTTAATTGCAGCATCCGGATTGGTTCCCTTAGAATCGTTGTAATAGACTACTCCATTTACTTCTGTCACATACTCTATACGATGTTCTACTGCCTTAAATCGTACCAGCACATAACGGATATCTTCCAGACTGATTCCATACGCAAGTGCCATAGCCACTGCTGCACATACATTTTCGTAATTATGGCGCCCCGGCAGATTCAGTTCTTTCACACTGCATATTTCCGTAATCTTTGTACCGTCATTATATTCAATCATCTCACCATTCAGATAGATGCCTCTTTCTAATGTACGCAGGCTGCTGAAAAATATAACCTGACAATGCAGTGTCTTACCAAACTCTCGAAGTATTTCATCTTCATAATTCAAGACGCAGGTATCTTCTTTCTGCTGATTTTCTGTAATCAGTTCTTTTACACGTATATATTCTTCCATCGTATGATGGCGGTTCAAATGATCCGGTGTAATATTCAGTATCGCACTTACCTTGGGACGGAACTGTTCAATTGTCTCCAGCTGGAAACTACTGATTTCGGCTACTGTCACAGAATTTTCTTTTGTCTCTTCTGCAATCTGTGTGTATGGGATTCCGATATTTCCTACTATAAAAGCCGACTCTTTCGCATGCTGCATGATTGCACCAAGAAGACTTGTGGTAGTCGTCTTCCCATTCGTCCCGGTAATTGCCAGTACATCTCCTTTGCTAAATTCATAAGCAAGTTCAATTTCTCCCCAGATTTTAAGTCCCTTATCCCGCAGCTGATTTACCAGCGGAAGGTCTGTCGGTACGCCCGGACTCAATACAACCAGCGCAAGTTCACTCATTTTTTCTTCTGACAAGTCACCTATCATAATTTCAGCCTTACTTCCAGCCGGCAGTTTTTCTCTCACATCTGCTTCCTTTAACTGCGTGTTTCCATCAAAAAGAACCGGGCATGCGCCCTGATCTTCCAGAAGATTCGCTGCAGCAATTCCACTGATACCGGTACCGAATACCAGTACTTTTTTATTCTGTAAATTCATAATTGTTCTCCACCTGATTTCCTGCATTTTATTCTATAATCCATAAAGACAGATCAGACAAAGCAGCGCTGTTACTACTGTAAACAATGCCACAATCTGTGTCTCTGACCAACCACATAACTCAAAATGATGATGTATCGGTGCCATCTTAAAGAATCGTTTGCCTCCGGTCTTTTTAAAATAGGTCACCTGTATGATAACGGATAATACTTCGATCAGATAAATCAATCCAAATATTGGAATCAGAATCGGAATCTGAAGCACATATGCCGTTCCTGCCACAAATCCTCCAAGTGCCAGGGATCCTGTATCTCCCATAAATACTTTGGCCGGATGAGAATTAAACATCAAAAATCCCAGCAAGGCACCTGTTACCGCTGCTGTAATCGGCTCAATTCCTGCATTTGTTCCAATTGCCACGACGGTAAAAAACACAGCTACCATAGTTGTTACACCAGTGGCAAGTCCATCCAGTCCATCTGTAAAATTCACTCCGTTTACCGTTCCAAGCACTACAAAATAAACAAGTGGAACTGTGATCCATTTACAGTCAAAATACATTCCATGGGTAAATGGCAGAAGCATCACAAGACAGTCCGGGTCTACGACCAATATGTATACTACAAAAATAGTAGTAACAATTATCTGCAGGAAAAACTTCTGCTTTGGCATCAATCCATCTGACCTGCGAAGTACTACCTTCAGATAATCATCCAAAAAACCAATGATTCCAAATCCCAGCGTTAAAAACAGAATCGGTATGATCCGCGGGAATCTCGCTACAAATAATAAAGAGGTGATCAGTACGCTGATCAATATAATCAGACCTCCCATAGTTGGTGTCCCTGCCTTTTTCAGGTGTGACTGTACTCCCTCTTCCCTCTCTGTATTTCCGATCTTCAGTTTTCTCAAAAATGGAATCACGAACGGACTCAGTAATACGCTTATTGCAAATGCAATAAGTAATGAAAGAATCACTTCTATGCTTATCATTTTTTCTTCCTCCAAAAAGTCTATATATACATGAATTATACGTCTTTTTAGAGTATCTGGCAACTGAAAGTTGTCTCCCTGTCTATGTGCCGCTCATTTTTCTTCTTTTTCCATGTTCTCCTCTGCATAAATTTCCAGATACGGCAGGATATTTTCAAAAATATCCCGGATCACCGGTGCCGCTATCGTTCCTCCGTAATAGACGCCCTGAGGATTGTGAATTACACAAAGTCCCAGCACTTTCGGTTCTTCTGCAGGAGCAAACCCAATAAAAGAAGAAATATAATGATTGGCGCTTCTTGGAAGTGTCTCTGATGTTGCTGTTTTTCCGCCAATATGGTATCCCTTTATATAGGCATTTTTCCCGCTTCCCCCATCTACTACCTGCTCCAAAATGTATTGCATGGTTTCTGAGGTTTTCTCTGATAGTATCTGTTTACCTTCCGGATATTGAATTTTTTCCAGTAATACTCCACAATCATCCCAAATACTGACTCCCAGATGTGGCGTAATTCTTTTTCCTCCATTTATTAAAGATGACACTGTTGCGGCCAGCTGTATTGGCGTAATTTGAAAAGACTGTCCGAAAGCTATGGTTGCCAGCTCCACCTGTCCTATTTTTTCAGGATTATGCATAATCGTTCCTGCTTCTCCCGGAAGATCAATTCCTGTTTTTTCCAAAAGACCAAACTTTTTAAAATAATGATAATAACGTTCCGCTCCAAGGCGCAGTCCGACTTCTATAAATACCGGATTACAGGAATTCTGAGCAGCCTGGATAAAATTTTCTGATCCGTGTCCTGACGTTTTATGGCATCTGATGCGCCTGTCATCTACAATCTTATATCCCGGGCAATAAAATGTATCATTTGGTCCCACTACCCCTTCTTCAAGACCTGCCGATGCTGTAATGATTTTAAATGTAGACCCAGGTTCATATGTGTCGTTGATGCAGTCATTTCTCCACATCTGATTTCTGGCATCTGCAATATCTTTTTCACTCATGCCGGTCGTATCGATATTTAATGTGAAGGGATCATTCAGATCATATTCCGGAACATTTACCATCGCAAGAATCTCGCCATTATCCGGTCTCATGATTAAAATCGACACACCATCTGCCTGCTTTTTTTCCATTACCTGGTATGCCGCCTGCTCAGCGTAGGACTGAATATTCACATCCAGACTCACCTGCAATGTATTTCCTGCAATCGGTTCCTTTCTGCTTTCGCCTGCATCGGGCAATTCAATTCCTCTGGCATCTGTCATCGTAAGGATTTTTCCTTTTGTTCCCTGTAGTATATCATCATACTGTACTTCCAGTCCCACTATCCCCTGATTGTCTCCTCCCGTAAATCCTATCACCGTCGACGCCAGGCTACCAAAAGGATAATATCTTTTATAATCTTCATCTACTTTTACACCATCCAGCTCATATTTTCGTATTCGGTCTCCGGTTTCTTTTGGAACATTGGTACGTATTCTCTCTATGGAACTCCTTTTTTCCACTCTTGTTCTTATTTTTTCTTCTTCCATATCTAATTCTTCGGCCAAAATCTGAATCACTTTTTCAGGTTCCTTTATCTGACTGTGTATCACTGATATGGTACAGACTGTCTGATTTGCTGCTATGACCATACCATTCCGATCCCATATTTCTCCTCGCAGCGCTTTTATGCTCCGCTCTCTTTCATGTAAATCCTGAGCTTTTTTCCCATAATATTCCGCTTTGCCAAGCATAAGCCATCCAAGTCGCACAATTAATCCCATCATCAGCAACAGTGTTCCAAGAAACACAACAACAATTTTTCTTTTATGGTATGTTCGCATAAAAATTCCCCGCAGAATTCTTCTTTCTAATCTATGAAAAATCCTGCGGGGTTATTTCTTTTCTTTTTATTGCATTCCAATCTGTAAATCCTGGCTGGTTACACCATCCGACCAATTTTCATCTATCTGCTCCTCACCCTGCGGCTCCGGAGGCGCTACATTTCCGTATAGATTGGTATTATCATCTGCTGTATCTTCACTTTCTGAGGATACCACATTTCCATTTTCGTCCACTTCCACCATCTCGGTCATTGGTTCCCAGGTTGTCTCGTCGTATACAATATTGCCATACTCATCATATACATACTGGGATACCCACTGGGTATCTCCGCCTTCTTTTTCTACCTGAATTCCAAGAGACTGGCGTTCTTCCTCTGTGATCTCTTCTGTTGGATAAATTCCAAGATATGGCAAGATCTCTGTGAGAATATTTCTGGCAAGATCTTTTGTATAACTACCATTTTCCTGATCTTCAATGTTTGGCTCATCAATCACTGTATAAACCACTACCTGTGGATCATCAATCGGCACGGCACAGATAAATGAGATAATATAGCGACCGTCTCCACGTGGAAGCTTTTCTGCTGTTCCGGTTTTTCCTCCGATACGATACCCTGGAATCGCAGCAGATGTCGCTGTTCCATCCGTTACTACTGCTTCCAGATACTCTCTGATCAATGCAGATGTCTTTGAAGATACCGGCTGTGCCATCACCAGTGGATTTATATTTCTCACCACGCCTCCATCGGAATCCAAAATCTGTTTTACAATATGAGGCTTATAGAGATATCCACCATTTATATCTGCACAGAACGACTGAACTTCCTGAATCATCGTTGCCGTAAATCCCTGTCCAAAAGAACACGTCGCCAGTTCCATCGTCCCCATCGTATTGGTATTATACAGATAACCTGCATTTTCATTTGGCAGATCAATACCGGTTCGTTTTCCAAATCCAAAAATATCCTGATATTTACAGAAAGTATCAATTCCCATCTGAAAACCTATGGTCATCATACCAGGGTTACAGGAATTACGGATGATATCTTTAATCGATTCCTCACCATGAGTTCCTGTGCAGGCAATCGGATCTTCATTTGTCAACGGCTGCAGATATCCAATACATGTCATACCAAAATCTTCTGTAATACTCCCGGAATCCAATGCTGCCGCTACTACATTCGGCTTATAGGTGGAGCCAAGCTCAAAGGCTTCAGATACACAGAAATTATACCAGAGACTGCTCAATGCCTCACTTTTTTCCTCTTCGGTCATAGCCTTCTGCTCTTTTTCCGAATACCAGCCATCCAGATTCTGTGGATCATTTAAATTAAACGTCTTATCTGTCGCCATTGCGAGAATTTCACCATTGTTCGGATTTGCCACAATAACGCCTGTATTTAAACTGGCATGACCTGCGGTCTTCTCACGAGGACCATTCTTATTTTCTTCTTCCAGCTGGGCAATATACTTTTCCACCACCTGTTGAATGTTCATGTCAATTGTGCTGACAATGCTGTTGCCGTCTTCTGGTTCAATGATATTCTCTTCCAGCTCCATATCCTGATTCAAATATCCATACTCTCTTCCGTCCACACCATTTAAAATTTCTGTGTAATAGGATTCCAGACCTGAGATACCATCATTTAATTTGTTTGCAAATCCAATTACTGTGCAGGCTAAAGTGTCCATCGGATAGGTTCGCACATAATCTTCTTCAAACCATACTCCCTGTATATTATTCAATTCCTCGCGTTTCGCTTCTGACAAATTTCTGTCTTCTGAAGTATCTGTGTAATCCTCAAATGCCTGTTTTTCTTCCAGACTGATTTCTTTTTTTATCACCTGGTAGCGGCTTTCTTTCGTTTCTTCTCCACAGATACATTCTCTTACCGTAGCTGAATCCAAATCAAACACTTCCGAAACTGCTGCAATCGTCGGTTCCACATAGTCTTCCACACTGTTAATTGCTTCGCAGTCCAAAACTACGTTATATACTTTTTCACTCTTGGCAAGTACATTTCCATTTCTGTCCTGAATTTCACCTCTTCGAAATGGAATTGTCCTGCTGTCATACGTCTGCTGAGATAATACCTGCTTTGCATACTTATCCCCATTTGTCACATTGATATGTGCGATTACCAGATTCAGTGCAACCAGCAGTAATAAAACAAATGCAAATATAGCCATCAGCTTTATTTGCATTTCTCTGGTAAACTTCTGTTCTTTTTTTCGTTTTGTTCCCAATTCGGTTCCTCACTCATCTGCTACTCAGTCGGGACTTCCGCATACTGACGGATATAGTCACCCTCCTGATTGTTATACAATATAATCTGTCCCTCATCGGCATAAGTCATTCCAAGCTCATTCACTGCAATCCGCTTTACTTCTTCCATATCTACGGAAGACACTGCTTCTTCATATGCATTATCATTCGCCAGCTTCAATTCTGTCAGCTGACTTTCCAATGATGCAATCTTATTACGATAGCTGATGCCTTCTGACTGCAGCTGCAAAAAATTCACACACACAAATACCGTTGCTACAGACACAGCTGTCAGAAAGGACACATACGGTACATTCATCCGAAGAGCTTTTTCTCTGTTGCGTCTTGCCTGTCTGCTCACTTCCGCTCTTCTTTGTGACTGTTCTCTGCTTCTTCGATCAGCCTTTCGCTCTGGTACTGCCTGTACATGGCGGATCACGTTTCCATCAATATATGTATTGGTGTAATCACGTCTCTGTGGGCTGCCTGTCATTTCTCTATTCGATTGTATCCTTCTTGCTGACGCAGCCATATACAACAACTCCTTTAAATCTTTCTTTCAAATACTCTCAATTTTGCGCTTTTGGATCTGGAATTCTCTTCTAATTCTTCTTCGCCAGGCAAAATTGGTTTTCTTGTCACAACTTTTCCCTTTGAGACCCTTCCACACACACATACCGGGAATTCCTTTGGACAAATACATGGATTCTCACTGGTTCGGAAATGATTTTTCACAATCCGGTCTTCCAGCGAATGAAATGTGATAATACAAAGTCGCCCTTTATCATTCAGTAAATCTACCATGTCATCCAGAGAGTCCTTCAGGACTCCCAGTTCATTGTTTAACTCAATTCGAATAGCCTGGAAGGTCTTTTTAGCCGGGTGTCCTCCTACCGCACGTACCTTCATAGGTATTGCCGCTTTTATTGCCTGAATCAACTCCCCAGTTGTCTCCAGTGGTTTTTCCTGCCTTGCCTGCACGATATGTTTCGCAATATTCTTTGCAAACTTGTCCTCCCCATAGTCTCTGATGATCCTGTACAGTTCCATCTCACTATAATCGTTCACAATATCCTTTGCAGTTCGTGCCTGCCGCTGATCCATTCTCATGTCCAGCGACACATCTTCGCGATAGGTAAAGCCGCGTTCTGCTGTATCCAGCTGGTAAGAGGATACACCAAGGTCTAAAATGATCCCGTCTACAGATGTAATTCCAATGCTATTCAACTGCGCTCTCATTTCGCAGTAGTTACTGCGAATGATCGTTACTCTATCTTTAAACTCCCCTAAGCGCTGTGATGCTGCCTCAATTGCGGCTGCATCCTGATCGATTCCGATCAGCCTTCCTTTGTCTGACAATCTCTTACAGATTTCATAAGAATGTCCGCCACCGCCAAGTGTACCGTCTACATAAATGCCATCAGGCTTGATCTGTAATGCATCTATTGTCTCATTCAGTAATACAGATTTATGACTAAACTCCATATAGTCCTCCCCAGGTTATATGATCAGCCCCAAGTCAGTCATCTGCTCTGCAATGTCATCCATATCGTCAAATGAATTATTTTCCATCCATTTGTCTTTGCTCCAGATCTCGATTCGATTTAACATTCCAGTCAGTACGACTTCTTTATCCAGACCAGCAAATTCTCTTAACGTACCCGGTAAAAGAATTCTCCCCTGCTTGTCCAGTTCGCACGGTGTGGCTCCTGCCACAAAGAAACGTGAGAATTGTCTTGCGCTTTTATTGGTAAGCGGTAATGCACGAAGTTTTTCTTCGAACTCCTGCCAAGCCTGATTTGGAAATACAAATAGACAGCCATCCAATCCCTTTGTCACCACAAATTCATCTCCGAGTTCATCTCTGAATTTGGAAGGAATGATCAGTCTGCCTTTGGTGTCTATCGTATGATTATATTCACCCATGAACATAAAGACAGCACCTGCTTTCAGAAAATCTCTTTCACTTTGTATGACCTGGGATCGAACCACTTGTGTTCCATTTATCCCCACTAATCACCACTTTGCTCCACTTACACATTAATAATAATGCATACATATAAAAAAAACAAGCTTTTTTTCTTTAAAATCAAAACTTTTCATATGTTATCCACATAAAAAGGAGCACCTGAAAAACAAGGTGCTCCAATTCATCCATTTTTTGTTTCTTATCCACTAATTTGTCAGATCCATGTATCTTTCGATCATAAGATCCAGCTTCTGGCTCTGTTCAATTACCTCTGTCATTCCTTTTGTTGTCAACATGTGATCCAAAATTTCTCTTTCTTTTTCAATCTCTCTTTTTAATGATTCAATGCTGCTCATATACCCCTCTTATCCTTTCTTTTCTCACAGTACTTACAAGGTTCCCACATCTTTTTTTCTGTATGCCATCATACCTGCCGAAAACAGAATCAGTATTGCAGATACCACTTGTGAAACCGGAATCCCAACTACCGGTAACAGCAGCTGGTCAGTGCGTAAGCTCTCAATCCAGATTCTTCCGATACCATACCCTGCCAGATAGGCAAGTGCTATCTGACCATGATACTTTTTATGTTTCCACAGCCACAACAAACAGAATAGTAACAACAGGTTCCAGAGGGATTCATACAAAAAGGTCGGATGTACCTGTATGAATTCCACTCCATCTATTACTTTTAAGTGCTGCAGCATCTGTTCTGTAATTTCACCTTGCCGTACTGCATTTTTCGGCAGGGCCATTGCCAGAAGCGAATCACTGTAGCCACCAAAAGCCTCTCTATTAAAAAAATTACCCCATCGCCCGATAATCTGACCTACTACCACACCTGGGCAAACAGTATCCATAAGAAGCCAGACATTCTTTTTCTTTATTTTGGAAAACAGCCAGATTGTCAACAATCCTGCCAGAACGCCTCCATAAATAGCCAGTCCTCCATTACGGATATGAAATATCTCGATCAGATTATCTTTGTAATCTTTCCAGCTAAACAGTACGTAGTATATCCTGGCACCCAGAATGGAACAAATCATTGTCACCAATGTCAGATCTACATACATGTCCTCATTTTGTCCGCTTTTCCTCGCAAGCCTGAAAATAAGTGAAATTCCCATTGTCATCCCAAGTGCTATGATAATGCCATAATAAGCAATTTCAAACCCGGCAACAGTCACCGTCTTTCCTACATACTTCAGTGCCACGTGAATGTGAGGAAACAGAATTGTGGATTCATTCATAACGATTCTCCAGTCATTTTCTGAACACTACACATTAAAACGGAATAAAATAACGTCTCCGTCTTTCACTACATAATCTTTTCCTTCCAGTCCTACCAGACCTTTTTCTTTTGCAGCTGAAAGACTTCCGCATTCCAGAAGATCTTTATAATTCACTACTTCCGCACGGATAAATCCTCTTTCAAAATCAGAATGTATCTTTCCTGCTGCCTGCGGTGCTTTTGTTCCGATCTTGATCGTCCATGCACGTGTCTCAGTCTCTCCTGCTGTCAGATAACTAATCAGCCCCAGCAGACGATAACTTGCTTTAATCAGCTTTTCCAGACCAGATTCTGACAAACCAAGATCTTCCAGAAACATCTTTTTTTCATCGTCTTCCAGTTCTGCAATTTCCTGTTCAATCTGTGCACAGATTACAAATACCTCACTGTGCTGCTCTTTTGCATGTTCACGGACTTCTGCAACATATGGATTCGATGCACCGTCATCTGCCAGATCGTCTTCTGATACATTGGCAGCGAATATAACCGGTTTTCCTGTAAGCAGATTATATTCTGCCAGCCACTTCTGTTCATCCTCGTCATCTGTCTGATAAGTGATAGCCAGATTTCCTTCTTCCAGATGTGCTTTCAGGCGATTCAGAAGTTCCAGTTCTTTTGCCAGCATCTTATCATTTCTTGCGCCTCTTACTGTCTTGGCAATTCTTCTCTCCAGAATCTCAATATCTGAAAAAATCAGTTCCAGATTGATTGTTTCTATATCTCTGACCGGATCTACGCTTCCATCTACGTGGATAACATTCGGGTCTTCAAAACAACGAACCACATGTACAACTGCATCCACTTCACGGATATTTGCAAGGAACTGGTTTCCAAGACCTTCTCCCTTTGATGCTCCTTTTACAAGACCTGCAATATCCACAAATTCTATTACAGCCGGTGTAACTTTTGCTGAGTGATACAGATCAGACAATAACTTCAGTCTTTCATCCGGCACCATAACAACACCCACATTTGGGTCAATCGTACAGAACGGATAATTCGCTGATTCTGCTCCTGCTTTTGTTAATGAATTAAATAATGTACTTTTTCCAACATTTGGAAGTCCTACGATTCCAAGTTTCATGTTTATTTCCTCCTACAGTCATTCCTTTTTACATTTTTCGCGGAATTCCTGCATTTTTCTTTTATATCTTCGATTCCCACACAGTTTAGCACAGAAAACGACATAAATGCAAGTTTTTCCGACCGCAAATCTCGTCATAATTCGACAATTAATCTTTCGATTCCACTACAATCAGCCTGCCTGATTCCAGACTGATTTCTGCTTCTTCATCTACAATTTCATTGCTGATGCCTAATCCTTCATCAGCCTGCATCTGATATTCATTTAATGGATAATAAAAACCTTTTAAAGTAATCTTTTCCACTTTTCCACCAAATGGAAGAATCGACACATATTTTCCATATTGCTCTGATTTTTTTATCACCAGATTCTTTTTTATCATCCGGATCCTGTTGTGTGAATCTATCAGCGCACATGGGATTCCTGCCTCCAGTGCAATTGCCAGATCATAGATGCTCCCCAGCACATGATCCATTCTTGTTCCGGTTGCTCCGAGAACCAGTATTTCACTGCTGCCCCTTTTTATTGCCAGACGCATGGCATTTTCCATATCCGTCTGATCTTTCTCTGGTTTATACAACTGCACCGGAATGGACAGTTTTTCAAAATAATTCTTTGTTTCCGGTCTGGCTGAATCAAAGTCTCCCAGCATTTCATCTGGCCGGATACCTGCCCGGTAGCAAAACTCCAGACCTTTATCTACTGCAATGACATAATCGTATGTCTCTTTCTGCATAAAATGAAGGGCAAAATCATCTTCGATATTGCCCCCATTGATAATGATTGTTTTCATCTTGCGCTTCCTCTGTTCAAATCGTGCCCATTCATCATCGACAGCAGTTCCTGCACATTTTTTTGGATATCTCCCTTAAATACTGCTGATCCTGCCACTATGATATTTGCACCTGCTTCCAGTACACCTGGCAATGTTTCTGCGTTAATACCGCCATCCACCTGGATATCTGTCTGAAGCTTCTTTTCTGTAATCCGTTTTTTTAATTCGCGAATTTTATCATATGAACTTTCAATAAATTTCTGCCCACCAAATCCAGGGTTTACTGTCATGATCAAAACCATGTCCACTTTATCCAGTATATAATCCAATACACTTAAAGATGTTGCCGGATTTAAAGCTACTCCTGCTTTGATCCCCTTTTGATGTATCTGTGAAATCACCCTGTCCAGATGTCTGCAGCTTTCCGCATGCACCGTAATGATATCTGCTCCGCAGTCGGCAAATTCATCTATATAGCGTTCCGGATTTTCGATCATCAAATGGACATCCAGAATTCTCTCTGTAATTTTCCTGATTGATGATAATACGGGCATTCCAAAAGTGATACTTGGTACAAACATGCCGTCCATCACATCATAATGAATGTATTGTGCCCCGGCCTCATCTGCCCTCCTGATCTCTTCTCCCAGCTGCGTAAAATCTGCAGCCAGAATCGATGGTGATAAAATATTCATATCAGTATCTCCTCTTTTCTTTCAGTTCTGTATACATCTCCAGATAATTTTGATATCTCTCTTCGCTGATTTGACCTGCTTCCAATGCTTCTTTTGCAGCACATCCCGGTTCATGTGTATGTGTGCATCCCTGAAATCGGCACTGTCCCTCATATTTATCAAATTCTCGAAAGCATCCCTTCAATTCTTCCTTCTCCATATCCCACACTGCAAGAGAACTGAATCCCGGAGTATCACAAATAAATGTATGATGTCCCATTGGAAGAATCTCTGAATGCCTTGTGGTATGTTTTCCACGGTCAATCTTTTTGCTGATTTCACCAGTTTCCATTTGCGCTTCCGGTGCCAGAATGTTTACAATAGAAGATTTTCCCACTCCGGAAGGGCCTGCCACTGCCGTTGTTTTTTCTTTTAATATTTCCAGAATCTGATCGATTCCTTCTTTTTTCCTGGCACAGGTAAATAATACTCTGCATCCACTGTTTTCATAAATATGAGCCAGACGTTCCTTTTCTGAATCTTCTATCATGTCCTGCTTGTTGAAACAGATCACCGCTGGAACTCCCTGCATTTCCATAGAAACCAGGAAGCGATCTAATAAATTCAGATTTGGTTTCGGACTTGCTGCTGCAAATATCACTAAAACCTGATCAATATTTGCTACCGCCGGTCGTATCAATGTATTTTTTCTCGGCAGGATTCTGTCCACATTTCCAGTCTTTTTTTCCTCATCAAGAACAGAAATTTCTACATTATCACCCACCAGCGGTTTCATCTTTTCTTTACGAAAAACGCCTTTCGCCTTACACTCATATAATCCACATTCTTCCGTCTCTACATAATAGAACCCGGCAATTCCTTTTATAATTTTTCCCTGCATCTGCTAATTTACCTGACTAAATGGAATATTATCATAAGTTACCAACAATTCGTAATCACCTGTCTCATCATTATAAACATACAAATATACACGTCCTGTCGATTCATTGGCTGCACCCTGCACAGATAAATCATATGGGAAAGAAATCGGAACGCCTTCCATCAATACAGTCTGTTCGCCATCCTGTTCCAGTATCAGACGAACTGCCTGACCATTATAATTTGATGGCGATTCAAGCTGCGCATTACACATCCACATACCATCTGTAGAAGTCTGTTCCGGACCGCTGCTCACAATCAAAATCACGGTACTTCCAGGTGTGGCATTTCCTGTCATGCTCTGGCTGATCACGGTTCCGGCTGCTACAGTATCACTGGCATCGTCCTGTCTGCTGACATAAAAACCAGCCTGCATCAGTTCGTCCACCGCTGTATCATAATCCTTACCCGTTACATCTGGTATCTCTGCGCTGCCGCTCTCTATCTGAATCGGAGACTCTGTCTCAGATTCTGTAGTCGCACTTTCCGTCTCTGACTGTGTATCAGACACTGCTGTTGTTTCCGTCTGGGTCTGAACTGCTGTTGTTTCATTTTGCTGTACCTGCCCGGTTGTAGTGTCAGAACTTCCATTTGTTGTAGAATTTCCGACCTGTGTCTCCGTTGCAGTTGTTGTCTTATTCTGTGTAAACAGCCCCGGCAGACTAAATTTAAAGATACCAAGTGCATTAGCAATCAATCCCAAAAAGATAGCCGCTATAAGAATTGCAATGATCACACTGCCGACTGTCATTATTTTTTCTAACTTTGGATTCAAAATACCGTCGTCATCCTCCTCATACTGGTAAGATCTGTTTTCTCCCTGATAATCATATCCTCTGTTTCCATATGCTCTGGAATCCATACCATACGTATATGGGTCATAAGATGGATCATTTCCATTTCCATATCCGTTTCGATAAGGAGCTCCTGTCGGCTCACCCTGATAGTCATTTCCATAATTGTCATTATTTTCTGCCGGGTTTACAGGATGATAAACATTTTCCTGGTTTCCTCTGTTGCTGTTATATCCTTCCTTAATTGCTCCCAGTTCTTCTTTGGATATGACTACTGTTCGCCCTCCTGGATTCGTTGCAATCTGTACAAAATCTCCCTCCGGGTTCACAAGTGACTCTTTTAAATCCCGTATCAGTTCTGCCATGTTGGCATATCTTCTGTCTGGACTTTTCTGCGTACATTTGTAGATAATCTGAACGGTACTTCTTGGAAGATCTGCCACATAGACTTCCGGCGATTTCATTTCTTCCTGCAAATGTTTAATTGCAATTGCTACTGTACTGTCCCCATCAAATGGCACATGTCCTGTCAACATTTCATACAACGTAATTCCAAGTGAATAAATGTCACTTTTTGCGTCGCTGTATCCGCCTCTCGCCTGTTCCGGAGATGTATAATGTACGGATCCCATCACAGCTGTACTGATTGTATTATTCGTGGCTGCTCGTGCAATTCCGAAATCTGTCACCTTCACTTTGCCATCTGTAGAAATAATGATATTCTGCGGCTTCACATCTCTGTGAATAATTCCGCTGTTATGTGCTGCTTCCAGCCCCTGGGATACCTGTATGGCAATACTTGTAGCTTCCCGTACAGCCAGTCTTCCTTTTTTTGCGATGTACTCTTTTAAGGTAATCCCTTCGACAAGCTCCATCACGATAAAATATACACCTTTTTCTTCTCCGACATCATAGATATTTACAATATTGGGATGTGCAAGACCAGCTGCTGCCTGTGCCTCTGCCCGAAATTTTGTAATAAATGCCTTATCTTCACGGAATTCTGCTTTCAGTACTTTAACAGCCACAA
Organism: uncultured Marvinbryantia sp.; assembly: GCA_934373455.1. Taxonomy (GTDB): domain Bacteria; phylum Bacillota; class Clostridia; order Lachnospirales; family Lachnospiraceae; genus Marvinbryantia. Next base: position 22,061 of record CAKRON010000018.1, read on the forward strand.
ATCGATTCAACTTATGGTCTCTTGCTTTATATACATCTGCCATACCGCCGGCACCGATTTTTCCAACGATTTCATATCGTCCCTGTATAAACATGCCTTCCTTCAACATTATTTCACCTCATTACTTTTCCTGCTAATCAGTAATACTGTAATGTTGTCTCTTCCACCATTACGGTTTGCTGTCTCCACAAGCAATTCAGCAGCTTTCTGCAGGTTTTTTTCTGTATTTATTATCTGTTGAATCTGCTCGTCGCTGACCATATTGGTTAGTCCGTCAGAGCATAATAAAACTATATCCCTGATACCAATTCTTTCCTCAAAGCAGTCTATCTGCACCGTTTCTTCTGCTCCGACTGCTCTGGTTATGATATTCTTGTCAGGATGATTTCTTCCTTCTTCCTTCGTTAGTTTTCCCAATCTGACCATTTCTTCTACCAGTGAATGATCTTTGGTAATCTGCCGTATCTGGCTGTTAATAATATAAAGACGACTGTCTCCCACATTTGCAACATATAATCTGTCTTTACAGATTACTGCCGCTACCATGGTCGTACCCATTCCTCTGCTTCTATCACTTGAAATTGATTCCTGATATACCATATCATTGGCACTTTCAATCGCCCTTCGCATTACTTTGACCGGATTCTTCTCTTTATTTTTCCGAATGCTCTGTAAAAGGACTTCTACTGCATAACTGGAAGCTCTTTCTCCCGCATTATGTCCGCCCATTCCATCTGCAACTACGAAAAGATTTGGGAGTCTTCCTATCGGACGTTCCGATACAAATGCATAATCTTCATTCATGCTTCGTACACGTCCGGTATCTGTCAAACTGTAACTTTTCATGTACCTTCGTCTCCTCTTGTCTCCAATTCACCATCCATGTAGCTCTTTCTCAGCTGTCCGCATGCACCGCCAATATCGCGACCCATTTCCCTTCTAATTGTAGCATTTATTCCACATTTTTCAAGTTTGGTTTTAAAGTTCATAATTACTTTGGCATTGGACTGCACGTAACTTCTTTCTTTAATCGGATTTACCGGAATCAGGTTAATGTGACAGTTAAGCCCGCCAACCAGACTGACAAGCTGCTGTACATCTTTTTCGGTATCATTTACACCGCCGACCAGACTGTACTCAAACGTCAGTCTTCTGCCGGTCTGTTCGTAATAATATCTGCAGGCTTCTATAACATCATTTAAATTATATTTATATGCTATTGGCATCAGTTCCATTCGCTTTTCCTGTGTTGCCGCATGAAGAGACAACGCCAGTGTAATTTGCAGTTTTTCTTTTGCCAGATCATAGATTCTCGGAACAATTCCGCAGGTCGATATTGTTATATTTCGCTGACTGATATTTAATCCATGTTCGTCACTGAGCATACGGATAAATTTTACTACATTATCATAATTATCCAAAGGTTCTCCGGTTCCCATCAACACCAGATTTGATACTCTCTCTCCACTGTACTTCTGTATCTGATACACCTGATCCAGAATTTCTCCCGGAAGAAGATTTCTTGTAAGTCCTCCTAATGTAGAAGCACAGAAACGGCATCCCATACGGCAGCCGACCTGAGATGATACGCACACAGAATTTCCATGTTTGTATTTCATTAACACACTTTCTATGATATTGCCATCATGAAGACGGAATAAATACTTCTGTGTTCCGTCAATTTCGGAAGTAAATACATCAATCATCTGCAAACTGCTGCAGGTATATTGTAATTTTAATTTTTCTTTCAGTGCCGCCGGGATATTTCCCATCTCTTCCGGTGTATTCACCAATTTTTCATGAAGCCACTGATATATCTGTTTTCCGCGAAATGCCTTTTCACCAATTGCTACTAACTCATCCTGTAATTCCTGATAATTCAGTGATTTCAAATCTTTCTTTTCCATCATTTTATCCTCTTAAATCTGGCGATAAAAAAACCATCAGAACTATGTATGCCGGGAAGCAGCTGTATATAGCCTGCTTTCGTTGTTTTGCTGTGTAGCTCCTCGCAAATATATGGATCCAGACTTTCCAATTGGAACGGATAATTTTCCAGGAACCATTTCACATTATATTGATTCTCATCTGCGCCAATGGTACAGGTGCTGTAAATCAATGTTCCTCCGACTTTCACATAAGACCATACGGTATCTAATATTTTTCTCTGAATCTTTACCAGTTCCTGCTGCTTTCTTTCCGTCATTTTGTAACGGATATCTGGTTTTCTTCCCATTACTCCAAGACCTGAGCATGGGAGATCTGCCAACAGGATGTCTGCCTTTTCTACTGAGTTTTCATCAAATACTGTTGCATCCTGCTTAATGGCCTCCATATTGATACGCTTTGTACGCTCCAGATTTTCCCTCATCAGCTCCACTTTATAATCTGTCAGATCTCTTGCTTCCACATAACCGCTTCCAGCCAGTTTATCTGATAAATGAAGGCTTTTCCCACCCGGTGCGGCGCAGACATCTATACAGTAATTTCCCCATTTCGGATCTGCGATCTCTGCTACCAGCATGGAGCTGACATCCTGTACCTGGAACAAGCCGTCTTTAAATGCCTGTATCGCCTGAAGATAATTATAATCTGAAATTTCCAGTGCATAATCCAGATAAGGTACTTCTTTTACTGTAATATTCTGTGTCTCCAGACTCTCTATAATTTCTTTTTTTGTTGCTTTGCTTAAATTACATCGAATACAGGTTGGACTTTCTTTTCGCATGCTCTGACAGATAGTCTCTACTGTCTGAAAGTCAAACTGCTCTAACCATTTTTTCAGAATCCATTCAGGCATAGAGTATGTAACAGAAAGATACCTTCTTGGTGTTTTTTCTTTATCTGGATACTGTATCTGTTCCATATTTCTTGCCACATTACGCAAAACTCCGTTTACAAAATTCTTTAACGTGTAAAATCCTTTTTTTTGTGCCAGCTTAACCGCCTCATTGCAGACAGCAGAATCCGGTACGCTGTCCATATATTTCAGCTGATATACTGACATTCTTAAAAGATTTCGGATAAACGGTTTCATATCCTTTACTTTTACACTGGAAAATTGCTCAAGAATATAATCCAGCTCTATCAGATTTTCCATCGTACCTTCAGCGACTCTCGAGATGAATGCCCGGTCTCTTTTCTCCAGATACTGATATTTTTCCAGTGTTTCTCTTATCACCACGTGACTGTATCGTTCTTCCTCTGTAATTTCCCACAGAATTCCAAGAATGATTTCTCTGGTATTAACTGGTTTAGTCACGATCGTTCCTCCTTGCTATTAAAATAAGTCTCAGCAGCTGCAGCAGGGAACTTGCCAATGCTGCCACATATGTCATTGCTGCTGCATGAAGTACTTTTCTTGCACCATTCATTTCTGTGCTTCCCAGAACACCTCCCTGATCCAGAATCTCCAGAGCTCTGGATGAGGCATTAAACTCTACCGGAAGTGTTACAAGCTGAAACAGTACTGCCAGGCAAAATAATATAATTCCAACTGTCACTAATGGCTGTATTGAAAATATAAGACCTGCAAAAAATATCGGCCATGACAGCTGTGAACCAATATTGGCAGCCGGTACAAGCGTACTGCGAAGTACCAGCGGACCATACTGTTTCTGATCCTGTATTGCATGACCGCATTCATGAGCTGCTACGCAGACTGCTGCTACAGAGGCACTATTATAAGTGCTGTCTGAGAGACGCAAAACCTTGTCTCTCGGATCATAATGATCTGTCAGTTTTCCTGAAATATGTTCAATACGCACGTCATAGATGCCCGCCATATGGAGTACTTTTTCTGCAGCCTGAGCCCCGGTCAGTCCTGCCATACATCTGACTTTGTTATATTTGGCAAATGTTGCATTTACTCTCGATGATGCTATCATTGTCAGAACCAACCCAAGCAATGCCAAAATCATCGTTGGATCCCAATACATTGAACCATATCCGTAATAACCTGCATAACTTAACAACATGCTCTTCACCTCTTTCCAAGATTATCCCATCATTGTTCCATTTTCCAGCTGATATCCGCGAAGAAATGCATCTGCTGTCATTCGCTTCTTTCCTTCCAGCTGCAGTTCCAATATCTCCAGAATTCCATCACCTGTCTGTATGCTGAAATGCTTTTTATCTGTCAGAATCACGCTTCCTGCATCTGCACCTGCCCCCGTACATGGATGCACAGCTGCTTTCCAGATCTTTAAAGTTTTTCCACCTAAGTGCGTATAGGCACTTGGCCATGGATTTAATCCGCGAACAAGACGTTCTATCTTTACTGCACTCTGATTCCAGTCAATTTCACCCATCTTCTTGTTCAGCATTGCGGCATAAGGTGTCGGGCTTTCTTCTGGCTGCGGCTGTGGAACGACTGTTCCATCTTCCAGTGCATCCAAAGTTTTCAACAGAAGCTGTGCTCCTACTTCGCTTAATTTATCAAACAGACTGCCTCCTGTCTCATCTTCTGCCAAAATCACTTCTTCCGTCAGAAGCATATCCCCGGTATCCAGTCCTTCATCCATCTGCATGGTAGTAACTCCTGACTTTTCTTCTCCATCGATCACTGCCCACTGGATTGGTGCAGCTCCCCTGTATTTTGGAAGAAGAGAGGCGTGTACATTCACACATCCGTATTTTGGCATATCCAATATCGCTTTTGGAATAATCTGCCCAAATGCAACTACAACAATCACTTCCGGCTCAAATTTCTGTATTTCTTCGATTACTTCTGCTTCCCGTACTTTTTTAGGCTGAAGAATCGGAATACCTGCTTCTGCAGCCACTTCTTTTACTGGTGTAAACTGCATAGCTTTTCCCCGTCCTTTAGGTTTATCAGGCTGTGTCACCACTGCCACTACTTCATGTCTGGAATCAATGAGTGCCTTCAGCGTTCCCACTGCAAAATCCGGTGTTCCCATAAATACTACTCTCATTCGAATCCTCTCCTTTTCATTTTGTTTCTTTCTTATTCCTCATTTTGGTAAAGATCTTCGTTGTCATAAAGTTCACCTTCTACCAGTGAAGTATACATGATTCCATCCAGATGATCACATTCATGACAGATTGCTCTTGCCAGAAGTTCTTCTCCCTCTAATACAAATTCTTCCATTTCCTCATCGTATGCTCTCACACGTACATGCATCGGTCTTGTAACAAGTCCGCTCTTTCCTGGAAGACTCAAGCAGCCTTCATATCCGGTCTGTTCCCCTTCTTTCAGTTCAATAACCGGGTTGATCAGAATATATGGACCGTCACCAATATCAATTACTACAATTCTTTTTAAAATTCCTACCTGTGGTGCAGCAAGACCCACACCATTTTCTTCGTACATGGTATCCAGCATATCTTCTATCAGTTCACGGATTCGTGGTGTCACTTCTTTTACTTCTTTACATTTCTTTTCAAGAACACTGTCTCCCTGTATTCTTACTTCTCTGATTGCCATAATTTTCCTCCTGCTCTGTTCTGTTTTTTATTTTAATCATCTTTTATCTAATCGTTCCGTTCAAACTGTATCATAACAGATCGATATCCTTCGTTCAGTTCCATGTATTTTTCCAGTTTATTTTTTATACCGGTCAACACGTTCTGTTCTTCTGCCTTAATATATATAACTTTCCGATATTCATCCTGTATCTTTCCAATACTTTCGGATACCGGTCCAAATATCTTTACTGCTTTCTTTTCTGGCATGCGTTCCGTTACTTTCACCAAATATTCCATTGCTTTCTGCAAATGCTCTTCGTCCTTCCCGCTTCCATGTACTGAGATCATGAAAACTGCGGGCGGATAATCTGCCAGCATCCGATAACTCATCTCTTCCTCATAAAACGCCTGGTAATCCTGTTTTGCCGATGCCTGGATACAGTAATGTTCCGGATCATAGGTCTGTATAATGACATTTCCCTGTTTTTCGCCTCTTCCTGCCCTTCCAGCTGCCTGTGTCAGAAGCTGAAACGTTCTTTCCCCTGCCTTATAATCATCTGCATAAAGAGAAAGATCTGCCGCTAATATTCCAACCAGTGTCACATTCGGAAAATCATGTCCCTTTACAATCATTTGTGTTCCTATTAGTATATCTGCTTCCTGATTCTGGAATGCTGATAAAATCTTTTCATGTCCGTTTTTGGTTCGCGTTGTGTCCATATCCATTCGAAGAACCCGGGCATGCGGAAATATTTTCCTGACCACCTGCTCTACCTGTTGGGTTCCGATTCCAAATGTGCTGATAAACGTTGAACCACACTTAGGACAAACTTCCGGTCTTTTTTCTTCATATCCACAATAATGGCATATCATTCTCCCATAATTGTGGACAGACAGTGACACATCGCAATGTGGACACTTTATAACGTGCCCGCAGGATCTGCATGACAAAAAACCGGCATATCCACGTCGATTCAGAAACAGCATGATCTGCTCTTCTGACTGTAATTTCTTTTCAATTTGTTCTTTTAATGCATCGCTTATGATAGAGCGGTTTCCATTTTTAAGTTCTTCCCGCATATCTACGACTGATACTTCTGGTAAGATACTGCTTCTTGCTCTTCTATTCAATGTATATAATGCATATTCTCCCTTTTTTGCGCGATAATATGCCTCAAGGGATGGAGTTGCTGAGCCGAGAATTACTTTCGCACGTTCCATTCTGGCAAGTTCAATTGCAGTTTCCCTTGCATGATATCTTGGTGTCGTCTCACTTTTATAAGAACTCTCATGTTCTTCATCAATAATCACAAGACCTGGTCTTGGAAATGGTGTAAATAATGCTGACCGCGGTCCGATCATGATGTCTATATCACCATTTTCAGCTCTTTGAAACTGATCGTATTTTTCTCCTGCCGACAATCTGGAGTGTATAATAGAAATTCGATCACCAAATCTTCGGTAAAACCGCATAACAGTCTGATACGTAAGTGCGATTTCCGGAATCAGAACAATTGCCTGCCTGTTTTCTGCAATTGTACGCGCTATTAATTCCATGTAAATTTCTGTTTTACCGCTTCCGGTAACTCCGTGAATCATAGATACGATATGGCTTTCATCTTCCCATATTGCATCGACGATCCGCTGCTGCTCCGAATTTAATATTATGTTATATCTTCCCTGGCTCTTCTGATGAATCGGATTTCGATACACAAGCATGGATTCCGTCTTTAGGACTTTTTGTTCCTCCATAGCACGTATCACAGACGGCGTAATATTCAGCTTTTCTATTGCAATCTCATATGGAATTTCTTTTTCCTCAGCCAACGCCTGTAAAAGTCGATATCTGGCTTTTTGATTCTTTTTTTTATAAAATTCAAGTTTTCCTTCTATCTCATCCTGCGACAACAGAAGAATCAGTGTTCGTTTTTCTTTTTGCTTTACTTTTTTCTTTACCGGAATGACTGTTTTTAAAGCCTGAATCATGGTAGACCCATAAGTGTCCCGCATCCAGGACGCCAGTGCCACCAGACGATCTTTTCTCGTGGTCTGTGTCTTCACCAGAATTTTCTGTACAGACTTCATTTTGCTTTCATCATACTGTATTGTACCTGTAAGCTCAAGTACATATCCTTTTGTGATACGATTTCCCTTTCCAAATGGGATCTCTACCACATCCCCTACATGAATCTGACTGTGCATGGCTTCAGGAACCAGGTAGCTGAATGAACGATCTAACTTTTCCTGGGAAATATCTACTATGATATTGGCGTACAATTTTGCCATGCTCTCACTTTCTCCTGTTTCTTATTTTGAAGCATCTTCTTCCAGAATTTCTTTAATCAGTACTCTTTCATCCATCGGATATTTGACACCACAAATTTCCTGATAATCTTCATGACCTTTGCCTGCCAGTACAATGACATCTCCTGGCTGTCCATGATGAATCGCATAAGCAATTGCTTCTTTACGGTCTGTAATTTTAATATATTTACCGTCTGTCTTTGAAATAGCAGATTCAATATCTGCAAGAATTGCTTCCGGCTCTTCAAATCTTGGGTTATCCGATGTAATAATCGTAAAATCTGCCAGTTTTCCTGCGACCTCGCCCATCTCGTATCTTCTGGATTTTGAACGATTGCCACCACATCCAAACAGACAAACCAGTCTCTTAGGATGATATTCTTTCAATGTTGTAAGAAGGCTCTCCAAGGCCATCGCATTATGTGCATAATCTATCATCAATGTAAAATCATCTGATACTTTTATCATTTCGATACGACCCTTTACTTTAGCCTGGCTAAGTGCGGAAACAATGTTCGCATCTGTCACTCCAAAATGATCACATACAGCGATCGCTGCCAGTGAGTTGTACACACTGAATTTGCCTGGGATGTCGATTTCCACCTGGAAATTTCTCTTTCCGCTTACATGATAATCAATTCCCAGATATCCTGGCTTCGATACCAGCTTCGAATCTGTTGCTCTGAAATCAGCCTTTTCCGAAAAACCATACGTCTCTACCTGACAAGTATGTCCTTTTAATATATCTTCCAGATGCTTATCATCTGCGTTCAGAATACCAAGCTTACATTGCTTAAATAGCCGAGATTTGCACTCCAGATATTCTTCAAAACTGGAATGCTCTGCTGGTCCTATATGATCTGGTTCAAGATTTGTAAAAATGCCAATTTCAAATGGAATACCCGCTGTACGATGAAGCATCAGCCCCTGAGAAGATACCTCCATTACGACACTGTCACATCCGATATTCACCATTTCAGCAAAATATTCCTGTACCGTCATAGATTCCGGCGTTGTATTGCAGGCTGGTATCACTTTATTTCCAATAATCGCTTCAATGGTTCCGATCAGTCCGACTTTATGTCCGGCCGCTTCTAAAATAGAACGGATCATATATGTCGTCGTCGTTTTTCCTTTTGTGCCCGTGATACCGATCACTCTTAATTTCTCAGCTGGATAATCATACCATGCTGCCGCGATCAGCGCCATGGCATAACGACTGTCTTCTACCTGAAGCACTGTCACTGATTCCGGTACTTCCACCGGATCCTGTACGACAATTACAGATGCTCCTTTTTCTGCCACCTGTGCTGCATAAGAATGACCATCTGATACCGCACCCTTAATACAAATAAAAAGTGAATTCTCTGTCACTTTCCTGGAGTCATTATAAATTCCGGTAATCTCTTTATCTAAATTTCCCTGTAAACAGGAGTATTCTAATCGTTCTAATAACTTTGTTAATTTCATGCCATCTTCCCCCTTTAAGATCGTGATGTTCGCCTAAAGTCACGAATTGCACAGATATATAGATTATAGGGCAATTGATTTTTTATGTCAACAAATGAGCGTTTCTCAGGTGAAAAAAAAGAGGTGTGATATCACACCTCTTTCAAAAACGATCTTATACCAGCTCAAGAAGAACTTCCATTGCTGCATCACCTTTACGAAGACCAATCTTTACGATTCTTGTGTAACCACCGTTACGGTCAGCGTATTTTGGTGCATATTCATTGAACAGCTTTTCTGTCAGATCGATTTCTTTTGTATTTTTCTTCTTTCCAGCTGCTTCAGTTGGAACTTCTTTTACAGTATACAGAACTTTTTTCATCTGTCTTCTTGCGTGAAGTCTGCTAGGAGAATCTTTTTTGATTTCCTTCTGTACTTCATCGTAAACAGTTACTTTCTTTCCGTCTACAACTTCTTTTACTCTCTTGCCTTCAGCATCTTTACGAGGTACTTTAGCTGTAACAGTTACTGTTTCGAAGTTATCTTTTTCTCTTACTGCAAGAGCGATCAGCTTTTCAGCTTCCTTACGGATTTCTTTTGCTTTCGCTTCTGTAGTAACGATTTTACCATGCTGAAGAAGAGCTGTAACCTGACCTCTGATCAGAGCTTTTCTCTGTGCTGATGTTCTGCTAAGTTTTCTATAGCCTGCCATTTTATTTTCCTCCATTTTTGGAGCACGCGGGAATGCGCTTCGGGCTTACTCCCCGTGCAACATCATTCTATTGTATTATTCTTCACTAGGATTCAACTGTAATCCTAATTCTTTCAGTTTTGCAAGTACTTCCTCCAGAGACTTACGACCAAGGTTACGAACCTTCATCATATCTTCTGGTGTTCTGTTGCAAAGTTCTTCTACAGTATTGATACCGGCTCTCTTCAGACAGTTATATGAACGAACAGATAATTCCAGTTCATCAATATTCATTTCAAGAACTTTTTCTTTTTCATTGTCTTCTTTTTCAATCATAATCTCAGCATTTTTTGCGCTTTCTGACAGATTGACAAAGAGGCTTAAATGCTCGCTGAGCACTTTTGCAGCAAGGCTGACTGCTTCATCCGGAGCAAGTGTACCATTGGTGTATACATCCAGAGTCAGTTTGTCAAAGTCTGTAGCCTGTGCTACACGGGTATTTTCTACAGTCATATTTACACGTTCAACCGGTGTGTAAATAGAATCCACAGCGATCACACCGATTGGCATATCCGGAGTTTTTCCTTCATCTGCACTGATATAACCTCTGCCCTTTGTAATTGTGATCTCCATGTACAGCTTGCTGTCAGGTCCACCACTGAGCGTTGCAATTACCTGATCCTTATTCAGAATTTCCAGATCCTGGTCAACCTGAATATCTGCAGCGGTAACCACACCTTCGCCTTCGTATTCAATATAGGCGATCTTTGGCTCATTTGTCTCACTGGTATTTTTGATAGCCAGTGATTTCAGATTCATGATAATCTCGCTGACATCCTCTTTTACACCTGGAATGGAGCTAAACTCATGCAGAACACCTTCAATCTTCACACGGCTGACAGCAGCTCCAGGTAAAGATGAAAGC